>JALRGY010000004.1 GCA_023253325.1 Candidatus Nanopelagicales bacterium | reverse complement strand
CCAACCCATGTTCCATTTGAATCCAAAGCCAAGCCCGCCCGTATTTGTTGGCCGAGTGACGCCCGGCCACGCGGTGGATTCTTCAGCTATAGTGACCGCACCAGGTACCCGCTTGTAAACTGTTGCATTCATTTCCTGCAGGAAAGAGACTGCTTCAAGGTTTTCTCTACCCCCATACTGATTGGGTAGCCATTGACCGTCCACGCGCGAGTAGTCCAGGTAGAGCATGGAAGCAACGGCATCAACACGAAGCCCATCGAGATGGAATTCTTCCAACCAATAGATCGCATTTGCCACCAAGAAGTTTCGCACCTCTTTTCGACCAAAGTCGAAGATATAGGTACCCCAATCAGGGTGTTCGCCGCGACGTGGATCCGGATGCTCGTAGAGGCAGGTGCCATCAAAATTGGCCAATGCCCATTCATCTTTGGGGAAATGGGCAGGAACCCAGTCGAGGATCGCCCCGATTCCAGCATTGTGCAACGAATCTATGAGGTGACGAAACTGATCAGGGTTTCCGAATCGAGACGTGGGTGCGTAGTAGGAAGTGACCTGGTAGCCCCAGGATGGTCCATAGGGATGTTCTGCCACAGGGAGAAACTCAACATGAGTAAAGCCGGCTGATTTAACGTATTCGACCAACTCGACCGACATTTGTAAATAGTTCAGGCCAGGTCTCCAGGAGCCGAGATGAACTTCATAGATACTCATCGGAATAACGTGCTGATTGCGCAGGGCACGCTGCGTCAACCACTCCCCGTCTGTCCAGGAAAAATCAGATGCGAAAACAACGGATGCTGTTTTCGGTGGAATCTCTGTAGCAAACGCCATTGGATCAGCTTTCGCGCGCCAGATACCGTCGGGGCCGAGAATTGAAAACTTATATGCTGAACCTGCAGGTAGATCAGGGATAAAAAGTTCCCAGACCCCGGTAGATCCCAGTGAGCGCATTGGGTGCGTTTGCCCATTCCAAAAATTGAAGTCCCCGATGACACGCACGCCCTGTGCATTGGGCGCCCAGACAGCAAATGAAACTCCATGAATCTGGATCCCGTTGAGCTCTACTTCTCGAGGGCGGGCGCCGAGGACATTCCACAGCTCCTCATGGCGTCCCTCGGCGATCAGGTGCAGGTCGAGTTCACCCAGTGTGGGGAGAAATCGATAGGGGTCTTGTGAAGTAAATGTGGACTCGGAATACAGGGTTTCCAAGGTGTACGCCGGTATTGGGCAACCCGGATCATGGGGCATCGATGCTACCCATATGCCGGGGATTTCTTGTGTCATTGGAATTAATTGGTCATCAACGCGGACGCTTACGGCGCGAGCTTCGGGCTTGAGGGATCGGAAAACTAGGGTTCGACCATCAAGGTGGGCACCAAGAACTGAGTGAGGATCAAAGTGTGAACCGTGGGCGATCCTTTGCAGCTCCTGATGGGAAATCCCTGACATCACCGAACGGCGCCCTTCTTGAGATTTTCAGGTGATGCACTAAATATTTCCTGAGCCGTGATTGGGCTTGTGATTCGAGCAATATGGGCAACGGTTTCATAAGGATTGAGCCGAACAAAAGTGTTGGGCCCCCACCGCCAATGTGCGTTAGAGAGTTCCTCCGTCACTGCAAATTCATCAGACCAACCCAAGCCCAACTCGGGCATGTTCCAATGCACTGTTGTTTCGTGTTCGTGGTAGGGATCAAGGGTGCACACAACCAGGATCGTGTTAGTGCCATCACGCTTCGAATACGCGATTATGTCTGGTGAGTCGGTGGGGTGGAAACGAAGTGATCGCAGTGAATGCAGGGCTGGGTTGCGTTTGCGAATGGTATTGAGTGAGGTAATGAGCGGTGCGAGTGTGCGTCCCTGTTTAGTGGCGAGTTCCCAATTTCGGGGCCTGTATTCGAACTTCTCCGAATCAAGGTATTCCTCGCTTCCAGGGCGCAATGCAACATGTTCGAATAGCTCAAAGCCGCTGTAGATGCCGTAGGTTGGCGAGAGCGTGGCTGCCAGCGTCGCCCTGATGGCAAATGCAGCAGGCATGCCTGATTGAAGGTATGCGTGCAGGATGTCGGGAGTGTTGGTAAAAACATTGGGACGCATGTAGCTCGACATTGGGCCTGCTAGTTGCGAAAAGTACTCCTCCAACTCTTGTTTCGAGGTCTTCCAGGTGAAGTATGTGTAGCTCTGCTGGAAACCAACCTCGGCGAGTGCTCGCATCATGGGTGCTCGGGTAAATGCTTCTGCCAAAAAGATGACATCAGGATTGGTTTTATTGATGGAATGTATGAGTCGATGCCAGACCCACACAGGTTTGGTGTGGGGATTATCCACCCGAAAAATATTGATTCCCTGATCTATCCAGAAACGAGTGATTCTCTCAACTTCAGCGTAGAGACCCTCGGGATCGTTATCGAAATTGAGAGGATAGATGTCTTGGTATTTTTTTGGCGGATTCTCGGCGAATGCGATGCTGCCATCGGCTCTCGTGGTGAACCACTCGGGGTGTGACGACACCCAGGGATGATCGGGGGTTGTCTGCAACGCTAGATCCAAGGCAATTTCTAGATTAAGTCTTTCTGCGGCGGCCACGAAGTCAGCGAAGTCCTTTAGTGTCCCTAGATCGGGATGCACGCTGTCATGACCACCATGTCGAGAACCGATCGCCCAGGGCGAGCCAGGGTCTGATGCTGAAGGAGTGAGTGTGTTGTTGCGCCCTTTGCGATTTACCTCACCGATCGGGTGAATTGGGGGGAGATAAACAACGTCGAAGCCCATAGCTGCTACGGCAGTTAATCGCTCTGCAGCCGTGGAGAATGTCCCTGAACGTGGTGGATCGGTGCTCGCACCCTCGCTGCGCGGAAAGAATTCGTACCAAGCGCCTACGAGTGCACGAGTTCTCTCCACAAGAAGTGGCCAAGGGCCGCTGTCGGTGGGAAATTCGCGCAGTGGAAATGCAGTGGTCAATTGGGCAACCGCGGGGTCGATTGCTGCGGCGAGCCGTACGCTCGGTGGAAGCGCGGTGTCCGTCATCGTTGCAATTGCACTGTGCAATTTTCGCTGGTCGCGGGCGGGAAGGGTTTCCAGAATTTGATTCAAAATGTTCGCGCCCTCGGTGAACTCGAGTTCGACATCAAGGTTTGCTGGAATTTTGATGCTGGCCCGGTGCTGCCAGGTGGACCACGGGTCACCCCAGGCGGTGATGGTGAAATGCCAAAGGCCTTGTTCCTCAGGCCGGAAGAGTGCTTCATAGCGATCCGGGTCCCACCCGGGGCGCATGGGAAACGGACCGAGTTGCTTTCCAGCCGGATTGATCAACGTCAAATCCACGGCCAATGAATCGTGGCCCTCTCGAAAAGCGGTTGCACTGAAAGGAATGACTTCGCCGACCGCTCCAGCTGCAGGGAGTAGGCCACTCGGGGATGTGCAAGCAACGGTGGATCCCGAGCAGTGATCAGCCCGGACCACGGGAGAGACGTCGGTGATGGTGAATCGAGGGGATGCCAGATGCGAGGAATCCTCGGGCAAAAGGTCTTCAGTGACCGCATGTTGAGGAGCGGTGCGCTTAGCCATGGATAGAGGGTATCGGGGAACTGGGTGACTCACCACAACTTTTCATGTATACGTTTGCATGAGCAATGGGCCCTTTCGATAGGTTAGGCCTGTGCGAGCACTTAAGAGAATCACAGTCCGAAGTGTCCTCCCCGCCAGCCTTGAGCCGCTGGAAGCATTGGCGCTCAATTTGCAGTGGTCATGGAACCCTGAAACCGTTCGCCTCTTTGCATCGATTGACCCGGAATTATGGGAACAATCACAAGATCCAATTCTGCTTCTGGGTGGAGTCTCCAGTGAGCGACTCGATGAATTGGCCCACGATGCGGGATTCGTGAATTGGGTCAATGAGCGAAAGTCTGATTTGGACGCATACCGTGCGACCCCTGGCTGGTTTCAAGATCAGCAGGGAACCGCGAGCGCGGCAATTACGGGAATCGCATACTTTTCACCGGAATTTGGTGTTACCGCGGCGCTTCCCCAATACAGCGGCGGGCTGGGCATTCTCGCGGGTGATCATTTGAAGTCATCGAGTGACCTTGGTGTTCCACTCATCGGCATCGGCTTGTTTTATAAATCTGGCTACTTCCGTCAATCACTCTCTCGGGATGGCTGGCAAGTTGAGCACTATCCGATCAGTAATCCAGACGCCAGCCCGGTAACACTTTTGCGTGAGCGAGATGGATCACCCGTGCGCATCACGGTAGGAATGCCCCAGGGCCGCGAGTTGGGCGCTCACGTCTGGATCGCTCAAGTGGGTCGGGTGCCATTGATTCTCCTGGACTCTGACATTGAATCAAATGAGCAGTACGCACGCGATGTGACTGACCGGCTGTACGGCGGTGGCAGTGATAACAGACTTGAACAGGAAATGCTCCTCGGAATCGGTGGCATTCGAGCTCTCAGGCGCTATTGCGAGTTGAAGGACGTTGTGCCACCGAATGTTTTTCACACCAATGAAGGCCATGCGGGTTTTCTGGGGTTGGAGCGCATGCGTGAACTGGTCCAAGGATCAGCGCAACTGAATTTCGAGCAGGCGCTCGAGGCCACGCGTGCAAATACCGTCTTTACCACGCACACTCCGGTCCCGGCGGGTATCGATCGCTTTTCAATAGAACTCATTAGTCGGTATTTCGGTGGCGATAACGCTGACCCCGGAATGCCAGTCGAGAAAATCATTGCACTAGGAAAAGAGACCGACGCCGATGTTTTCAACATGGCGATGATGGGATTCAGGCTCGCAGGGCGCGCCAATGGTGTCTCTCTTTTGCATGGTGAAGTGTCTCGAGAAATGTTTGCTCACCTCTGGCCAGGCTTTGACAGTGACGATGTTCCAATTACGTCCATCACAAATGGAGTGCATGCTCCAACCTGGGTTGCTCCTCAAATCTTTGAGTTGGCTCAGCAGGAGTTCGGATTCATTGAACCTGATCACGTCTGGGATCGCATGGGCGAACTTTCTGATGAAAAGTTTTGGGCTGTCAAGCGCGAGTTGCGCTCAGAGTTGATCAAGATGGCTCGAAAGCGGTTACGCCAATCGTGGCGTGACAGGGGAGCGGGTGAATCAGAACTTGCGTGGACCCAGGACATTCTTGATCCCGATATTTTGACCATTGGGTTTGCGCGACGAGTTCCCTCATACAAGCGGTTGACATTGATGCTGCGAGATCCGCAGCGTTTGCGTGCTCTCCTCACCGACCCCGAACGTCCAATACAACTTGTGATTGCGGGCAAAGCGCACCCTGCCGACGATGGTGGAAAGGCTTTGATTCAACAGTTGGTCAAGTTCGCTGACGCCGAAGACGTAAGGCATCGCATTGTGTTCCTTCCCAATTACGAAATCGGAATGGCCACGACTCTTTATCCAGGTTGTGATGTCTGGCTCAATAATCCAATCCGACCCCTCGAGGCGAGTGGGACTTCAGGCATGAAGGCAGCTTTGAACGGGGCGCTTAATCTGTCCATCATGGATGGTTGGTGGGACGAGTGGTTTGATGGAGAAAATGGTTGGGCCATTCCTTCTGCTAATGGCGTGAACGACCTTGAATTACGTGATGACCTGGAAGCAAATGCGCTTTATGAATTAATCGAAACTCAGGTTGCGCCAACTTTTTATCGTGTTGGTGAAACGGGTGTTCCGCATGATTGGTTGGCAATGATTCGCCACACTTTGTGTGCACTGGGACCGAAAGTATTGGCCACCAGAATGGTGCGCGATTACGTTCAACGTTTGTACACGCCCGCTGCACTCGCTGGAAATGCGCTCTGTGGTGACGATTTCGCGCCGGCCAAAGACTTGGCCGAGTGGAAAGCAGGTGTGAGAACTCACTGGGACTCGGTGGTGATTGAGCACGTTGATGCGGATCTGCCTGACGGTGTAGCAAGTCTGGGCACCAGCGTGCCCATTAGGGCCTATGTCAACCTTGGCCAGATCGCCGAGCGTGATGTAAACGTGCAGGTGATCTATGGTCGCGTGAACTCCGTGGACGAATTGGAACACCCGTTGCGCGCTGATCTTGAGCTAACGCAATCACTAGAGGGGCAACGTCGAATCTATTCTGGGCAGATTCCTCTGGATCGCAATGGTTCGTTGGGATATTCAGTTCGGATCACCCCGACGCACCCAGCATTGGCCTCGAGTGCCGATCTTGGGCTTCAGGTTGTGCCAGCGAATTCAGAACAAAAATCGGACTCCGAATTTCCGTTGCGCTAGAGGATTTTCGTTATGTATGCGCTCTCATGACATAGGTTGAACGAGGTGGCATCGTGATGGACTCACCCGCATTGTGCTGCTCGCTCGTTGGGACACCGTTTATGGCACTCGTATCGAGAATCGGTGTGTACCTCTGGGCATAGGGGGCACCCGGTAGTGTCACCGAAACTGATTCTGCGCCGGCATGGAAGATTGCATAGAGCGATTCC
The DNA here is from genome assembly GCA_023253325.1 of Candidatus Nanopelagicales bacterium. GTDB lineage: Bacteria > Actinomycetota > Actinomycetes > S36-B12 > S36-B12 > UBA4592. The sequence continues at coordinate 33,384 of JALRGY010000004.1, read as the reverse complement.
GAAGGCTCAGGGGTGAGAAACATGCCAATTGTTGAATGTGACTCGGAGTGCCAATGTTCAATCTCATGTGCACTGGGCGCAAACCAAGCGAGGTCTTTGGGTCCGTTGTCGAAGTGCGGGTCACCTGTGAAGAATCCCAGAGGACGGAGTGCGGGGTAGGTGGCGCGAATGTGTGCCAAGGTTGCGGTGAAATCAACCAGATCCCAGTCTTCTTGTTGTAGATCCCAGTTGATCCATGAGATGGGGTTGTCCTGACAGTAACTGTTGTTGTTTCCCTGTTGGGTTCGGTGGAGTTCATCTCCAGCCACGAGCATGGGTACGCCACCGGAAAGAAACAGTGTGGCGAGAAAATTTCTAATCTGGCGTGAACGGGTTTCAATTATCTGGGGGTCGGTGGTTTCGCCTTCAACGCCGTAATTGTACGAACGATTGTTGTCTGTACCATCACGATTTTCCTCGAGGTTAGCTTCATTGTGCTTGTGGTTGAAGGACACTAAGTCGCGCATTGTGAAACCGTCATGTGCAGTGACAAAGTTGATGGAGGTGTAGGGGTCGGTGCCATCGCCACCGTAGATGTCTTGGGATCCAGAAAGTCGCCAGCCAATTCCAGCAATTCCACTTTCACCTCGCCAGAAATCGCGGACATCGTCACGGTATTTGTCATTCCATTCACTCCACAAGGGTGGGAATGAGCCAACCTGATAACCACCGGGACCAATATCCCAGGGCTCCGCTATCAATTTCACGCGTCGGAGAATGGGATCTTGTTGAATCGTGGTGAGAAAGTTTCCAAGCATGTCAACGTCATAGAAGGAGCGGGCCAGTGCGGCGGCAAGATCAAATCGAAATCCATCAATGTGCATTTCGGTGACCCAATAACGGAGTGAGTCCATGATGAGTTGAAGTGCTTGTGGTTTAGCCGCGTTGATCGTGTTCCCGCAGCCTGCGAAATCTATGTAGTTGCCATCTTCGTTCAGACGGTAAAAGTCTTTGTTGTTGATGCCTTTGAACGACAGGCTAGGGCCATCGAGGCCACCTTCGGCCGTGTGGTTGTAGACGACGTCGAGGATTACCTCGATACCAACCTTGTGAAGTTCGCGCACCATATATTTGAAGTCATCGATCTGTGATCCCTCGCTCACTGCATAACCTGAGTGTGGTGCGAAAAATCCCAGTGTGTTGTAGCCCCAATAATTGGTTAACCCGGTGTCCATCAGATGCAATTCGTTGACATAGTGATGAACGGGAAGCAGTTCAACGGCCGTCACACCAATGTGTTTGAGGTGTTCGAGGACTTCGGGGGTGGCTAAGCCCCGGAATGTGCCTCTCTCGGATTCGAGCACAGAGGGGTGCAACTTGGTGAGACCCTTCACATGGGTCTCATAGATGACCGTTTCATTCCACGGGCGTTCAAGTGGTCGATCCCCTTGCCAATCAAATGATGAAGAAGTGACGACTGAGTGAGGAACGACGTCGATGCTGTCGAGTGTGGACATGGTTTGCGGGTCGTTGAGGTCGTAATCAAAAATTGCAGGGTCGTTGATCAACTCTCCAACAAGCAATTTGGCGTAGGGATCTACGAGGAATTTATTGGGGTTAAATCTCATGCCCTCTCGAGGATTCCAGGGTCCGTGGACACGAAATCCATATCGGGACCCGACAGGTACGTTGGGGATTATGTCGTAGTGGACATTCTGAACCCGATGGGTGAGGGAGTGGCGTTCTTCAACGAATCCGTGGGTTTCCGAGCCCCGAAGGATGCAAAATTCAACAAAATCAGCGTGTGGGGCCCAAAGGGAGACCTTGGCGCTGCCGTCGTCGCGAGGTGTCACGCCAAAGGGATCCCAATGACCTACTTTTGTGCGCACTCGGGTGAGTTTAGTCGTGCAACTTCCCTGTCTGGTGAACCCGACATGCTGCAGTGGGCTAGCGTGTGAGGTTCAGGGGTCAGCGCTGAATCGAATGTGGCGCTTCGACATAGCGGGAGAGGATTTCTACATGGCAACTATTCTCAGCGAGAGTGAATTCATCAAAGTCGAACTTGATGCGGGAGTTGCGGTCATTAACCTTATGCGTCCGCCCATGAATGCACTCAATCTGCAAATGCAGCGGGAGATAGCGTCCGCAGCGCACGTGGTGTCTGGACATAAGGACGTTGACGCGGTTGTGCTTTATGGCGGACCCAAAGTTTTTGCCGCTGGCGCTGATGTCAAGGAAATGGCACAGATGACTTACGCTGACATGTCGAGTGCTGCCCACAGCCTTCAGGGCGCCTTCGATGCGGTAGCAAAGATTTCACAACCGACGATTGCTGCGGTCACGGGCTTTGCGCTCGGCGGAGGACTGGAGTTGTCCATGTGCGCAGACTTTCGAGTTGCAGGCGATAACGCGAAGCTGGGCCAGCCTGAAATACTCCTTGGAATAATTCCAGGAGCAGGTGGAACCCAGCGCTTACCTCGGCTAGTGGGACCTTCCAAGGCTAAGGAACTGATCTTTGGTGGACGGATGATTTCGGCGGATGAAGCACTTGAAATCGGCCTAGTGAATAAAGTGTGCGCACCGGATGACGTGCTTGCGATTGCCCTCAAATGGGCAGGTCAATTCGTTGGTGGCCCAAAGATCGCATTGGCTGCCGCAAAGCGAGCTATCGATAACGGTCTGGATGCCAGCCTCTCCACGGGGCTCTCGATTGAAAGCACTGAATTTGCGGCCCTCTTTGCAACCGAGGATCAAAGCGTTGGAATGAACTCATTTGTTAATGAGGGTCCTGGCAAAGCAACATTTGTGGGGCGTTAGGAACCATGAGTAATAACGTTCCAGATGCCCTAGCGAAGGACTTAGAAAGGGCGTGGTCAGACTCCAAGCTTGCCAATATTTTGTATCACGATTGGGAAGCAGAAACATACGACGACAAATGGAGTATTTCCTATGATCAACGTTGTGTTGATTATGCCCGGAACTGCTTTGACCACATTGTTCCCCGCGAGCAACAGGACTCTTATGACACGGTTGTTGAATTAGGTTCCGGAACGGGCTTCTTTTTATTGAACCTCATGCAATCAGGGGTTGGAAAACGTGGAATTGCCACGGATGTGAGTTCGGGCATGGTCTCTGTTGCAGTGCGGAATGGAAAGCAACTTGGATTGACTGTCACGGGCACGGTGGCAGATGCTGAGAGCCTTCCATTTGCATCCCAGAGCGTTGATTTAGTTGTTGGTCATGCAGTGCTTCACCATGTTCCCGATCTAGAGGCACTATTTTCTGAAGTCATCAGAATATTGCGGCCAGGTGGAAGATTTGTTTTCTGCGGTGAACCCACCGAAAAGGGTGATGTCATTGCGCGCTCTCTATCTCGCCTGACGTGGTGGGTCAGCACACATGTAACGGCGTTACCGCCCTTGAGAGATCGCTGGGCCAAGGAACCCCATGAGATCGAAGAGTCGTCGCGCGCACAGGCACTTGAATCTGTTGTTGATATTCACACATTTGACCCGGACTCATTGGCCCGCATAGCGGTCAGATCGGGCGCGGTAGATGTGAACACGGTGACCGAGGAACTGAGCGCGAGTTGGTTCGGCTGGCCGGTGCGCACATTTGAAGCATCGGTCAAACCCGGAGCACTTGGTTGGGGTTGGGCCAACTTTGCATTTGGAACTTGGAAAAAACTCGAGGCTCTGGATAAGAATCTGTTGAGCAAAGTCGTCCCTGATGAGTTCTTTTACAATGTGTGTATCACGGGCTGCGCTCCCTGAGTCAGATGCGAATCGTCCATTTTTCATGGGAATACCCACCCGTCATGTATGGCGGACTGGGCACGCATGTCCTGGAACTGACACGTGAACAGGTGCGCGCTGGTCACGATGTGGTTGTTGTGACTCAGCAAATTGAAGGGCAATTGTCTGCGGATACGGTGGATGAACATGGAGTCAGAGTTATCCGTGTGTCACAAAGCGAGCCCAGGATCGCATTTGACGAGAATTCTTTTGAGTATTGGTCACACAGGTTCGCCATGGATTCGTTTGCCCAGTCGAGAGCAGTCCTCACTGATTGGAGCCCAGATCTCGTCCACGGTCACGACTGGATCGCAGCGGAGCAAACATTTCTCTCGGCAGATATGTGGGGCGTGCCGAGTGCCATCACGATTCATGCCACGGAGATCGGTCGCCATTCAGGCTGGCTGAGCTCGCGACTATCAAAAATTGTCCACGCTAGGGAACGAGCAGTGATCGAGCAGGCTGATTCCCTCATCGTGTGTAGTACCGCCATGAAATCTGAACTGATGTACAACCTCTGTGCCAATATCAACAAGATCGAAGTCATTCCAAACGGAGTTCGCACCGATTCACCTGCTGCAAAGAGAGTCGATCAGGTTCGATCAGGACACGGTTTCGAGGTTGTCTTTGTTGGCCGACTGGAGTGGGAGAAAGGCATCCATCATGTGATCGATGCCCTAGCAGTCCTTAACGACTCAACGATTCACTTCCACGTCATTGGCTCGGGGAGCCAGTTGAGCGCTCTCAGCGACAAGGTGACGAGAAAAGGTTTGAGCGAGTCGGTTACTTTTCATGGCTACCTGTCACAGGAAAGGATGCTTGAGGTTCTTTCCAAGGCCGACGCCGCTGTCATTCCATCGACCTATGAGCCCTTCGGCATTGTTGCCCTCGAGTTGGGCGTACAAGGCATACCTTTGATCGTGTCCAAGGCGGGGGGATTGCGCGAAACGGTTCCAACTTCTGAGTTCGGGTATGTCCTTATCAATGTTGATGGCCATCATATTGCTGCTTTGTTGCAGGAGATTCGAGCCGACAGGTCAGAAGCACAGAAGCGCAGCGAGTCCCTGCAGCACAGAATTGAGCAGGAATTCACCTGGTCACACGTGGCTGCGGAAACAATTGAGCATTACAGGGAAATTTTGGGTTCACGAGTTGGTGAGCTGGCCGATGCCCGAATTTAGAATCCTTCGCTGGAGCAATGTGCTTTGGATCATTCGTAATCGTGCTTGGAATTGGGATTACTTGGTGCGGTATTGGCGGTTCTTGAAACTAAAAATATTTGGGCCTTCAGGCGTTCAATGCTTGGGCTTTGTTTTTCTTGGAAAGAATGTCGAACTGAGCTGTCGAAAGGGATATGGCCGGATAGTTATTTACCCGTGGGTGCATCTGGGCGATGGCAATCAGATCCGAGCACATGAGGGGACAGTGACAATTGGCGCTAAGACTGTATTTGGACAGGGAAACACAATCAACGCTTACCTTGATATCGCAATTGGATCCGAGTGCGTAATTTCTGATTCGGTTTACATGTGCGATTTCGACCACAGAACGGACAGCACACAAATCGCTATTCGCCGACAGGGAATTGTGAAGAGCCCCGTAGCTATCGGCGACGATGTATGGATTGGCACAAAAGTCTCGATTTTGCGAGGAACGCGGATTGGTTCAGGCAGTGTTATCGGTGCAAACTCAGTTGTTAAAGGAGAGATTCCGCAGTGGAGCATTGCGGTGGGTGTACCTGCTCGAGTAATCAGGCTGCGCAGTGAACCACGGCCAAGCGATTTGGAGCGTGTTCGGCATGAGCGCTCGGTGCAAGACCGCACCGAGCGCGCACTGCAGCAAGTGGCCGCGGAGCAAGTCTCCGATCAGGATCTCAGCTAATTGCGCGTGTGCTCATCTTCCTGCATCCTGAACTGTGCGCGAGCGACCGTTTCGACCATGGGGAAAGGAAGGTCAGTTGCATCGCGGAGTTTGCTAATCATCAAATTTTGAAAGTGGCCGATAGCCCTCTCGCGCGCATATTGTGCCGCTGAGTCTCGGCTGATCATGAATGCCCAATCGCTCGAAAGCAGAAGCATGAGTTCATTAAGGTCGGAATTGAGCGAAGGGCCGCGGGTATCGGAATCTGAAGTAATTTTCGCGAGGACATGACCCTGTGCTTGGTGATTCATTATCACGAGATCCCGTACGGGGTCATCGGTCCAGATGCGCCAATCCTTGCCTTCACCCCATGATGATTCTCCTAGCTGCACCGATGCGCGCGGGTTGGAACTTGCCTGCTGCAAAGTGATGGTGGAAATATTTCGACTTGGTAATGACCGGATAACAGTCGAAAACCATGAAACTCCTTCATGCCACCAATGGCCCAAAAGTTCAGTATCAATGCCGACAACAATTCGTGGCCGTTCATGTGGATTATTGGACCGTTGCTGATCGAATGCATGGACAAGTGAGTCGATGAACGTGTCAGCATCACTGCGCACCTGAATGGTTGCGCGCTCAGGATCATATGGTTCTTTATCTGCGTCGGCTTTGTTTCCTACCCGTGAAAGCCGCACTCCGTGCTCATTATCAACATCGTGAAAGTCCCGATAGTTCTCGTTGCCTGGGAATCCCCGTTGCGCCGACCACAGGTGGTCACTTGCGTGGGCATCGCGAGCCACCACGTTAACCCGTGAATCTCCTATTTGATATCCGACATTTGGTTCGCCGTGCACCGCACGAATTGCAGGTTCATCGATAAGAAAATGCGTGATCCCAAACTTTTCATATGAACCTTCTTGGTGCGGCCGGTAGGCGCACTCGGGTACCCAGATTCCATTCGGCATGAATCCCCATCGGCGCGCGGCATCATCGAGTCCAGTCGCTAGGGCAATGTCGTGGATCTCGGGAGTGAGGTTCGGGGTGAACGGGTGGGCAAGCGGGCCTCCAAGTATCTCTACCGCCCCCGAGTCGTGCAATCGCCGAATCATGGGCGAGGCTCCGCGGGAAAAATACTGGAGAAAATCCAATCGGGTTTTCTGGGCCAATGCGCGCTCATGTTCAAAGGCAGGATGACTCGAAGGCACCTCGCCGGCCCGCAATTGCCAATTGTTGAGCCAGATGTCCAGATTGCGCAGGGCAATCGGATTGTCCAGCTGTGCGGCAAGGACAGGTGTTATCCCGAGCGAAGCAAGATTTCGAAACCCTTCGCGCTCCAGATCGGCCAATTCGGTGAGCAGAGGGATGTAACTGTGGGCGTATGCCTGATAGAGCCATTCCTCACCCACGGGCCATGTGCCGTGGCCCAGGACCCACGGCAGGTGGGAATGGAACACGAAGCAGACATCGCCCAGAGAATCGCCCGCGGACCCGGTAATTTGGGTGGCGTCGGTTGCAAGGACGCGTGAGGCAGGCACATGGTGACCTTAACCCTTCGCGCCACGGCAGGCGCAAATAGTTACTCGTGAGTAACATAGGAAGCGCGAGACTGTGTGTGCAGTAAAATGACGCAAGAAAGTGGAGAGGTATTCTCAACAAATACCCACGATATTCGAACGCAGAAGGGCAGGCGACGTGAAAATTGCAGTGTGCGTGAAGCAGGTGCCTGATACATGGGCCGAGAAAAAATTACGCAGTGACGATTCCCGGCTAGACCGTGAAGCCGCTGATGGCGTTCTCAATGAACTCGATGAATACGCGGTTGAGCAGGCCCTACAGATAACTGAGGCCCTCGGCGGCGAAGTTGTCATCGTGACCATGGGCCCCGAGAGGGCGGCCGAGACACTGCGCAAGGCAATCAGCATGGGCGCTGATGCAGGTATTCACCTGGTCGATGACCACTTGGCGGGCTCGGATGCAATCGCGACGTCTGCCGCATTGGCCAAGGCGCTGGAGGGCCGAGGATTTGACCTGATTCTGTTTGGCTCTGAATCGACCGATGCCCGGATGTCTGTCATCCCGGCCATGATTGCTGAACGCCTTGATCTCCCGCAAGTCACGTTTGCCCAGAAAGTTGACGTGAGCGGAACCACTCTCACCGCTGAGCGCGTTACCGATTACGGCTACGACGTCCTCACAACTGAACTTCCTGCGGTGGTGAGCGTGGTTGAAAAAATTAATGAGCCCCGTTATCCATCCTTCAAGGGAATCATGGCTGCGAAGAAGAAGCCTGTGGAGACACTCACGGTTGGTGACCTGGGACTTGAAGCATCCGTCGTCGGTGCCGCAGCAGCATGGTCTGCGGTAGCTGACTTTGCGGCACGCCCACCGAAAGCAGCGGGCGTGGTTGTCACCGATGAAGGCAATGGCGGAACAAAGATTGCTGAGTACCTCACAAGCCAGAAGTTCATTTAAGGAGTAATGAGATGTCTGACGTAATCGTATTAGCGGAGCACTTTGACTCCGAAGTAAAGAAAGTCACCTTGGAACTTGTCACAGCGGCGCGCAGCCTCGGTTCGCCTGTTGTTTTATGGCTCGGCGCGGGTTGCACGGATTCCGTTGTTGAGACGATGGGTTCCTTTGGTGCTTCTCAGGTGCTCGTGGCTGATTCCGACGCTGTGCGCAACCATCCTGTTGCCCCTGGTGCCGAAATCGTCGCTGAACTCATTGGATCAATGTCGCCAGCAGCGGTGCTCGTGGCATCCAGTGCTGATGGCAAGGAAATTGCAGCCCGTGCTGCAATAAAGTCAGGAAGCGGCATCATCACCGACGCAGTGGAGATCGCCGCTGATGGCACTGTCACGCAGAGTGTTTTTGGTGGAAGCACGATCGTGCACTCCAAGGTCACGCATGGCACTCCGATCATCACCGTTCGCCCAAATGCAATCCCTGCAACTCAAGCTCCGACAACCGCGACAAAGACTGATATCACGCCGGCTGTGAGTGAAGCAGCACAAAAGGTCACGATCACTAACCGTGCTGTTGTGGAGAAGGGTGCTCGCCCTGAACTGGCAGAGGCAGAGATTGTTGTTAGCGGCGGACGTGGTGTTGGGGGAGCAGAAGGTTTTGGAGTCATCGAACAACTCGCTGACTCATTGAATGGTGCGGTTGGCGCTTCCCGTGCGGCGACTGACGCAGGGTGGTACCCGCACCAATTCCAGGTGGGACAAACAGGAAAGACCGTTTCCCCTCAGCTGTACATCGCCAATGGAATTTCAGGGGCCATTCAGCATCGCGCAGGAATGCAGACATCCAAGGTTGTCGTTGTAGTGAACAAAGATCCCGAGGCACCAATCTTTGAGCTCGCTGATTACGGTGTTGTCGGAGATCTCTTTTCGGTCGTTCCACAGCTCACTCAGGAAATCTCCAGTCGCAAGTAATGTGATTTGAAATAGAGCATTCGCGTGAGATGCGTGGATTCATTATGCTTACTGCCCGTACGCCGTGCGTACGGGCAGTAATTACATTAACGGCCAATCAATGAGGCGAGGTGAGTGGTGAGTCGGGTTTACCTGGATCACGCTGCCACCACGCAATTGAGGCCTGAGGCCGCTCAGGCATGGCTTGAGGCCGGCAGCAATGTTGGAAACGCATCTAGTTTGCACACTTCGGGACGCGCGGCCCGACGTATCGTTGAGCAGGCCCGTGAATCAATCGCTGAGGATCTCGGCGTTCGCCCGTCAGCGGTTGTGTTCACCGGTGGTGGTACCGAATCTGACAATTTGGCGGTCAAAGGTCTGTACTGGGCTCGGTGCAAGGAGTTAGGGCACTCGCCTCTTGGAATCGTGACTAGTGCTATAGAACATCATGCAGTGCTTGACCCAGTAATTTGGTTGCGGGATCACGAAGGTGCGTCGGTTCACTTCTTGGCGGTGGATTCCATCGGTGTGGTCGACGTCGTGCAACTCGAGGAAATATTGACACATGGTGGCATCGCGCTGGTTTCCATAATGTGGGCAAATAATGAAATTGGGACCATTCAACCAGTGCGAGAGATCGCGAGTATTTGTGAAAAATATGCGGTGCCATTCCACACTGATGCGGTCCAGGCATTCGGGCAAATCGAGCTAGAGTTGCCGCAGTTGGGGGCCACGGCGGTGACGCTCAGTAGTCACAAGATTGGCGGACCGGTAGGGGTTGGAGCACTAATAATTGATCCCCATGCCAAAGTGACTCCGATTTTGCATGGTGGTGGGCAAGAGCGTGAAATTCGATCAGGAACGCTCGATCCAGCATCCATCGCAGCATTTGCAGCCGCCTCTAGGTTAGCCACCCAGAATGTCTCAGAGCATGCGCGCGAACTCCGCGAATTACAGGAGTACCTGATCAACGCTGTTCAGGTGGCAGTGCCTGAAGCGCAACTCAATGGCCCGCCCTCGGGTGATGGCCGTTTGCCCAATAACACGCACTTTTCATTTCCAGGGTGTGAAGGGGATTCTTTGCTGATGCTCCTGGACGCTGCAGGCATTGATTGTTCGACCGGGTCAGCCTGCACCGCGGGAATTCCTGAACCGAGCCATGTACTACTTGCAATGGGTGTCGAAGAAAAAACGGCTCGAGCTTCACTGAGGTTCAGTCTTGGTCGCGATTCCAGCAAAGAGGAAATCGACATTCTCGCCCAAGCATTACCGGGCGCTGTCGAACGCGCTATTCGTGCAGGATCGTTATAGCCATGAGAATTATTTCAGCGATGAGTGGCGGAGTTGACTCCTCCGTTGCGACCGCCCGGGTAATCGATCAAGGACATGAGGTTGTCGGCGTCCATCTCGCGCTGTCGCGCACAGACTCGAATGGAAAGAGCCGAGGTTGTTGCACATTGGACGATGCAAGAGATGCGCGAAGAGTCGCTGACAAGTTGGGCATTCCTTTTTATGTGTGGGATTTTTCGACTCAGTTCGCTGAGAATGTCATGGACAACTTTCATGACGAGTACTTGGCTGGGCGGACTCCAAACCCCTGTCTTCGTTGTAATGAGAAAATCAAATTTAGTGCCGTCTTGGATCGTGCATTAGCGCTAGGTTTTGATGCCGTTGCAACAGGGCATTATGCGCAGATCAAATCAGGTGACCACGGAATCGAAATGCATCGAGCCATTGACCCACTCAAGGACCAGTCCTATGTTCTCGGTGTTTTGACCCAAGAGCAGTTGGAGCATTCCCTCTTTCCGCTGGGTGGTGACACCAAACCTGCGATTAGGGCAGAGGCTGAGGAACGAGGGCTCATTACCGCCAAAAAACCGGATAGCCACGACATCTGCTTCATTCCTGACGGAGACACCGCGGGCTATCTAATTCGCAAATTGGGTGAGCAGTCAGGTGCCATCAAGGATGCATCAACGGGCGAGGTCCTTGGTGAGCACCTAGGTACTTTCACCGTGACCATTGGGCAACGCCGTGGTTTGAATCTGACCGTTCCCGCTGAAGACGGTAAACCCCGTTATGTTGTCGATGTTGATCGAGCAAGCGGGGATGTCTTTGTGGGCTCACCCGAACTTCTCGATGTTCACCACATTGTCGGAGTGGATCCGATCTGGGCAGGAATGCCGCTGACGGACCAACCTATTCAGGTTATGGCGCAAGTCCGTGCACATGCGGAGCCGGTTCGGGCTCGGGCCGCTCTGGTTAATGACCAGGTCTATGTTTCACTTGATGAGCCAATTCGCGGACTTGCACCGGGTCAGGCCGTTGTGCTCTATGACGGCACGCGGGTGATTGGTTCAGCAACGGTCGCTGCAACTGATCGTGTCAACCCGACAAAGATGGACGTCCTCACCGCGGTAGACATTGTCTGAAGCACTCGTTAGCTTCCTGGGCCCGATGCCTGGGACCTCGAGCCGGGAAGCCGCCGCAGTAATTGCAGGTGAGTGCACCCGGGCACCGTGCATCCCCTTGTTGCCTGAACGCGGTCCTAGCGCTCATTCGGTCGGCAGAATGTCTGGCATTTTGACCACCATTAGTTCGGATTTTTGCATTAATGCAGTTCCATCCGGTTGGCGCTTGACCGGCGGAGTGAGCCGAGATACAACGCGCGCTCAGGCGTATTTGAGTGAAGACCTTGATGCGGTAGAGGAAGTTCTCGACGGGTTCACAGGCTCTCTCACCGTGAGCATCCTCGGACCAGTTAGTTGGGCAGCTGCAGTTGAAGAAATTGGCGGCGAAAAATTAATTCGTGACCACGGTGCCTTGCGCGAGTTGAGCGTGGCTTCAGCTCAGGCGACCGAGTCGCTGCTCGGGAACTTGCGTAGCCGCTTTCCCGATGCCAATTTTCAACTTCAAATAGATGAACCTCTGGTGATGGATGTGACAAAAGGTGAAGTCCCGACTGCAAGTGGACTGCGCACATATGTCGCATTGGACAGACAATTTGTCATGTCGCTCTGGAATCCACTTTTTGAATTAGCGCGTACGTTCGAATCCATGTTTGGTATCAATGCATCGGCGGGATCGGTGCCGTTGAGTGATGAATACATCACATTGCTGCGCTCATCCAAGGCAAATCTTTTTTATGACCCCAGAAAATCGTCATTCCTCGGGGAACTGGTCGACTCAGGGGTCAACACGTACTGGTTCAAGGACTCTGCCAAAAGCAGCAAGGATGCGGCCCTAGACATAGCATCCTTGTTGGGCAGCCTTGGATTCACTCTCTCAGATTCGCGCAGTGGAATGCGGATCATCCCAGAGGAATTTTTAATGACGGGAGGCTGGACCGAGGCTCGAAATGCACTGGCGGCAGTACAGAGCACGGTAGATTTACTCAACGATGAAGATCGGCTCCTGTCCGATTAGTCACGAATTTGACCAATATGCGCTAGTAGAAGGGTGGTTTGATGTGACTTCGCCACCTGTGAATGAGCAAGAGCGGTGGGCCCAATTAGTTGATGCAATCAACACGGCCCGAATTCAATACTCTCTCGAGTCGTCCCAGACTCTCTCTGACGCAGAGTATGACGCACTCTACAAAGAGTTAGTTGCACTTGAAGCGTTGTACCCGGAATTGGTCACGGGGGATTCACCAACACAATCTGTTGGTGGTCATTCTTCCGAACTGTTTAATCCTGTTAAGCATCTGGAACAAATGTATTCACTTGATAACGCATTTGATTCTGAGGAAATGCGCGCTTGGGGTGACCGCGTTGTAAAGGCGCTGGGTCAATTTCCCTCCATGCTCTGCGAATTGAAAATAGACGGACTAGCGGTCGATGCGGTGTATCGCAACGGCATCTTGCAAACTCTTGCCACGCGAGGCGATGGTGCAACGGGCGAGGATGTGACTGCAAATTCTCTCCTCATTGCGGCGATCCCCCAGCAACTGAGTGGCAGGAATATTCCTCCACTCCTTGAAGTTCGCGGTGAGGTTTTTTACCCCCTTGCAGTATTTGATGCCATCAACCATGAGCAGGCTCGAAATGGCAAGCAATTGTTTGCTAATCCTCGTAATGCGGCCGCAGGCGCTCTCAGACAGCGGTTGGACAAGCGCGCACGCGAATGGGAGTCCGCTCAGGGCACAAAGCGTGAGGCAAAATTGTTGGACGATTTGACAGCGGCGCAGGCACGACTTTCAGGGCTCCAGTTCACCGTTCACGGAATCGGAATGCATGAAGGTTTGACGGTGGACTCGCAGAGTCAGACGTATGCATTGCTCGAACGGCTTGGGTTACCCATCAGTTCACATTTCTCCGTCCTTGAGTCGATGGATGCGGTCATGGCATTTATCAATCAATTCAATGACCACAGGGCTGATGTCGATTTTGATATCGATGGCGTGGTGGTCAAGGTGGATTCCCTTAGAGAACAACAAGAACTCGGCTTTACCTCACGGGCGCCTCGATGGGCCATGGCTTACAAGTACCCACCGGAAGTGGTGCGCACTCGACTTCACGATATTGAGGTCAGTGTGGGCCGCACAGGTCGGGTCACGCCCTATGCGGTGATGGAACCGGTCAAAGTCGCTGGCACCACGGTGTCGATGGCCACGTTGCACAATCCGACGGAAGTTGAGCGCAAAGGCGTCTTGATCGGGGACATGGTGTTCTTGCGCAAGGCGGGGGAGATCATCCCTGAGGTACTTGGACCTGTCATCGAGGTGCGGACCGGAACAGAGCGCGAGTTCAAAATGCCCAGCAATTGTCCTGATTGTGGAGCCCTCCTCGCACCTGAAACCGAAGGCGATAAGGACATTCGATGCCCCAACTCCCGCACCTGTCCAGCCCAGTTGCGCGAGCGACTCATTCATTTGGGTTCGCGAGGCGGCCTCGATATTGAAGGTCTCGGAGAAAAATCAGCGCAGGCACTGCTCTCCGAGGGGATCATCACTAATGAGGGGGAAATTTTCTCGCTCACTCGAGAGCTACTCATGCAGTCTCACTTTTTCACTCGGGATCCGCACAAAGGGGAGAGTGGACCACAGCTCAATGAGGCCGGAAATACTCTGCTTGAGCAATTGGGCGGCGCAAATGATCGGCCACTCTGGCGATTTTTGGTGGCATTGAGCATTCGTCACGTTGGACCCACCGCAGCCAAAAAATTGGCCAATGTTTTTCATAGCTTGAGCAATATTGAGCAGGCATCGGTCGAGGAGTTGGCTGCAATTGATGGGATCGGCGAGCGCATCGCTGAGAGTGTTAAGGACTATTTCGATGTGCCTTGGCATCAGGATGTCATTGCTCAATGGCGCGCGGCAGGCCTTGACCTGGCCGATTCAGGCGCCACAGACCTCACCGCCGGACCACTTTCGGGCAAGACCATTGTGATCACGGGATCCATACCCGGTTTCACGCGTGATGGAGCTCAGGAAGCAATTGCCCAGTTGGGTGCGAATGTCGCAGGGTCGGTGTCCAAGAAAACAGACCTTGTGGTTGTGGGTGACAAGGCAGGCTCCAAGGCGGATAAAGCCGCGAATTTGGGCGTTCCCATGACGGGGCCGGCGGGATTTGATCACTTGCTCCGCGGCGAGTTCGAAAGTGCATTGCAAAGGCGAGATTGATTCGAGGGGAACACGGCGCGTGCTTGGGTCCCTCAATAGACTGCGGGCATGTCGAAATTGGATCGAGACCAGGTCATGCACCTTGGTCGGCTCGCTCGGCTCGAACTCACTGAGTCGGAAGTCGATCACTACACGGAGCAGTTGGGTCAAATTCTCGGAGCCATTGAGGCGATCTCCGATGTTGCCGCCGAGGACATTCCACCGACATCACATCCCATTCCGGTTGTCAACGTTTATCGGGAGGACGTCGCATTACCCGGGTTGGATCGCGAGGATTTTGCAGCAGGAGCCCCCGCTTGGGAAGATGACAGATTCCTAGTACCTCGGATCTTGGATGAACCCGCATGAGTGATGCCAGCCTGAACTCCGACTTGGTACGCCAGAGTGCGGCAACCCTTGCCACTGCGATCGCTCGTGGAGAAGTGTCCAGTGAGCAGGTGACACAAGCGCATCTCGACCGAATCACCGAGGTTGACGGCCAGGTGCATGCTTTCTTGTTCGTGGACCCCGAGGCCTCACTCGCCCGTGCGAGAGAAGTCGATGCCCAGATTTCCTCGGGCGTAATCGCCAGCCCATTGGCGGGTGTTCCCATCGCGCTCAAAGATCTCTTGGCCACGCGTGGAGTGCCCACTACCTGCGGTTCCAAAATTCTTGAAGGCTGGATTCCTCCGTACAACGCGACCATTGTTGAGCGCCTTGAAGCTGCGGGCGTGGTGAGTCTGGGCAAAACGAATATGGATGAGTTCGCCATGGGTTCGTCAACAGAGAACAGCGGTTATGGCCCAACGCATAATCCTTGGGATCTAGAGCGCATTCCAGGAGGTTCGGGAGGTGGATCAGCCGCTGCCATTGCGAGCTTTGAAGCCCCACTTGCCATTGGTACAGACACGGGTGGGTCCATTCGCCAGCCCGCCGCTGTCACTGGCACGGTTGGAGTGAAACCCACCTACGGTGGGGTATCGCGTTATGGCATCGTGGCGTTGGCTTCATCTTTGGATCAAGCAGGACCTTGTGCCCGAAGCGTTATGGACACTGCGCTCTTGCATTCAGTAATCGCTGGGCATGATCCACGCGACTCAACATCGATCAATGCACCTGTACCCGATGTCATCGCAGCAGCGAAGTCTGGTGATGTTCGTGGAATGAAAATTGGTGTCATCAAGCAATTACAGGGCGAAGGTTTTCAATCAGGAGTAATTTCTCAATTCAATGCGTCCCTGGAGATTTTGGCGGGGCTTGGAGCTGAGATTGTTGAGGTTTCCTGTGATCACTTCCAGTACGCCCTTGGAGCCTATTATTTGATTCTTCCTTCTGAGGCATCCAGCAACCTTGCGCGATTCGATGGCATGCGCTTTGGAATTCGAGTGGGTGATGACGGTCAGCATTCGGTCGAGCAAGTCATGAGTGCAACTCGCGAGGCCGGGTTTGGCGCTGAAGTCAAGCGCCGCATCATGCTGGGAACTTATGCCTTGTCGAGTGGCTATTACGACGCCTACTACGGCCAAGCCCAAAAAATTAGAACACTCATCACTCGAGACTTCGAGGCGGCATTTGCGCAGGTCGACGTTTTGGTCTCTCCAACCGCTCCAACAACGGCATTCAAGTTGGGCGCAAAGGTCGATGATCCACTAGCCATGTATCTCAATGACATTGCGACTATCCCCGTTAACCTCGCAGGAAACTGCGCCATGTCCCTACCCGCTGGACTTGCTCCCGAAGACGGACTTCCCGTCGGGTTTCAAATCATTGCTCCCGCCATGGCCGATGACCGGCTCTACAAGGTTGGTTCAGCGTTAGAGGCTGCTCTGGTGGATAAATGGGGCGGACTTCTCATCGATAAGGTGCCATCACTATGACGACCACGAGCGCATTTGACGGTGTGATCGAGGAATTTGACCCGATCATTGGGCTGGAAACTCACATTGAGTTGGGAACAAATTCGAAAATGTTCTGCAGTTGCTCTGCCGAGTTTGGCGGAGATCCCAACACGCACGTTTGTCCCGTGTGCCTAGGCTTGCCGGGATCAATGCCCGTGGTTAACCGCGCGGCTGTTGAATCCACCATTCGCATGGGCTTGGCACTGAACAGTTCCATTGCATCGTGGTGTCGCTTTGCGCGTAAAAACTACTTTTATCCCGATATGCCCAAGGACTACCAAATCTCCCAATACGACGAACCATTGTGTTTTAACGGCTACCTGGACGTCACAGTTGTCACCGATGACGGTCCTCAAATTTTTCGGGTGGAGATCGAGCGCGTCCACATGGAAGAGGACACCGGCAAATTGACCCACGGGGGTGGTGCAGGCCGAATTCATGGCGCAACGCATTCACTCGTGGACTTCAACCGTGCAGGAATCCCTCTGATTGAGGTGGTCACAAAACCGATCACGGGCACGGGCCGATACGCACCGGAAGTCGCAAAGGCCTATGTCGCTGAATTGCGAGACCTTATGCGCGCACTCGGTGTCTCTGATGTCCGCATGGAAGAAGGTTCCCTGCGATGCGACGTCAATGTCTCCTTGAGTCGCGAAGGTGAACCATGGGGGACACGAACTGAAACGAAAAATGTTAACTCGCTGCGCTCTGTTGAGCGAGCAGTGAGATCTGAAATGTTGCGTCAAGCAGATCAATTGCGTGCGGGTGAGCGGATCATTCAAGAGACCCGCCACTTTCATGAGGAAACAGGCGACACCACATCCGGGCGTTCAAAGGAAGAGGCTGAGGATTACCGGTATTTCCCGGAGCCTGATTTGGTTCCGGTTGCTCCCTCTGCGGAATGGATTGATCAACTGCGCACGACACTCCCCGAAGTTCCTTCTGTGCGTCGTGCACGTTTGCGGGACTCCTGGGGTATCAGCGACTTCGAAATGCAGAGCCTTGTCAATGCGGGAGCGCTTGACCTCATTGAGGCCACCATCAATGCAGGCGTCAACGAACAGGCCGCGCGCAAGTGGTGGACCGGTGAGTTTTCAAGGACCGCTAAGGAACGCGATTGTGAACTCGAGGACTTGTCTGTCACGCCAGCGGATATCCTTGAAGTGGAAAACCTCATCGCCTCTGGCGATTTGACGGACAAGATTGCACGCACCGTATTTGAAGGGGTGCTTGCAGGAGAAGGATCGGTCACGGCGGTCATTGACGCCAGAGGACTCAAAGTGGTCAGTGACGATGCCGCGTTGCTTGCAGCCATCGAGCAAGCACTGGCTGAACAACCTGACGTTGCTGAAAAAATTAAGTCAGGGAAAATCCAGGCAGCCGGAGCAATTGTCGGTGCCGTCATGAAATCAACCAAGGGTCAAGCAGATGCTGCCAAGGTTCGAGCATTGTTGTTTGAGCAGTTGGGTGTCACCGAGTGAGTCATTTATGTCGCACTACCAAGTAGTCACTACGAAGGGTTAACACATGACCAACATGAAGCCGCGCAGTTCCGATGTCACCGAAGGTCTCGAGAGGTCCGCAGCCCGGGGGATGCTACGTGCCGTCGGCATGACCGATGAAGACTTTCCCAAACCACAAATCGGCATCGCTTCGAGTTGGAATGAGATTACGCCGTGCAACCTTTCACTAGCTCGTCTTGCGCTAGCGGCAAAAGAGGGAGTCCACGCGGGCGGCGGTTTCCCCATGCAATTTGGCACTATTTCGGTCTCTGACGGAATCTCAATGGGTCATGAAGGCATGCATTTCTCTCTGGTGAGCAGGGAGATCATCGCTGATTCCGTTGAAGCGGTCATGCAGGCTGAGAGGCTTGATGGCATGGTGACGTTCGCGGGGTGCGATAAATCTTTGCCAGGCATGTTGATGGCAGCCGCTCGTCTTGATCTCGCTTCAGTGTTTGTTTACGCAGGCTCGATTTTGCCGGGACATGTGAAACTTTCCGATGGCACCGAAAAAGATGTCACGATCATCGATGCATTCGAAGCTGTCGGTGCCTGCGCACGTGGACTCATGTCACGGGAGGATGTTGACACGATCGAGCGCGCCATTTGCCCGGGCGAGGGTGCCTGCGGTGGCATGTACACAGCCAACACCATGGCCAGTGCTGCCGAGGCAATGGGAATGTCACTGCCTGGCTCCGCTGCACCCCCTGCGGTTGACCGCCGGCGCGATGGATTTGCTCGCCATTCGGGTGAGGCTGTTGTGGAATTGATTCGCCAAGGAATTACCACGAGAGACATCCTCACCAAACAGTCGCTGGAGAATGCGATCGCGGTCGTCATGGCTTTTGGTGGGTCCACCAATGCGGTGCTGCATCTGCTCGCGATTGCTCATGAAGCAAATGTGGACATTGCGATGCACGACTTCCACCGCATTGGGTCCAAAGTTCCCCTATTGGCTGATGTGAAGCCATTCGGCCGCTATGTCATGAGCGATGTTGACCGCGTTGGTGGTGTACCCGTCGTCCTGCGTGCACTCCTCGATGCAGGATTAATCAACGGTGATTGTCTGACGGTGACAGGGAAGACCATGGCCGAGAATCTGGCGTCCATCAACCCACCCGACCCTGATGGTGACATCCTTTATGCATCGAAAAACGCCATTGCAACCAGTGGCGGAATCTCCATTCTCGGCGGGTCTTTGGCGCCGGAAGGTGCAGTGGTGAAAAACGCGGGCGTTGACGTTGAGTCTTTTGAAGGGACCGCAAGGGTTTTTGAGCGCGAGCAATCCGCCATGTTGGCTCTCGAAGATGGCACGATTAACGCTGGCGACGTCGTCATTATTCGCTACGAAGGCCCCAAGGGCGGTCCAGGTATGCGTGAGATGCTGATGATTACCGGTGCCATTAAGGGTGCAGGATTGGGCAAAGACGTGTTGCTCATCACCGACGGGCGCTTCTCTGGAGGCACCACGGGACTGTGTGTCGGTCACGTAGCGCCTGAAGCTGTCGATGGCGGACCCATTGGGTTGGTGGAAGACGGTGATCGTATTTCCATCAACCTGGTTGACCGAACATTGGAACTCCATGTTGAGCCTAAAGTACTGGCCGCCCGCCGAGATGCATTTGTGCCGCTCCCTCCTCGCTACACCAGGGGTGTGTTGGCCAAGTACGCGAAATTGGTGGGTAGTGCATCCAAGGGAGCGGTCTGCGACTAGAGGGCATGCGGCCCGTATGTGGCCTGCGTCACCTTGTGGTGACACGAGGAGCACAAGCAGATATGGTGAGCCCGTGGCAAAGAGACTTTCTGTAGTAGTTATTAGGCGCGTGGGCTAGCAAGCACCCCCACGCGCTGCCCTCCGCTACCCACTTGGGTCGGGGGGTTTTTCATTCGGAATGATAGGCCCGTTGAGACTTCGAACTCAAGGACAAGAGAGCGGAAGAGAACATGACACAAGAAATCACCGGAGCGCAAAGCCTCGTGCAATCAATGGAGGCCGCCGGTGTTGAAGTCGTATTCGGGATCCCTGGTGGTGCCATCCTCCCCGCTTATGACCCCCTCATGGATTCCACCAAAGTGCGTCACATTTTGGTTCGGCATGAACAAGGAGCGGGGCACGCTGCCGAGGGATATGCCTCAGCGACTGGCCGCGTCGGTGTGTGCATGGCCACGAGTGGGCCAGGTGCAACCAATTTGGTAACCCCTATCGCGGACGCCTACATGGATTCCGTCCCCATGGTGGCCATCACGGGCCAGGTCCCCAGCGCGGCAATAGGTACCGATGCCTTCCAAGAGGCCGATATTCGGGGCATCACGATGCCAATCACAAAGCACAATTTCCTAGTCACGAACCCTGATGAAATCCCGACCGCGTTAGCCCAGGCATTTCACTTAGCATCAACGGGTCGGCCTGGGCCGGTGCTCGTTGACATTGCCAAGGATGCCCTCCAAGCCAACACAACCTTCAATTGGCCGGAGAACATTGATCTGCCTGGTTACAACCCGCGAACACGTCCGCACTCAAAGCAGATCCGTGAAGCTGCCAAGTTAATTTTGAGTTCGCGCCAGCCAGTTCTGTACGTGGGTGGGGGAGTCATTCGAGGTAACGCCTCGCCCTCTCTCAAGACGTTGGCTGAAATGACCGGAATTCCAGTGGTCACAACTTTGATGGCTCGGGGTGCTTTCCCCGACTCACATGCGTTACACCTCGGGATGCCCGGTATGCACGGCACGGTTGCAGCAGTTGGAGCTTTGCAACAGGCCGACCTGCTCATCACCCTCGGTGCTCGCTTCGATGATCGAGTGACAGGAAAGTTGTCCTCTTTTGCACCCAAGGCAGCCATCATCCATGCCGATATAGATCCGGCGGAGATCGGAAAGAACCGTCAGGCGGATATTCCTATAGTGGGTGACGTCGCGGAGGTTATTCCCGAACTCATAGCGGCTATTCAAGCCGAGTTCGATCAAGGTGTCACGGGTGACTACGAAGGTTGGTGGGTCCAGCTCAACCGCCTCAGAGACGCCTATCCATTGGGTTATGACTTTCCCACCGACGGAACTCTTTCCCCGCAATACGTTATTGAACGCCTTGGCAAAATTTCGGGGCCAGATTCCATCTATGCCGCCGGGGTTGGGCAACATCAAATGTGGGCTGCCCAATTTATTGGCTATGAAAATCCAGGCACTTGGCTCAATTCAGGCGGGGCCGGAACCATGGGCTACGCCGTACCCGCCGCCATGGGTGCCAAGGTAGGCCGACCGGACACCACGGTGTGGGCGATTGATGGCGATGGTTGCTTCCAAATGACTAATCAGGAATTGGCCACCTGCACAATCAACGAGATTCCGATTAAGGTTGCGTTGATCAACAATTCGAGTCTTGGAATGGTTCGGCAGTGGCAGACACTGTTCTATAACGAGCGCTACTCGAACACGGACCTTCAGTCACATCGATTCCCCGATTTTGTGAAGTTAGCTGAAGCTTATGGAGCATATGGTTTGCAATGCGACTCACAGGACAACGTCGATGCAACAATCGAAAAAGCACTGAGCTTGAATGATGCACCTGTCGTCATTGACTTTGTTGTTCACCGCGATGCAATGGTTTGGCCAATGGTGGCAGCGGGAACGGGGAACGACGAAATCTTGTACGCCCGCTCACTAGCTCCGGAATGGGGGACTGACGACTAATGTCTAGGCACACTTTGTCTGTATTGGTTGAGGACCAACCGGGTGTCTTGGCCCGCGTTGCAAGTCTGTTTTCACGAAGGGGCTTCAACATTGAGTCCCTTGCGGTTGGCCCTACCGAACTACCTGACGTCTCGAGAATGACAATTGTCGTCTCGGTCGAAGATTCACCCCTAGAGCAGGTTACGAAGCAACTCAATAAACTCATCAATGTTCTCAAGATTGTGGAGTTGGAATCGGATCAATCAGTCCAACGGGAAATTATGTTGGTCAAAGTGAAGGCTGACCTTGATACTCGGAGTCACATTCTTGAGACCGTTCAACTTTTTAGAGCCAAAGTCGTTGATGTTGCTCAAGACGTGGTCACGATCGAGGCCACGGGAGCACACGATAAATTAGTGGCTCTGCTCAAGGTATTGGAACCATTTGGAATCCGAGAACTCGTACAGTCAGGGATGGTCGCCATGGGGCGTGGCTCGCGGTCAATAAGTGACCGTTCACCCCGATCCACCGACAGGACCATTTGAAACCGCAGTAAAACGCCTTAACCAATAAATTACAAGAAAACGAAGGAGAGCCCCAGTGGCCGAAATGTTCTATGAAGTAGATGCAGATCTTGACCTGATCAAGTCGCGCAAGGTTGCAATTATTGGTTTTGGTAGTCAGGGACATGCGCACGCAATGTCCCTCGCTGACTCCGGTGTGGACGTCCGAGTCGGACTTGCCGAGGGCTCGAAGAGTCGAGCAAAGGCCGAGGCTGCAGGACTGCGGGTTGTGGATCCTGCGACGGCTGCCGCTGAGGCTGATGTCATCATGATTTTGGTTCCTGACCCAGTGCAAAAGAAGCTCTTTGATGACGACATCGCACCGAACCTCAAAGAAGGCGATGCGCTGTTCTTCGCCCATGGGTTCAATATCCGATTCGGCTACATCAAGCCACCGGCATTCGTTGACGTCTGCATGGTGGCTCCTAAGGGCCCCGGTCACCTAGTGCGACGGGAATTCTCCGCAGGACGTGGTGTTCCAGTTCTCGTTGCCGTTGAGCAAGATGCGTCTGGCAATGCGCTTGCACTCGCATTGAGTTACGCCGCAGCAATTGGAGGCTTGAAGGCTGGCGGCATCAAGACGACATTCACCGAGGAAACCGAGACCGACCTCTTTGGCGAGCAGGCTGTTCTTTGCGGTGGAGCATCGCAGCTCATCATGTACGGCTTCGAAACCCTCACAGAGGCCGGCTACCAACCGGAAGTTGCCTACTTTGAGTGCCTCCACGAGTTGAAGCTGATCGTGGACCTCATGTATGAAGGTGGCATTGCTAAGCAACGCTGGAGCGTCTCTGACACGGCAGAGTTTGGAGACTATGTCTCAGGCCCACGTGTCATCGATGAAAACGTCAAGGCAAACATGCAAGCCGTTCTCGCAGACATTCAAAATGGTGCTTTTGCCGAGCGTTTTGTCAACGATTACAACAACGGCAGTCCCGAGTTTCTTGAACTCCGAGCCAAAGGTGAAAAGCACCCGATTGAAGCAGTCGGTCGCAAACTGCGCTCGATGATGAGTTGGGTTTCGGGCGATGATAAGGATTACGTTGAAGGATCGGCTCAACGCTAATTCGAACAAGTAAATTATTCATCTGTGGGGCGGTTGATTATTCGACCGCCCCACAGCATGTGCGGGTCAAATTGTCAGCCAATAGACTCGGGTCGTGACCAAATCCAAAGTCCTCATAGCCGAAGAACTCTCACCTGCCACCGTCGAGGCCTTGGGCCCCGACTTCGAAATCGTGAACTGTGACGGTGCAAATCGTGCGGAGCTCCTAGCGGCAATCACTGATGTCGATGCACTTCTTGTGCGGTCAGCAACTCAGGTAGATGAGGAAGCCTTCGCCGCGGCAAAGAATTTGAAAGTCGTGGCTCGTGCAGGTGTTGGGCTAGACAATGTCGATGTCAAGGCAGCCACCCAGGCGGGCGTTATGGTCGTTAACGCGCCAACTTCAAACATTGTCAGTGCGGCTGAATTAGCTGTGGCCTTGCTTCTGGCGAGTGCGCGAAACATTGTTCCTGCCAATGAGGCGCTACACAAAGGGGAGTGGAAGCGTAGTAAATACACGGGCGTTGAAGTAGCCGACAAAGTTGTCGGCGTTGTTGGTCTAGGGCGGATCGGCGTCCTGGTCGCACAACGTCTCAGCGCCTTTGGTGTTCAGTTGATCGCTTACGATCCATATGTTCAGCCGGCACGGGCTGCTCAACTTGGGGTTCGAATGGTCACCCTTGATGAGCTTCTGGCCGAGAGCGATTTCATTACGGTTCACTTGCCCAAGACGCCAGAAACAATCGGTTTGATCGGCGATGCAGAACTTCACAAGACCAAGCCAACCGTGCATATCATTAATGCGGCCCGTGGAGGCATCATCGATGAAACCGCGCTCTATCAAGCATTGGTCGATGGCAGGGTCGCTGGTGCAGGTATGGATGTCTACGCCAAAGAGCCGTGCACAGACTCACCCTTATTCACCCTCGAAAATGTTGTTGCGACCCCACATCTGGGTGCATCCACCGATGAAGCACAGGAAAAAGCGGGTATCTCGGTCGCGAGATCGGTGCGTTTGGCACTGGCTGGCGAACTCGTGCCCGATGCCGTGAATGTTCAAGGTGGGCAACTGCATGAAGACCTCAAACCAATCCTTCCCCTTGCTGAGAAGTTAGGTGCCATCGCCTGCTCTCTCGCGCAAGCAGCACTGGTTCGGGTCGACGTCGCAGTTCTGGGCGAGATATCTGAACATGATGTTCGAGTTCTCGAATTGAGTGCTCTCAAAGGTGTGTTCCAGACGCTCGTCCATGACCCGGTGTCATTCGTAAACGCACCTGTACTGGCCGAACAGCGTGGAGTCGAAGTGGCGCTCACCACCGATCGCACAAGTGAAGATCACCGCAACCTGGTCAGAGTCACGCTCACCCTGACAGATGGCAGCAAAGTCAGCGTTGGGGGCACGGTCACCGGCGCACGTCACACCGCAAAAATAGTTGAGGTCGACGGTTTCGACGTCGACGTTCCGCTCAGCTCGCACATGGGATTCCTTCGGTATCACGACAAAACTGGCGTCGTGGGCATCGTGGGAAACATTTTGGGCTCTGCCGAAGTGAACATCGCAGGCATGCAGGTCAGTCGCGACGACTCCGGTCACGCCATGATTGTGCTCACGGTTGATTCAGAGATCCCTCAAGACTCCCTGGATGCCATCGTTGCTGAAGTCGGTGCTCACTACGGCAGGGCAATAAGCGTCTAGTCGTTGCGCACGGCTCGATTGACCGCGCTGATAATCGCTTTCAGTGACGAGGTCGTTATGGATGGGTCAATCCCCACTCCCCAAAGGACCTTGCCGTTCACCGCGCACTCCAGATAGGACGCCGCCGTAGCGTCACCGCCTGCACTCATTGCATGTTCGGCGTAGTCGAGTACCCGAACGTCAATGCCATGATGAATCAAAGCGTCACAAAATGCGGCGATGGGACCATTGCCGGTTCCTGTTAATTCGATTTGCTCATCGTTGTCAGTGAGGACTGCATTGATCGAGGTAGCACCATCAACATCGGACTCATGTTTGACACTCTTGAGACTGAGGCGGCCCCACGGAGCATTGGGATCGGGTAGGTACTCCTCAGAGAATGCGCTCCACATAGCGCTGGGCGCAACTTCGCCACCTTCGGTATCAGTGACCCGCTGGATAACCTGCGAAAATTCAATTTGCAAACGACGAGGGAGTTCAAGCTTGTGCTCAGTGCGCATGATGTACGCAACTCCGCCCTTACCCGACTGAGAGTTCACCCGAATTACTGCTTCATAGGTGCGCCCAACATCCTGTGGGTCAATGGGGAGATAGGGCACTTCCCATCGGAATGAATCAACGTCAATTCCGGCCTTTCCTGCATCAGCAGCCATTGCGTTGAGGCCCTTATTGATTGCGTCTTGGTGAGAGCCTGAGAACGCTGTGAATACGAGGTCTCCGCCATAGGGGTGGCGTTCGTGCACTGGGATCTGGTTGCAGTATTCGACCGTTCGCCGGATTTCATCAATATTGCTGAAATCAATCTGCGGATCAATACCTTGACTGAATAAATTCATGCCTAGTGTGACAAGGCAAACGTTCCCAGTTCGCTCCCCATTACCAAACAGACACCCTTCAATTCGGTCAGCGCCTGCCATGTAGCCCAGTTCCGCGGCGGCAACTCCAGTTCCACGGTCATTGTGCGGATGTAGAGACAACACAATGCTGTCTCTGCGCGCAAGATGTCGATCCATCCACTCAATGGAGTCTGCGTAGACGTTGGGTGTTGCCATTTCCACCGTGGCAGGGAGATTCAGAATAACTTTTCGCTCAGGAGTTGGTTGCCAAACCTCTGTGACCGCGTCGCATACTTCGAGTGCAAATTCTAATTCGGTTCCCGTGTACGACTCAGGGGAGTACTCGAAATAAATGTCTGCATTAGGGGTGATTTCCTGTGCAAACTTTGCACAGAGTTGTGCCCCATGAACCGCGATGTCGATGATGCCCGCCTTGTCAAGGCCAAAGACCACTCGACGCTGCAAGGTAGATGTTGAGTTGTACAAATGAACAATTGCCGTTTTGGCTCCAACCAGTGATTCGAATGTGCGCTCAATTAAGTGCTCCCGAGACTGAGTCAAGACCTGGATGACTACGTCGTCCGGGATTCGATCTTCTTCGATAATCTGCCGGACAAAATCAAAGTCAGTCTGAGAAGCTGAGGGAAAGCCCACCTCAATTTCCTTGTACCCCATCTTGACGAGTAACTCGAACATGGCCAACTTGCGAGTCGGTGTCATCGGGTCGATCAGTGCTTGGTTGCCATCGCGTAGGTCTACCGCGCACCACCGAGGTGCTTGTGTGATGGCCATTTGCGGCCACGTTCGATCGTCCAGATTAATTGGGGGAAAGGGGCTATACCTGTGGTAAGGCATGGGTGATGGTTTCTGGCTGGTGCTGGCTGTCGTGTTTGACGTATTCGACGTGTTTGACATGAATGCTCCCGAGTAGGTGTGAATGGAATCACCGGCGCTGTGGCTTCCCGCGTCGAGGAACCGGTTGGCTAAACCTCGGCGCGGCTAGTAAGCAGAAGTAGTGGGAGAAGATTCAAGGAAATGGGCGCCAAGTTGTGCACACTGTGCATTCTCGGATCCTGCACGCAGTTGTTGTGCATGCTCTGACCGCTCTTCATAAGCCCCAATGCTAGCACTACGGGTGGCCCCTGGGATTGCGCCCAGTAGGGCCCCTCAAGGCGAGGGTGACTAATCTGCGTGCATGACAAAGAGTTATTCGATCTCTCTCATTCCAGGCGATGGTATTGGCACCGAAGTCGTGGCCGAAGCAATGAAAGTCCTTGAGTCCGTGGCGGCCTTGGCAGGCTTTGATTACACAACCACCGAATACGACCTGGGCGCGCGTAGGTATAAGGCTACGGGCGAGCTGCTCCCCGAATCTGTCATCGAAGATCTACGCACGTCCGACGCAATTCTCCTCGGCGCAATCGGCGATCCAAGTGTCACACCTGGCGTGCTCGAGCGTGGCGTTCTCCTGCCATTGCGCTTCACGCTTGATCACCATGTGAACCTGCGGCCCGTGAAGTTGTATCCCGGTGTGATTGGACCACTAGCGGGCAAAGGTCCTGAGGACATTGACTTCATTGTTTGCAGGGAGGGAACTGAAGGCCCCTATGTCGGTGCGGGTGGTTTCTTGCGCAAGGACACTCCGCAGGAGGTCGCGACTGAGGTCAGCCTCAATACAACTTTTGGTGCCGAGCGCATAATCCGCGATGCCTTTGAACGCGCTATGAAGCGAACTCGCCGCAAAGTTTCCATGGTGCACAAAACCAATGTTCTGGTGTACGCGGGGAGCATGTGGCAGCGAACCTTCGATCGGGTTGCAAAGGAATACCCGGAGGTAAGCACCGAGAGTCTCCATGTCGATGCGGCATCGATGTTTTTTATCACGAACCCCGAAAGATTTGACGTTGTTGTGACGGATAATCTCTTTGGCGACATCCTCACCGACATCGGCGCAGCAATTGTTGGCGGTATCGGGCTTGCAGCCAGCGGGAATATTGACCCGAGCCGTAGCAACCCCAGCATGTTTGAGCCAGTTCACGGATCGGCTCCTGACATTGCAGGTCAGGGCAAAGCAGATCCCACGGCCACGATCATGTCGCTGGCAATGTTGCTTGACCACATTGGCGAGCCTCAGGCGGCTCAGTGGGTAGAAAAAGGTGTTGCGGCCGATCTCTCGACCCGCGGCACAGAGGAGCGCTCAACAAGCGAGATCGGCAATGCCATTGTGTCAGCGATCACACAAGCCGCAAATCAATAATTTCTACCTCTAAGGTTGGTGCATGCAGATGCAAGGGACGATCGTTGATCGGAGTGAAGGCGCGAGTCGCCTCTCGGTATCGGAACGCGACTCCATTCTGAGTAACCCGGGATTTGGCAAGTACTTCACCGATCACATGGTGAGCGTGGACTGGAACGTTGATCATGGTTGGCACAACGGACAGTTGTTGCCCTATGGCCCAATCACCTTGGATCCGGCGACGAATTTCATGCACTACGGGCAAGCCATCTTCGAAGGAATCAAGGCTTACAGGCATGACGACGGGGCGATTAAAACATTTAGGCCATTTGAAAAT
The DNA here is from genome assembly GCA_023253325.1 of Candidatus Nanopelagicales bacterium. Lineage (GTDB taxonomy): Bacteria > Actinomycetota > Actinomycetes > S36-B12 > S36-B12 > UBA4592. The sequence goes on along the minus strand of JALRGY010000004.1, from coordinate 4,951 downwards.
GCACAACGATTTGCTCGATCTGCTCGCAGGTTAGCAATGGCTGAACTTCCCGTGGAACTATTTGTTGAGAGCCTCGATGTTCTCGTGCAGGCAGACGCTGACTGGGTGCCAGGAGGTCGGGAACGATCCTTGTACCTGAGACCGTTCATGATCTCTACCGAAGTGGGACTTGGCGTTCGGCCTGCGAATGCATATAAATATCTGCTCATTGCATCACCCGCGGGGGCGTATTTTGCGGGGGGCATTAAGCCGGTGAGCGTCTGGGTTTCTGACGATTATGTTCGCGCCGCTCCCGGTGGCACAGGTGAAGCAAAATGTGCGGGCAACTATGCCGCATCGCTTCTTGCCCAAGCCGAAGCTGCGGCTCACCACTGTGATCAGGTTGTGTGGCTTGATGCGATCGGGCGGGAAAAGATCGAGGAAATGGGTGGCATGAACCTCTACTTCGTTTACGGTAGCGGGGACTCGGTTCGGGTCATGACTCCTCGCTTGACGGGCTCATTGCTGCCAGGGATTACGAGAGACTCATTGCTGACCGTCGCTCAGGATTCAGGCTATGAAGTTTCTGAGGGTGAAATCACGGTTGACGAGCTTCAGGCTGGCTGCGCCTCAGGCGAGATCACTGAGGTCTTTGCTTGCGGCACGGCTGCGGTGATCACGCCTGTGGGGACTGTAAAGAGCCGGCGCAATGGCGAGTTCACAGTCGGATCGGGGGATAGCGGGCCTGTCACGCTCCAATTGCGCGATGCATTGCTTGATATTCAGTCCGGTGCTGTGGCCGATCGCCATAATTGGATGCACACGCTCGTAGGGTGATCACCCCGCGCTAGGAGGGGCTATGGCAGGATACGCGTGTGCCAACCGTTTCGATCATTATTAACTAGCGCGTCGTGATGACGCGCTGCCCTTCGCATCGCGGAGGGTTTTTTTGTGCCCGAACCTGAAGGGAGAGTCTCAATGCCTCGTAATGACGCATTCCACCTTTATGACACCACGTTGCGTGATGGTGCTCAAAGGGAGGGGATCTCCTATTCAGTGACAGACAAACTTGCCGTGGCCGCACTGCTTGATGAGTTCGGGGTCGATTTCATTGAAGGGGGCTGGCCGGGCGCTATGCCCAAGGACACTGAGTTCTTCGAGCGCGCAAGATCCATCAAATTTAAAAATGCGCAGTTGGTTGCATTTGGGGCAACTCGAAAGGCGGGGACATCGGCGAGTGAAGATCCGCAGGTTCAAGCTCTAGTGAACTCTGAAGCCCCAGTCATCACTCTCGTGGCCAAATCAGATCTTCGTCATGTTGAGCAAGCTCTCAAGACGACGGCCGAAGAAAATCTCGCGATGGTGCGCGACACCGTTAGTTATTTGGTTGGGCTTGGGCGCAGAGTCTTTGTGGATCTTGAACATTTTTTTGATGGATATAAATTTGATGCTGACTATGCACTGGCGGTGGTGCGCGCATCTATCGAGGCGGGCGCGGATGTTGCCGTGTTATGCGATACGAACGGCGGCATGCTGCCCAGCGGCATTACTCAAATTGTTACTCATGTACGGGAAGCTACAGGTGCCCGGATCGGAATTCATTGCCAAGATGACACCGCATGTGCGGTTGCAAACTCGATTGCGGCAGTAGAGGCGGGAGCAACTCACGTTCAATGCACAGCCAATGGTTATGGAGAACGAACAGGAAATGCAGACCTTTTTGCGGTAACAGCCAACTTGCAGTTGAAGTTGGGTGTGGAGTGCGTTTCACCCGAATCACTAGGCTTGATGTACAAGATTTCGCACGCCATCGCTGAAATTGCCAACATCGCTCCTGATACCCACCAAGCGTATGCAGGAGTCTCGAGTTTCGCCCACAAAGCAGGACTGCACGCGAGTGCCTTGCGCATTAACGCAGAGCTCTACAACCACATCGACCCCAAAATCGTTGGAAATATTCAACGGGTTCTTGTCACGGAAATGGCAGGACGGGCCTCGGTCGAACTTAAGGGTAAAGAGTTGGGACTAGATCTGTCAGGAGATAGCGAGGTGCTGTCGGGAGTCATTGACAGGGTGAAGGACCTTGAGGCGCGTGGGTGGTCATTTGAATCGGCAGATGCTTCATTCGAGCTTCTTGTCCGGGAGAAGCAGGGTCAAGGCCGTCGGTTTGAAGTTGAATCTTGGCGAACGATTGTGGAGCAGCGCGAGGATGGAGTGGTGGCGAGCGAGGCAACCGTGAAGGTGCACGCCAATGGCGAACGGATTGTGGCCACGGGTGAAGGTAACGGGCCCGTCAACGCCCTGGATAACGCCCTGCGAACTGCGGTCTCGCAGATCTATCCGGAACTTGTGAATCTCAAACTCACGGATTACAAGGTACGTATCCTTGAGGGGGTAAAGGGTACGGATGCCGTGACAAGGGTTTTGGTTGAAACTACTAATGGCCAACGAGAGTGGACCACGATCGGTGTCCATGAAAATGTGATTGCTGCTTCCTGGCAAGCATTGGATGATGCGGTGCACTTCGGCATGATCCAAAATGGGGAAGGGTAGTCTGCGCTCGTGCGCATTTGTCGATTTTCATTTCAGGAACTTGTGTCATTCGGTGTCATCGATCAGTTGGATGACCAAGGCGAGATAGGTTCTGACACCATCATCCTTCCGCTCAAAGGACACCCATACGGCGAGCTCGAGCCGCAGGGACAAGCGATTGCTGCGGCCGAAGTGAAACTACTTGCGCCAGTGCTGCCAAGCAAAATAATTGGAATTGGAAAAAACTATGCAGACCACGCCGCTGAAATGGGCGGCGATGTGCCAGCTGAGCCACTCTTTTTTCTCAAACCGAACACAAGTGTCATTGGCCCGGGAGAAGCAATTGTTTTGCCGCCTCAATCAGAACTCGTGCATCATGAAGCGGAACTTGCGATCGTTATTGGGCGATTTTGCAAAGACGTACCTCGGGAACGGGTACCTGAAGTAATCCTCGGATACACCTGCGCGAATGACGTGACCGCTCGTGATTTGCAGAAGCGAGACGGACAATGGACGCGAAGCAAGGGCTTTGACACGTTTTGTCCTCTAGGGCCATGGATTGAAACTGACCTCGACACAAGTGATTTAGCCATAACAGCTTATGTTGGGCCCGAATTGCGTCAATCAGGAACTACTCAGGACCTTATTTTCAACGTCACCGAGATCGTGCATTACGTCAGTTCGAACATGACTCTGCTGCCAGGCGATGTCATTTTGACCGGTACACCCGCAGGTGTTGGGCCACTGGTGCCGGGCGATGAAGTGGAAGTGGAAATTGAGGGCATTGGTTCGCTCATGAACTTTGTTCATAGTGAGCGGACATCCTGAGGATTATGGCAATGAACATCAAAGAACTTCAGGGCTCTGATATTCGGGTTCGTTTTTGCCCGTCGCCGACAGGAAATCCGCATGTGGGGATGATCCGAACCGCCCTTTTTAATTGGGCTTTTGCCCGACATGTGGGAGGTACTTTTGTTTTCCGCATCGAGGATACGGATGCGGCGCGTGACTCCCAAGAGTCCTATCAAGCGCTACTTGATGCACTCAGTTGGCTGGGCCTCGATTGGGATGAAGGCCCCGAAGTTGGTGGCGAGTACGGTCCGTACAGGCAATCAGAGCGTGGAGACATTTATGCACGGGTGATGTCGCAATTAACTGAAGCTGGTTATACATACCCCTGTTATTGCAGCGCTGAAGAACTAGATGCGCGCAGGGAAATTGCGATGAAGGAGAAACGCACTCCTGGTTATGACGGACAATGCAGAAACCTTTCCCAGGCCGAGGTGGATGCTTATGAGGCCGACGGTCGATCGGCGGTTATTCGGTTTCGGATGCCCGGATCTGATTTCACCTGGAACGACTTGGTCAGGGGGGAGCTAACCTTCAAAGCCGAGCATGTCCCTGATTTTGTTCTTGTTCGAGCGAATGGTGATCCTTTGTACACGTTGGTCAACCCGGTCGATGATGCCTTGATGAAAATAACCCACGTTCTGCGCGGTGAAGATTTACTGTCCTCAACACCGAGACAACTGGCACTTTTCGCGGCACTCGAAGATGTCGGGGTGGCCTCCTACACACCTCTATATGGGCATTTGCCCTATGTAATGGGCGAGGGAAACAAGAAGCTGTCAAAACGGGATCCCGGTTCAGCGCTGAGCATGTATCAAGAGGAGGGTTATCTGCCGCAGGCGTTGTTGAATTACTTGGCATTGCTGGGGTGGTCCATGGGAAACGACGTCGAGTTTTTCAGTCCTCAGGAAATGGCCACCGCCTTCACCTTGGAACGGGTTAACCCCAATCCAGCTCGTTTTGATCTGAAAAAGTGCACCGCGATAAATGGGGACTGGATTCGGCACATTTCACAACAGGAATTGATCGGGCATGTGATCCCTTTCTTGGAAAACGCGGGAGTGGTCACTAGCCCTCCGACACCCGAGCAGCTCGAAACCCTCAATCTCGCAGTTCCGTTGATCCAAGAACGATTGGACAAGCTGAGTGCAGCACCCGAACTTATTTCGTTTCTGTTCAAAGACGTTGTCGCCATTGATCCCGCACTGTGGTCAGAGGGCGCACTCGAGGTGCTCATCGAAAGTGAGACGGTTCTCGCAGGGATTGAGTCGTGGAGTCACGATTCAATTCAGAGCCTCTTGAAGGCGACCCTCGTGGAGGGGCTGGGCATTAAGCCGAAATTTGCGTTTGGGCCGATTCGCACGGCCATAACCGGTCACAAGATTTCGCCGCCACTCTTTGAATCGATGGAGATTCTGGGTAAGGAAATATGCCTAGACCGGTTGAGCGCTGCCATTGAGACTTTGAAGTAGTTTGTGCAGTTCGGGGCTGATCATGGACTCGCAGAGGTCACAGATAGACTTTGTCGGCATCCCATGGGGTATGGGGTAATTGGCAGCCCAACTGATGCTGATTCAGTTAGTCTAGGTTC
>JALRGY010000049.1 GCA_023253325.1 Candidatus Nanopelagicales bacterium | reverse complement strand
TTAGTGGTGCCGGGTTTGCAGGATGAAGAGCGCCATGCGGTAGTGCTGACCTCACCGACTGATGAGTCCGGGGCCGCATTATGACTTTCAAGGATTGTATGTGAGTACTCACAAGGCAAAAATTATCGCCATCGCCAACCAAAAGGGTGGGGTGGGCAAGACCACCACCACCGTCAATATTGCTGCAGCTCTGGCGCAAAAAGGGAAAAAGACCCTTGTAATCGACCTCGACCCCCAAGGAAATGCCACCACGGCACTGGGAATTGAGCACCATGAAGGCACTCCCGGTGTTTATGACGTACTGATGGGGGAGAAGGCGCTCCATGAAGTTCTTGAGCCATGTGCTGAAGTTCCAGGCCTATGGGGTGCGCCGGCAACTATTGATCTTGCAGGGGCAGAGATTGAATTAGTGTCCCAGGTTGCCAGGGAATACCGACTTGCGAAGGCAATCACTGCACTCAGTGAGCGGGAGAATTTTGACTATATCTTGCTGGACTGCCCTCCGAGTTTGGGGCTTCTCACCCTCAACGGGCTCGTGGCAGCCAAAGAAGTCCTGTTGCCCATCCAGTGTGAGTACTACGCCCTCGAGGGTTTATCCCAACTACTCAAAAGTGTCGCAATGGTCACCGAACACCTCAATCCAGACCTAGCCGTAACAGCGATCATCCTGACCATGTATGACGGTCGAACACGGTTGGCAAGCCAGGTCGCTGACGAGGTGAGAACCCACTTTGGTACCCAGGTCCTCGAGACAGTTATCCCCAGAAGTGTTCGAGTCTCTGAAGCCCCTTCCTACGGGCAAACAGTATTGACCTATGACCCCACATCCTCGGGGGCAATCGCTTACCGCGAGGCCGCTGCACAACTTGATGCACTCCAGTAACACCTGTCACTTATCCACAAGTTATCCACAGAAATATGAGGTAGGAAATGGCAACTCCCAAAAGGGGGCTCGGCAAGGGACTCGGAGCACTAATTCCAACAGGTCCAGTTCCAACGGGTCCAGCCGCGGATACCACGAGTGAAACTGGAGCGTTAGACGCAGTCGGGGCTCAAGCACCACAGAAATCTGCTGTTGGCTATTTGGAACTGCCAATCGGCAGTGTTACCCCGAACCCGCACCAGCCGCGGTCGGTATTCGATGAGGATGCACTCAATGAACTTGTCTTCTCCATTAAAACAATTGGTCTTTTGCAGCCAATCGTTGTTCGCCAAATACCAGGAGGCGCATATGAACTGGTTGCAGGCGAACGGCGACTACGTGCATGCACGATCGCTGGTTTGACCCACATTCCAGCGATCATTCGCCACACGGATGATGCGAACATGCTGCGCGATGCACTCTTGGAAAACCTGCACCGTTCAAATCTCAACGCACTCGAAGAAGCAGCAGCGTATTCACAGATGCTGACCGACTTTGGCTGCACTCAAGACGAATTGGCACAGCGGATCGGTCGGTCACGGCCACAGGTAAGTAACACACTGCGTTTGTTGAAACTCCCCGCTTCTGTTCAGAAACGAGTTGCAAGCGGCGTCCTGAGCGCTGGGCATGCTCGAGCACTCTTGGCCTTGGATTCGCCAGAAGCAATGGAGTCACTGGCGAACAAAATAGTTGCCGAGGGCTTGAGCGTTCGCAACGTTGAGGAACTCATTGCCATTGGTGCAGTCGAGGGCTCCACCACGAAACGGAAAGATCGCAAGCAACCATCGCGCAATGAAGGCGTCGAGGAAGTTGTTCGTCTGATCACCGAAACACTTTCTGATCAACTTGATACTCGAGTGACCCTCGAAGGTTTCATGGGTAAAGGATCACAAGGTAAAGGATCTCAGGGAAAAATTGTCATTGAGTGTGCTGATATTGCTGACGCACGGCGAATCTCAGAAACCGTGGTCGGGAAACTCGAGGGCTAACAGTTATCGTCGTGTTGCGGCGAGAGCTAAGTCGCCAAAAACCTGACCAACTGATAAGCCCGCGGCTGAAATAGCCATTGGTACCAATGAAGTTTCAGTCATACCAGGTGCGACATTGACTTCGATGAACCAAATTTTCCCCTCAGAATCAAGTATCAGGTCGGTACGTGAAACATCTCTCAGCCCTAATATCTTATGAACATCCACAGCAAAGTCATTGACACGTTGCATGTCAGATTCAGTGAGCCGAGCAGGAGTAAAAAACTCCGTGTGTCCCGCTGTGTAACGGGAATGATAGTCATACATTCCACTGACCGGAACAATTTCAACGGGTGGCAATGCAGCAGCTTCACCACCGTGCTCAACCACTGTGACTGCAAGCTCAATTCCTGACACAGCCTCTTGAATCATGACGTGATCGTCATAACCAAACGCAGCTACCATCCCTGAAGGAATGTCATCGCGGGTTGAGCACAATGTGACACCTAACGCTGACCCACCTGTCAATGGCTTGACAACAAGCGGGAATGCCATGTCGCTAACAACTGCATCAATAACTGAATTTGCGCCAAGTTCACGAAAGAAACTCTGTGGCAACACGACAAACTTAGGAACGTTCTCCTGCGGGACCAGACTGTTGGCAACGCCTTTGTCGAAGGCAAGTCGAGCGGCTTGCGCACTTGACCCAACGAATGGAATACCAAGGGATTCCAAAACATTTCGCAAGGATCCATCTTCACCGACAGCACCGTGTATTACTGGAATCACACAATCAGGTTTATCCAATGAGATCGCTTGAAGGGTCTCGGCAGTGACATCAGATTCAGAGATCACAGAATCTGGCAAGGCCTCACGCAGTGCGTTGGCCAAGCGGCGCCCAGAGCGGAGGGATACATCCCTCTCAGGTGACAAGCCACCAGAAAGAACCAAAATATGCACAGATTCCTAACCTAAATTTGTAAACGGATTAAATGTTGTTGGAGCAGTTGGACGTGGAGAACTCGGCCCAAATGTGGCAATAAGATCTATTTCTCTTTCGATGACGGTTGAAAGCCTGCGAACTCCCTCACGTATTCGATCTGGATCGGGATAGCAATAGGACAGGCGCAGACTTTGTGCACCCTGGCCATCGGCATAAAAACCAGTTCCTGGGACGTAGGCGACGAGTTCTGAAATCGCTCGAGGCAACATATTTGTTGCATCAAGGCCAGAGGGCAATGTCACCCAAGAGTAGAAGCCTCCGGATGGAATGGTCCATGTTGTTCCCGCCGGCATGAGTGCCTGCATGGATTCAAGGAGTGAGTCCCTGCGGTCCTGATAGATCTCTCTGAATGTCTTAATTTGCTCGCGCCACGGTTGCTCCGCCAGATAACGAGAGATTGTTAACTGGGAAAAGTTACTGGGGCACAGGGTGGCGGATTCGGCTGCCAGAACGATTTTCTCACGGGCGCCATGTGGTGCGATTACATAACCAACACGTAAACCGGATGCAATGATTTTTGAAAACGACCCGAGGTAAATAACCCCGCTGTCATCTCGCGCACGGATTGCTTGTGGAGTATCTCCCTCAAAACCAAGAAGACTGTAGGGGTCATCCTCCAGTAATAGCACACCATTTTCTTGAGCAATAGCAAGTATTTCATCGCGGCGATGCTGTGACTGAGTGAGTCCCGCCGGGTTGTGAAATGAAGGAATCGTGTAGATCATTTTGACATTGCGGTGTGTTGCAAGTGCCTGTTTTAATGCATCGGGGTTGAGGCCTTGATCGTCCATCTCAACATGAACAACATTGCATTCGAATGAACGGAAGACGCCCAATGCTCCAACATATGACGGGGACTCAACAAGGACGGTATCTCCTGGGTCACAGAAAACCTTCGTAACAAGGTCCAATCCCATTTGAGAGCCCACGGTAATGATGACGTCATCGGCATGGGATTTGATACCAACCTCACTTGCAATGTCCAAGATTTGTTCTCGCAGGACAACATCGCCCTGCCCAGACCCGTACTGGAGAGCTGTGGTTCCTTGTTCACGAACGACTCTGGCTGCAATGTCAGCGAATATCTCGGTATCCAGTGCCTGGACATATGGCATTCCGCCGGCAAGTGAAACAACCTCGGGCCGTGAGGCCACAGCGAACAGGGCTCGAATGGCTGATGCTGTCAGGCCCTGGGCACGTTGGGCGTAGGAGTCTACCCATGGATCTAGGCGTGATCCCACTTGCTCTGACATGGGGAAAAGCCTAGCCATGCCCGTGCGGGAGTTACGCTGGGACAATGAAATCAGCGTTTAAGGCTGTCCTACTCATTGCCGTAGGTGTGGGCCTTGGCTTTTTGGTTCGACTGGTGTGGCCCACAGGGCAACCACGTCAACTGAGGTAGCGAGGGCTAACGCGGCGCACAAAAAGAAGTGATCGCGGCAGCGACACCCTGGGCTATAGCGTCATGGAATACATCAGACTGCAACCGTTTGGAATCATCAAGATTGGACATGTAACCCAAATCAATGCGGACCGCGGGCATTGTTGTTAGCCGCAATAGGTCCCAGGTGCGGGGATGTGTTCGGCAGTCTTTTCGGTCCGTTCGACTCACCAATTCGTCATTGATGGCATCGGCCAAATTCTTTCCCGACGGGGAGAAATTTCCACCACCGGGATTACCGTAGTAAAAGAGCGCAATCCCATTCGGTTTCGAACTCTCGGACTGGTCAACATGGAGGGAAATAACGAGGTCCGCGGCCATTTCGTTGGCAAAGTTGGCGCGTTGAGCTGGTGTCATTCTCGGTGTGAATTGATCGCCATTCCCGGTGTGGGCCGGCCGCGTAAGAATTACTTGGGTGCCTAATGCCGCGAGGCGACCTTCAATTCGAACCGCGATTGCGTAGGTGATTTCAGGGAAGGGCGAGTCACCTGGATCTAAGACAACAACTTTGTCAGCGATACCTGTTTGAAGGCTGGCTAGATGTGCGTGCTCCCGCAGAGCACCGGAGTCGCCGCCCACGACAGAGCGCGCGAGCCTTTCAAATGCACGAAGTGTGTCCAGGCCACAGGTACCATCTGCGCTGACACCGACACCACGTTGAAACTCGCGCAAGGCACCATCGGTTGCGGGACCAAATATTCCATCGGGGCGGCCGGCATTAAACCCCAATTGATTGAGTCGACGTTGCAGCTCTGTGACGTCATCGCCGATCATGACGTGACCCGCCGTAAAGGCCAGTACGCGGTCTCCGAGTTGCCAACGGGCCTCATCAAGGCGCCTGAATGTTTCAGGACCTACTACTCCGTCAACCGTGATTCCGCGTTCCTGCTGAAAGATTCGCACGGCAGTATCAACGTTGTCATCAAAAGTGTCGTTGACAGTTGGCTCACTGTCAGTAATAAGTCCGAGGTGCGCGAGCCGTGCGCGAACCTCCGCTACGGCCGCCCCGGTGGAACCAAGGCGGAGCATTGTTTACAGGTACGGCTGCAGGTCTGCGAGCAATGCGGCCTTGGGCTTTGCACCGATGATTGTCTTGACAATCTCCCCACCCTGATACACGTTCATGGTTGGGATCGAAGTGATGCCGTAGGAGCTTGGCGTTGATGGGTTCTCGTCCACGTTCATTTTTGCAATGATGAGGCCATCGTTTGCGGCTGCGATTTCCTCGAGGATCGGGGCGACCATCTTGCATGGTCCGCACCACTCAGCCCAGAAATCAACAAGGACAGGTTTGTCACTCATAAGGACTTCCTCAGCGAAATTTGCATCGGTCACGATCTTCATTGCACCCATAGGGTTCTCCTTTTAGTCAGTCATAACTTAGTTGGTCTGAAAAATTGTTGGTAGGGGGCTTCTGTATGAGGCGGATTATTGATTTTCTTTATGAGCAAGGAATCGCTCGGCGTCGAGGGCAGCTGAGCACCCTGTCCCTGCGGCGGTGATTGCTTGGCGGTAGGTGTGGTCAACGAGGTCACCGCATGCGAAAACCCCAGTTGCTGATGTGTTTGTGGAAGGAGCTTCCACCTTGACATAACCTTCGAGGTCAAGTTCGACTTTGCCGTGCAGTAGTTCAGAGCGTGGGTCGTGACCAATAGCGATGAAGAGTCCGGTGATGGCCAGTTCCCGCTCGGCACCAGTTTCTGTGTCACGCAAAGTAACGCCGGTCAATTTTGGATCGCCATGAATTGCAGCAACCTCACTGTTCCAGGCAACATTGATTTTTTCGTTGGCCAACGCACGCTCTTGCATGATTTTGCTTCCACGTAGTTCACCTCGACGGTGAATGAGGGTGACGGATCGCGCAAAACGGGTGAGGAAAGTTGCCTCCTCGAGAGCGGAGTCACCACCACCAACCACTGCAATGTCTTGGTCACGGAAGAAGAAACCGTCGCAGGTGGCACACCAAGAGACACCGTGTCCGCTGAGGCGCTTTTCATCTGGCAAACCCAATTCACGGTAACCCGATCCCATGGCCAAAATGAGTGCATGTGCTTGATGTACCGCGCCCGAGCCATCGGTCACGGTTTTGATATCGCCATCGACACTGATCTCAGTGATGTCGTCGGTGATTATTTCGGCACCAAAACGCACGGCTTGAGCTCGCATGTTTTCCATCAACTGGGGACCCATGATGCCATTTTCAAATCCAGGGAAGTTCTCAACTTCGGTTGTATTCATGAGTGCTCCGCCCGCGGTAACCGCGCCTTCGAAGAGAAGGGGAGTGAGCTGGGCTCGGGCCGCGTAGACAGCGGCTGTATAACCCGCGGGGCCAGACCCGATAATGATGACGTTACGAACTTCACTCAAGGCAACCACTGCTTTCCAGACATGCACTCTGCGAGTGCCGAGGGGATTTCTACTCCAGCCTCAGTGTAGGCCAGTGGGGTTGTACATAGAAAATTTAGTTGAGGGATTGAGTTACATGGCTGTAAATGTCAAAGGGAATGGTCCCACAGTTGGGGCCAACGACCCAAATATCCAGTACACCGAGATCAGGGGAATTTGCCTGAGTCTTCATTATGGATGAGCCATATTCCAGCCGTTCGTCCAGTGTGAGAAGTGAACTCATGCCCTTAACCATGACCACAGGAATTATCACGATTCCAGCGTCTTTACCCATAAAAGTTGCCCGATCCACCAAAAGAGCCTGGGAAGTATCAGACTGCGTAATTGCGGTGATGCAGTTGCGCAAGGCAATTTCACTCTCAGTCATGCCATCGGCTTTCTTGGGTGACATTTTTTTAAACGGCACTTTGAACATGTCCAAGGTGGAGGCCACACCAACATTCTTCAGTGACTCCATGACGGTGGTTCCCAAATTATCGGGCCGGTAGTCGGTCCCACTTTCCGTCACGTTCACGGCTGGAGGAACAAATCCTGCCTGAACAATCCGTGGGCTGTTGCTTGAGGGACTTGAGGAAAGACTCTCGACCTGTGGGGCGTCTGCAACGAGGACGTCACCATTTAAACCCGAATTATTGGAAGTCGAATTATTGAATACCGTCATGCCAATGCCCACGGCGAAAAGAGTCACACTAGCCGCAACGAGCCCACCGACCCACCGACCTCCCATGACTCGGCTATTGCGCTGGGACCTAGCCAGGGAGATATCGACCACTTCAGGGTTGGAAGTGCCCGAATCGGCGCTACCAATGCGATCCGCCGCCTCAAGGGAAATGCTGGTTTGGAGCTGTTCCCAGAGGTCCTCTGGCATAGGAGAGATTGGCTCAGCATTGAGTGAATGACCAAATGAGCGTAATGCGGCACGTAATTCAGGCTGATCATTTGGATCATCAAAGTCATTCGCCATCGACGTGGGCACCTCCTCTCGTGCTTGTGACGGTATCGGTGGGGTCTTGGTTCCGCAGGTGGGCAAGACGTTCCGCCAATTTCGCGCGGCCACGACTGCATCGGCTCTTGACCGTGCCGGGTGGACACCCCAATTCGGCGGCCGCAGCCTCCACGGAGTAGCCCTCGACATCCACGAGGACTACTGCATTGCGCTGATCGTCAGGTAATTCGGCCAAGGCGGCAGAGATTTCCAGCATGGTTTCGCGTTCATCCATGTGGTCACGGGGATCCTGGATCTCGACACCGTTCTCATCATTGTGGTCGGGCAATGCAACCGTAGGGCGCACTTTTCGACGGCGCATGCGATCTAAACTGGCGTTCACCACAATTCGGTGGAGCCATGTTGTGACGGCAGCGTCTCCACGGTATTGATCCGCTCGCCGGAATGCGGAAATTAAGGCATCCTGAACGGAATCCGCCGCCTCTTCGGGATCCCCCGTGGTCCGCAGGGCCACTGACCACAAGCGGTCTTTGTGTCGCTCCACCAGAACATTGAAAGCCTGGGGGTCCCCTAGAATGTGGGCGCTCAGCAACTCACGATCCGTGAGTTCGACCAGTGGGGCTTGGGACACCACCCAAGCCTAATGAATTCTGACGAGGGATTACCCACTGCAGCGCTGGAAAAATCGGCCGGTTGGATCAATCGGTTATGGGTGTCCCGAAAACGGTGACATCAGAGATACCGCCTTGGTATTTGGTGCCATTCTGAGTTGGGGGAATTCCTGTGAGCCAGACAAGTACATACCTGCCAGTAACGGGACGTGGTGCCCGCAGATCGATTTGCGGTCCAGCGTTGTCAATACTGACCAGTTTGGTCCAGAGATCGGGATCGGCTTGAATGTCCTCCGAGACACGGACTTGAACGTCGGTTCCAAACCCGACCAGACTGAGTGAAACACCTTGGACCGACATGCTTTCACCGAGATCAACGATCAGCCCGACACCACCCTTTTTGCCCAGCGTTCTGGTTGGGTAGGTCTTGGTGGTCCACGCACTCACCAGATCACCATCTATCGCGAGGGCTGCAATTTTGTTTTTCTCGGTGCCTTCAATTCCTCCATTCTGCCCGTAGGGGTCGAATGATCGAGAATCAACAACGGGAATGGATCCCTCTGAGTCATCAATCTGTACCTCAACAAACGGCCTAGCAGGTCTGGTGAGCAACTCCTGCGCGTTGGTCCCCGTGCCATCAATTGATTGACCGTCACCGGCCGAGGAGTTATTGGACGACAACATGTTTAACCCAATAAAACCAAGTGTGGCCACTATTGCGATGCCCACCAGAGTTGCAATGCCACGCCTAACGTATGTCATCGGTGTGTTGGGAGTTGCGATGACGGGCCCACGAACCGTGGTGGAACTGACTGGTGTCACATAATCCTTGGCAGATGCAATTGCATTGGCAAAGCCGAGAGAGTCCTGGATTCGAGTTGCTCCCCGAGGTTTGTGAACACCGATCACACTGCGCCCAACGACCTCATCAATAGCGCGTGGAATCCCAGCTTTAATGCTGGAGGGGAGGGGTACATCCTTGCCCGCTTTGGGTGTGAACGGAATTGGTAAGGGTGCTGGCTGATCCACACTATTAACGGGATACGGCCACAGGCCCGTGCTGAAGCAGTAGAGCAATGAACCAAGTCCATCAACATCACGGCGCACACCATCTTGGGTGTCAACGGATTTCTCCCGAGGAAAGAGTGGGCCAAAGAGTGCGTAATCAACAGCAAGTCCGCGAATTGCAATCTCGTGTGACTCAGTGATAAAAACACAGGATGGACGCAGCCGACCGTGTTCTAGATTGACCGTGAGTGCAGCATTAAGGGCCCAGGCAACATTAGAAACATAATCCAAGGATTCTTCAGAATTAAATGGTGTGTCCCCGCGCTCAAGCAAAGCTTGGGTCAACGACTTTCCAGTGCTCCACTCACTGATAACCGCGGTGTAGGCGGGATCATCAAATGTGGCAGAGATACTGAGAACATCGAGTAAACGAAGTAGCCTTCGATCCTCTGCGAGTGCTGCTGCTTGAGCGGCGCCAAGAACCGCGGAAATACGGGCATCTTCCGAGCGAATGAGTCGAATAGACACTGAGCGTTCAAGAATTTCGTCGCGCCCACGCCACAACTGCACGGGAAATTGATCAGTCACTGTCGGCACGTGCTCGGAGATCAACTCCAGCAGTGTGTAGCGACTCAGTTGTGTGCCGCTGGTGATCATGCTTTCACCTTACGCCCAAACTTGGCTGCAACGGTGCGTTGAGCAATGCCGATTTCCTCGACCCGCAAAGCCCAGGATGCAAGAAGATAAACAATCACGCCCACGATGCTTGCAATAACTATTTGCACGAGAACAAGCCATTTATTGGAATAATCAAATGGGCTGTTGGGACCATAAAGCATGTTGCGAGTTATCCCAGAAGCAGCGAACATGGACAGAGTGGCAATGATTCCTGCTACTCCCATGCGGGCGATCATGAACACGGTTCGTCCCGATTGCATACCTCCCAGCCGTCGCGCAAGAACAACCCACGAAATAACTAGGGCTACCCAGTAGGCGATCGAGTAGCACAGCGCAATGAATGCGATCTGGGTTCCACCTCCGGAGAGTGTCCCGAAAGCTGGAACGAGAAGGAGTAGCAGGATGGCGGAGAAAATCACGGTCAGAATAAAAGGCGTACGCGTGTCCTCTAATGCGTAGTAGCCACGCAATAGAACATAGAAGAGTGTGAATGGAACAAGGCCCAGCATAAAAATGGAGATGACAACACCAAGTAACTCGGCTTGTGCGGTGGTAGCAGCACCATAGCCGAAAAGTAGGACCGCGATACCGACACCGGAGACGAACAAGATTGCAGTAACCGGAATCACGAGGAAGGACACAAGGCGCATGGCACCGGAAACATCGCGACCGGCTTGAGCAAGCTTGCCGGAGTGAGCGACTCGGCTCAGCGCGGGTAATAGTGCGGTGACAATGGACACGGTGATCACGCTGTGCGGAAGCATGAACACCAAGTGAGCTTTTTGGTAGGTGGTTAGGCCAGCGGCGACTTCACCCAATGCAGCGGCGTTGACATTGGCTTGGGTCGCGAGCCGAGTGATGACAAGGTAGGTGATTTGGTTGACCAAGACCAACCCAATGGTCCACATGGCCAAGGTCCCCGCCTTGCCAAGGCCATGCCCCTTCCAGTCGAAACGTGGACGCCAGAAATACCCGGCCCGTGAAAGAACGGGGATCAGAATGAGTGCCTGTACTGCTACACCGACCGTCGTGCCGATTCCAAGAAGCAACACTTGGTCGGTGGTCAACTCCCCATCAGCTGCGGCAGAGGTTCCTGCAATCGCAATGAATAGCAGGAAGGTCGCAATGGCAACGATGTTGTTTGCAATGGGCGCAAACATGGGGGCCCCAAATTTTCCACGCGAATTGAGCACCTGGCTCAGCATCGCATAAATTCCATAGAAAAATATTTGCGGCAAACATAAACGCGCAAAGGCCACTGCCAGATCAAATTCCTTTTGCGGGTAATCACTGGGGGTGTATAGATCAACAATAAGTGGTGCAAAAATAACGGCGAGAATCGAAAAAACGAGAAGGACTATTGATGCAATTGTGATCAGTCGATCTGCATAGGCACTTCCGTCGTCTGCATCCTCTCTCATTTTTCGAACCAGCTGCGGGATGAACACTGCGTTCAGTGCCCCACCAATCACAAGAATGTAAATCATGTTGGGTAGCGAGTTGCCCAATGAAAAAGCGTCAGAGACTAGAAAGAATCCGAGTGCGGCAGTCATGCTGATGTCGCGCAAGACCCCAGTGATGCGGGATGTAATAGTTCCAGCGGCCATCACGGTGCTGGGTCTGAGAAGCGATTGCTCAGACATCTTCTGAACCACCCTTCTTTTCTGGGTTTTCTGGCTTTTCTTGCGACTGCGCATTGGATTGTGTGGCTTTATGAATCCGGCGCGTTATGCCAACAACAACGAATATGACGATAGCAATAAATGCCGCCGCAATGACCCAGGCAGCGGCACGCGCGTATGCGGTCGATACAAGTTCAATTCGCGCAGGTGAGCCAAATGTTTCACCACCAGGGGTGAGCAGTTGGACGCCGGCAGGCAGGGTTTGTCCTCCAACGATGTCGACCTCAAGTTCGACACTTACCTTTTTGCCGGGGTCAATTGTTATGCCATACATGGGTTCACTCACCAGACGCGCACTCGGGTACCCGCGCAACTGGACACCCACCGTGACCGACCTGTCCAGGTCGTTTGCAATTGTCACTGGAACCAGACCATTTTCTCCGGAGAGTGTGATGGTGCCCTCAGAGAGTGCGTACACCTTATTGATCTCTTGGCGCAGACCTGTTCGAATACTTGCCAACAACGCGGCTCCAGTTTCAGGATCCTGGCGCCAGGCTTCGGATTCGGTTCTCAAAATTGCTTCGGCGTAGGCGTCGGTGAAACCCGTTGGGTTATCAAGAACATCCGTGAGCGCGGCCAATTGAATTGATGCCTGCTTAACCTGATTTAAATAGTCTTCACTCAATTCTGAAGCCTTGGCTTTTTCGCCATACCCACCACGCTCTCGAATAGTTGACGTCGCTCCTTGTTCGAGGAGTTGACTGAGCGTTGCGCGTGAAAGCCATGGAGCAGTTCCTGTTGCACCCAAAAGGTCTGCGAGTGCTTCGGGGGAGGGATTCCAGTAGACATCACGCGGTGCCGCAACAACGTAATTGGATTGCGCGTTCTCAGGGAGAAGTTGACTCATGATCGCGGTCTCTGACAGAAATTGCTGTCGCATGAGGATTCCCTGCGACCGTGAGTCTTGTTTGACCGCCAGTGTGTCGCTCAGCCCCGAATCGATCAAGACGGCATTCATTCCGCCAAAAGTTGTACCGAGGACGCCCATGCCAAAACTTTCCACATCAGGGTTAGTGGGGGGCAATGCGCGGCTACTGAGAATGACCGTGCGCATCCCAGACGACGCGAGAACTTCACCCGTTCTCTTACTGAGTCGACCATCAGGAGCCCAATACACGGTTCCTGTGACGGGACTGCCAAGAATTGCACCGGCCATCACTGGTGCCATCGTGGTAGCCCGCACAAGGTCCACATTCATATCGGCACGCTGAAGCGCACTGGCGTCGATGTTGGCATAGGGAACCACGCGCGCGGGAACTCGGTTTGAATCATTTTGAGCACTTGATGTCACGAGGACATCTGACAGTCGACCAAGCCAATCCTGGGCACCCTGTGAGAGATCACCAACGCTCACCGAGTCACCTGATCGAACCTGGTAACCAGAGGCGATCTCTTGGGCGCTTTGGAGTAAGGCGGGGTCAATGATCCAACTTACTTTTGCAGGATTTGCCGCGCCGAGATTGAGTAGCGATTCCAACCGGCCCCCAGGCATGAGTGCCCGAGGGGTATTTTCGTTGAGTAGAACCTCATTGGCTTGGGTTGCTGGCGCACTCATCAACGGCCATAGCCAAACCAGCGAGATCTTGTCCGTTCCTGAACTCATCCAGGGAATGAATGTGCGTAACCCACCTTGTCTCTGCGAGGAGACATCAATACCCTTTTTCTTTCCAAGAACCTCCACCATGAGGGGGTAAACGCCATCTTTGCCGAGTGGTAGTGAATCAAAAGGTTCGGAGAGGGCGAAGGTCTTTTCTTCACCCGGTGCCATGGAATCGGTGACATCAACGCGAGTCCGGTTCAAAAAATAATCAATAGGTTCCGCATCAGGGTTCAACTCGAGGGCCGAAATCGAGGTTATGGCAGACCTCTTGGTTAAAGGGGATGCGGACACACCTAATCGAACGGAAACTCCTTCAATCACCTCACTGGATGTGTTGACCAGCCTCCCAGAGATCCGCAGAGTCTCCCCCTTGGCGGGAACAACGGGGGTGAATGTGTCGAGAACAACGGCGATGGCTGAGCCCAAGGGGTCCGCAGAGGCCTTGGGTGTGTGCGGGATTGCGGTGGCGAGGGAAAGAAAAACCGAGCAAATTGTGAGAGCCACGATCCACAGGGTCAAGGCGCGGGCCTTGTATCGTGGAAACACCATATGGTGAGGATAAACGCAAGGGGGTGGGTAACCTTGGCTGCCATGTCCACTTCCCTGCAACGCCAAGCGATCGCAAGCCTGGCTCCTGTTGCCGGATTACTCACAGAATTAGGCGCCATCTTCAGTGCTGGCGGTCATGACCTCGCACTGGTCGGTGGTCCAGTGCGGGACGCATTTCTGGGTCGAGTGACCGATCTGTCTGATTTGGATTTCACCACGGATGCCCATCCCGAGGAGATTCTGAAGCTGCTCAAGGGTTGGGCGGAAAACACTTGGGAGACCGGAATCGCCTTTGGAACCATCAGCGCACTCAAAGACGGACGCCAAATTGAAATCACGACATATCGAACAGAGAATTACGATCAGGACTCCCGCAAGCCAGCGGTGAGGTTTGGCACGAGCCTCGCTGAGGATCTCAGTCGTCGGGATTTCACCATTAATTCAATGGCATTGACTTTGCCTGATCTCGTATTCACGGATCTCTACGACGGTCTTGACGATCTCGCCGCGAGGCGAATTCGAACCCCATTGAGTCCGCAGATCTCTTTTGATGACGACCCTTTACGCATGATGCGTGCGGCGCGCTTCGCGGGACAGCTGGGTTTTGAGGTTGTACCTGAGGTTGCGGATGCAATTAAGGAGCAAGCATCTCGGATTGAAATAGTTTCAGCGGAAAGAATTAGAGATGAACTCATCAAAATGATTCTCTCGGACCATCCTCGGCTTGCGCTGACCGTTCTAGTTGAAACAGGCCTAGCTGAGCGCGTTTTGCCAGAACTGCCACTGTTGCAGTTGGAAGAGGACGAACATCACCACCATAAAGATGTTTATGAGCACACACTGAAAGTGCTTGAACAGGCGATCGAACTTGAAAAGTCGCACGAACCGCACATGGAGCGGGATCTCACTCTGCGCCTTGCGGCCCTTCTGCACGATATTGGTAAACCCAAAACCCGAAAGTTTGAATCCGATGGTCGCGTGTCATTCCACCACCATGAGGTTGTCGGTGCTCGCATGACCAAGAAGCGAATGCAGGCCTTGCGTTTTAGCAATGAGCAAATTGATGATGTCTCACGACTTGTTGAATTGCAT
>JALRGY010000048.1 GCA_023253325.1 Candidatus Nanopelagicales bacterium | reverse complement strand
AATTAGCACTGCTCAGCGTTTATGCAGCGGGTGCAACGATCGCATTTGGATTTGTTCTGAACCTTTGGTTCTGGCCCTTCTCCTTGAACCTTCCTGAGCAAATCGCATTCACACCGGGTGCCGACCTGGGCGTCAACCTGATTGCCTGGCTGCGCTTCAACCTCGCAACATCACTCGGATTTGATCTGCCCCGTGCAGCGTTAACGGTGCTACTCATATTGATTGCGGGCAAGCCCATCCTTTTCCTGCTTCGGAGGGCATCGCGCAAAGCCGCCTTCGGTGCGCCAGTGACATTCCAGCAGTTGCCGGTTGACGCCTAGCGATCCATGCCCGGTGCCAGCCACCCTGACTATCCTTGGAGTGTGCCCGAAACAGTGGATCAGCTTGTTGCTCGGATAGAGCCATTCATTCCACAGGATGTTGATGCGCATTCGGACCGAGTAACGGGTGCTCTCGCCGAACTCAGCACTTGGTGGCAGCAAAGGGCATCAGGCACATTGAACGCCTTGGAAATTCAACCCCCCGTCAACACCAATATGGACGATGGAATAGCAACAGCAAATGCAGCAATTGATAGCGGGCACAACCTTTTGTTTCTCACCGCGGACTCAAACCCAGAATCAAACGCGGGTTCAAACCCGGACTCGAATCTCACTCGAGCTCTCATCGGCCTATTAACGCGCAAGGATGCTTACTCGGTCTTTTTTCAGGGAACTAATCAGCAAAGCGTCAGCGATCGAGCGGCCATGGTCTCGATGGCTGATATTCGGGACCTCATGCGCGAACACCTTGAGACTCGGGGTGAGCCCCTCAAACTTTCAGCACTCGATCCTCGGATCGACTTTGCCGTTGGACTCCTTCTTGCCAGCAGCGCGCGCAAGACGCCGGTCATTACCGGTACCAATGATCATTTAGTTGGTGCATTGATTGCCCAACGCATATGCATGAAAGCCAGCAGTTGGTGGCGTCACGGCTCCACCTCGCCCGATCCCGCAACTTTGGCAGCCGTTGATCGCATGGGAATACCACCCGGATTACCACTGGAGCTGACTGACCAACTTGGCGTTGGTGCGCACGTTAGTGTGACGTTACTCCGTGAAACCGGTGAAAACTGAATGCTATTTGGGACTTGCGTCAACAAAAGGCAATGACGTGCGTTCACATTCCAATGCTTTACCTCTGACATCAATGTAGAAGCCGGAGGGATCGCTGTCCATTGCAGCAGAATCAACAAGTGCCAATGCAATACCTTGCTTGAGCAGCGGTGAATAGGTGCCGCTGGTCACTTCGCCAACCTTGATGGTGAGTTCGTCATCAGCGTAGACATCCATGTGCGCGCGCGGTATCCCTCTGCCGACTGATTTGAGAGCCACCCTTTTGCGTGGCACACCTACTTCACGCATACGTGTTAATGCGTCTTTGCCATGAAAATCTGGCTTTGCCCAACCGACGGACCAGCCCAAAAGTGCCTCAACTGGAGTAATCACCGGTGAAATATCTTGACCATGCAACGGGTAACCCATTTCAGTGCGGAGCAAATCTCGGGCACCAAGTCCTGCGGGCATCCCTCCTTGCTCACCCGCTGCGTTCACCGCCTCTGTCCAAAGCTGTTGGAGAATTCCATTGGGTGCAACAACCTCAAAGCCGACTTCACCCGTGTATCCGGTGCGACACACCGTCACCGGCTGCCCGACATAGGTAGCTTGGGAGAAACTCATGTAGTCCAGGTCATTGGGAAGGTGGAGTGAGGCGAGCACCTCGGGCGAGCGGGGGCCTTGGATCGCAATAATGCCGAATTCCTCATGCTCGTTTGTCACATTCAGCCCGTTGGGCAACGCTTTTCGCAATGCATCGAATACTTCTGAAGCATTCGCCGCATTAGGAATCACAAAAATGTCATCATCGGAAAATCTATAAATAATGAAGTCGTCGATGATTCCACCGGAGTCGTTGCAGAGCATGGAGTATTGCGCCTGACCTGCGGTTATCTTGCCGAGCTCGCTCGTCACAACTGCGTTCAGGCCCGAAACTGCCCCTGGACCCGTAATCCGTATTTTGCCCATGTGCGAGACATCAAATACGCCAACCGCTGTGCGTACTGCTTCATGCTCGGCAACGGCTCCCGCGTACTCGATTGGCATTTCCCAGCCGCCAAAATCGGCGCATTTCGCCCCAAGAGCCTCATGCTCCGAGTAGATGGCTGTGTGCTTTAGTGCATTGTCCATGTCTCCAACCCTAGACACATGATTAGATTCGGGGCATGCCCACTTCAGTTGACACTGCTACCAAGGTCCCCTCGTTCACACTCAGTGCATCCAAACCTCGCGAAATCGTGGCCGATGTCCTACTGGTGAACACCACACCTGCCAAAGGCAAAAATATTGAATTGGTGGCCCATGGATTTACTCCCGCTCAAATGATCCGCATTCAAAAGGACATCGTGGCTCTCGGGGGAACCGGCAAGAGCGCCGAAGTCATCAAGTTGGTTGGTGTAACCGGCGTTAAGGCTCCTGTAGTCATCGCGGTCGGCCTTGGAGACTTCCGCAAAAATTTTGACCTTGAAGAATTCCGACAGGCCATTGGTGCCGGTGTACGAGCGCTCAGCGGATACAAAAAAGTTGTGATCTCGGCTGGGCACGCCCCCGATCACATCTATTCCACGGTGATTGCAGCTGGACTTGCGTCTTACTCATTCACCAAATATCTCAAGAAAAAAGGCGATGGAATGCCTTCCGCTTTCGTGCTCGCCGTGCCTGGTGAGATCACACCTGAATTCAAAGCAGCACTGGCGGACTCGCGAGCGGTTGTTTCCTCGATTTACCTCACCCGCGATTTGATCAACACTCCCCCCAACAAACTGGCGCCCGCTGATTTAGCCCAAGCAGCCAAGACCTCGCTAGCAGGACTTCCTGTCACGGTGAAGATTTGGGATGAAAAGGCCTTGAAGGCTGACGGTTGCGGTGGAATTCTCGGTGTTGGGTTGGGATCCTCTCGACCTCCACGTTTGGTGAAAATGACCTACTC
The DNA here is from genome assembly GCA_023253325.1 of Candidatus Nanopelagicales bacterium. GTDB lineage: Bacteria > Actinomycetota > Actinomycetes > S36-B12 > S36-B12 > UBA4592. Next base: position 11,913 of record JALRGY010000048.1, on the reverse strand, counting down.
ACCCAAAGGTGCCACGTCCCACCTATCGCTGGTCGGCAAAGGCATCACTTTCGACACGGGCGGCATCTCGATAAAGCCGGCAAGCAAAATGCATGAGATGAAAGCTGACATGTCTGGCGCTGCCGCCGTCATTGGTGCGGTGCAGGCTATTGCGACCTTGGGCTTGAATGTCCAGGTCACCGGCTGGATCGCGATTGCTGAGAACATGCCCAGTGGTTCGGCTCAACGTCCGGGTGATGTCCTCACCACATTTGATGGCACCACCGTTGAAGTTCTCAATACCGATGCCGAAGGGCGCCTTGTGCTCGCCGACGCAATCGGTATGTCCGTCAAGGAAAAGCCGGACCTGATGATCGACGTTGCAACATTGACTGGCGCCCAGCGAATTGCCCTTGGTCGCCGTATGGCAGGAGTCATGAGCAACACAGACTCGGCACGGGAGCAGGTCGTTGCGGCCGCGACGAAGGCGGGCGAAGAAGCCTGGCCAATGCCCCTACCCAAAGATCTACGTGAGACTTTGAAGTCTGATACCGCGGATATCGCCAATATTGGCGATGGCCTCGGGGGAATGCTCTCAGCGGGCGTGTTCCTGCGGGAGTTTGTCCCTGATTCCCAGCCATGGGTGCACATTGACGTTGCTGGCCCTGCATACAACGATGCGGCTCCATTTGGTTACACACCCAAGGGCGGGACCGGATCCATGGTTCGGACATTTGTTGAAATTGCCCGAGAAATGGCGAACTAGAGGTCCGCTCAACGCGTCACTTTTGCACGTTCCGACCCGAGTGTGCTAAATCCTTCCGCGGTGGAAGGATAGGGGCATGACTTCTGCTGATTCCACTTCATTTGATGTACTCATTCTCGGGGGCGGAAGCGGGGGCTATGCCTGCGCATTGCGATCGGCTGAATTAGGGCTGACGGTTGGGCTGATTGACAAGGACAAGCTCGGTGGCACCTGCCTGCATCGCGGTTGCATTCCCACCAAAGCACTCCTTCACGCTGCAGAGGTTGCTGACTCCAGTCGCGAGTCCGCGCATTTTGGTGTGAACACCACCTTGCAGGGGATTGACATGCCCAAGGTCAATGAATACCGCGACGGTGTTGTTGGCCGCCTGTACAAAGGGCTGCAAGGCTTGGTCAAGAGTCGCGATGTGAACTTCATCGAAGGTGAAGGAAAACTCGTTGGACCAAACAGTATTGAAGTTAATGGGACGGTCTACACGGGTAAAAACGTGGTGTTAGCCACCGGCTCCTATGCGAAATCAATCCCGGGCCTGGAAATTACAGGCAAGATCATGACCTCGGATCAAGCACTTGATCTCGACTATGTCCCGAGTAGCGTGATTGTTCTTGGTGGTGGAGTCATTGGAGTTGAATTCGCTAGTGTCTGGAAATCATTTGGCTCTGATGTCACCATTGTTGAGGGCCTGCCGCATCTCGTTCCCAATGAAGATGAGGCGTGCTCCAAAGCACTTGAGCGCGCGTACCGCAAGCGCGGCATCAATTTCATCCTCGGAACAAAGTTTGCGTCTGCTACTCAGGATGCCAACGGCGTTCATGTCACCCTCGAAGATGGCAAAACTCTCGACGCAGACCTCCTTCTCGTAGCAATTGGTCGTGGCCCAAGCACTGATGGAATGGGCTACGAAGCCCAAGGCGTGGCCATGGAGCGTGGTTGGGTACTGGTTGATGATCGCCTTCGCACAAATGTGCCCAATGTTTATGCCGTCGGTGACATCACGCCCGGGCTGCAGCTGGCCCACCGTGGATTCCAACATGGAATTTTTGTCGCCGAGGAAATCGCCGGCATGAACCCGATCATGATCGAGGACATCAACATTCCTAAGGTCACCTACTGCGAGCCCGAGGTTGCCAGCGTCGGCATGACAGAGGCTCAGGCAAAGGCACAATATGGCGAAGATGTTGTCGCATATGAATACAACCTCGGTGGCAACGGCAAGAGTCAAATTCTCGGCACAGCAGGGTTCATCAAATTAGTTCAAAAGAAAGACGGACCCGTAATCGGAATTCACATGGTTGGTTCACGTGTTGGTGAACAAATCGGTGAGGCCCAGCTCATTGTCAACTGGGAAGCAACCCCAGATGATGTCGCAGCTCTGATTCACGCACACCCAACCCAAAATGAAGCAATGGGAGAAGCACACCTCGCACTTGCTGGCAAGCCACTGCACGCTCACGCCTAACAGGAATCAATCACACCAAGGAGCACCACATGTCCGTGTCGGTCACAATGCCTCAACTGGGCGAAAGCGTCACTGAAGGCACCATTACGCGTTGGCTCAAGAATGTGGGCGATCACGTAACCGCAGACGAACCACTCGTTGAGGTGTCCACCGACAAAGTCGACACAGAGATTCCATCCCCCGCAACGGGGATCCTGCTCTCGCTGTCGGCCCAAGAAGATGACGTGGTTGAGGTCGGCTCCGAACTTGCGGTGATCGGTGAAGCATCTGAGGCGGGATCGCACACTCCTGCACCAGTGCCCGCAACTCCAGCACCCACAACTCCAGAGCCAGTGGTGGAGGAAGTAGCCGAGCCCGTGGTCGAGGTTGCAACATCATCTTCCGTTGTCGAACCAACGGTCATTCCCGCCGCCGAACCAGTCGCAACAGGGGCCGAAACAATCATTACTTTGCCTGCACTCGGCGAGAGCGTCACCGAAGGCACCATCACTCGCTGGCTCAAGGCCGTTGGTGACACCGTTGCCGCTGATGAACCGATCGTTGAAATCTCCACCGACAAAGTCGACACAGAAATCCCTGCTCCCGCCGCGGGAATCCTGACCGCAATTACAGCCCCCGAGGATGCAGTCATTGAAGTGGGCGCAGAACTAGGTCGCATCGGCTCCAGTATTGGCGCACCTGCCAGTGCACCATCAGCAACTCCCGCAGCGCCTGCAAGCACACCTGCAGAGACGCCGGCGGCTCCCGCAACGTCAGACTCACCCGGGTATGTCACACCATTGGTGCGCAAGATGGCCGCCGATGCAGGTATCGACCTCTCTTCTGTCAGAGGTACGGGAGCGGGTGGCCGGATCACCAAAGCTGATGTTCAAGCAGCTGCTGGCAGCGCTCCGGCTGCTGCACCTGCAGCCAGTGCACCGCAGCCTGCTGCTCCAGTTACAGCCGCTCCAGTCACAACTCCAGCAGCGCCAACACCTGCCGCGACCCCAGCAGCCAAGCCTGCTCCGCAGAAAACTGCTGGCCCCATCCCAGGAACCACGGAGCCACTCTCTCGCCTGCGCAAAGTGATCGCAGAGCGCATGGTGGAATCACTTCAAACGTCAGCTCAACTCACCACAGTCATTGAAGTTGATGTGACTCGCATTGCGGCCTTGCGCAACAGCGTCAAGAAAACTTTCGAACAACGAGAAGGTGTGAAGCTTTCGTTCATGCCATTCTTTGTCAAGGCAGCAGTTGAAGCCCTCAAGCAATATCCCCAGATAAACGCATCGATCGATGTTAAGGCGGGGACCGTCACCTACTACAGCCAAGAGAACATTGGAATCGCGGTTGATACTGAGCGGGGACTTCTCGTACCCGTTATCCATGATGCAGGCGAACTCAATATCGCGGGGATCAGCCGCAGGATCGCGGATCTCGCTGACCGCACAAGAACGGGCAAGGTCTCCCCCGACGATCTTTCTGGCGGAACTTTTACCGTGACAAACACCGGTAGCCGTGGAGCACTATTCGACACTCCAATTGTCAACTTGCCTCAGGTTGCAATCCTTGGAACAGGTGCAGTGGTCAAGCGTCCAGTGGCGGTCACCGACGCCAGCGGACAGGACGTCATCGCGATTCGCTCAATGGTTTACCTTGCACTCTCCTATGACCACCGACTTGTTGATGGCGCCGACGCGGCACGATTCCTCAGCACAATCAAGGTCCGCCTCGAAGATGCTTCCTTTGATGCAGAGCTAGGCGTCTGACAGTGAAAATCGCTGTCACCGGGGCATCGGGTCTCATTGGCACACCCCTTGTTGCTCACTTGCGCGACAAAGGTCACGACGTTTACCGCATGGTGCGTCGCGCCGCGAATGCTCCGGATGAAATCACGTGGAACCCTGAATCTGGTTTCGTTGATTTGGAAAAACTCGCGGGAACCGAAGCCGTAATACACCTTGCCGGGGCCGGTGTTGGAGACCATCGCTGGACTGATGACTACAAGCGTGAAATCCTCAATAGCCGTGTTAAAGGCACAGACACGATCGCTCGCGCCATGGCAGCCCTTGATCCCAAGCCACGCGTCCTCGTTAGTGCGTCAGCGATCGGTTTCTACGGTGATACGGGAGATAAAGCCGTCACAGAAATGGATCCATCCGGCCATGGTTTTCTGGCCGATGTCGTCGTGGCATGGGAGGCAGCCGCAAACCCAGCGCGTGATGCCGGTATTCGAGTCGTTCATCCTCGCACCGGGCTAGTTGTCGCCTCCGAAGGTGGCGCATGGGGTCGCATGTTCCCGCTATTCAAAGCAGGAGTTGGTGGCAAGTTGGGAAGCGGAAAGCAATATTGGTCCTGGATCTCGATGCGCGATGAAATCGCAGCACTGACCTATCTGATGGAAAATGACTCGCTTTCCGGCCCTGTCAACCTCACCGGCCCAACACCGCAGACCAACAGCGAGATCACAAAAATCATGGGCTCGGTTCTGGGTCGCCCAACTCTTCTTCCCGTGCCCTCAATCGCACTCAAAACTGTGCTGGGAGAGTTTTCCACCGAAGTACTGGGCAGTGCCCGAGTGCTACCAGCGGTGTTGGAGCAAAATGCCTTCACATTCCAAGACACAACTATTGAGTCAGCCATTCGCCAGGCGCTGGCCTAGCCAGTCGTGAAAACCGACGTCGCAATTGTTGGAGCCGGTCTGGCCGGCTTGGCGGCGGCACGGCAACTCAGTATTTTCGGTTTCGACGTCGCGGTCTTTGAAGCCAGCGATCGCGTCGGGGGTCGCGTGCAAACTGATCGACACTCAAGCGGTGCACTCCTCGATCGAGGTTTTCAGCTCTACAACCCTGCCTACCCTGAGGCAGCGCGCGTACTTGATCACGATGCACTTAATCTTCGGGCTTTTAGTTCGGCCGTCATCTCGTGCACATCCCATGGCAATGTCAAACTCGCAGATCCCCGCGACTTGCCGCTATGGGCACCAGCGTCGGCCCTGCCGTCCTCCGGCTCGCTGCGTTCGAAGTTGGCGTTCGTTAAATACGCCCTTTCGCAGAGGAATAGGCCCGCAGCTGAAATTGCGGGTGAGATTGACATGAGTGCTGCGGAGGCTCTGGCGAGAGCCGGCGTCACCGGTGCCTTTTACTCAGAAATCATTCGTCCTTTCCTTGCCGGAGTTTTTTTGGACAGTGATTTATGCACCTCACGCCGCTTCATGGACCTGGTGCTTAAGAGTTTCCTTCGCGGAACTCCCTCCGTACCCGCCGGTGGCATGCAAGCCATCCCGGACCAAATATTTCACGCCCTACCGAGCGGTTCGATGCACTTCAACTCCCCAGTGGAGGCCGTCACAGAGAATTCAGTGACAATTCACGGGAAGCGGCATCAAGCAAAAGTCGTCATCATGGCAACAGATTCCAGTGCGGCACAGGAACTAGTCGGTCTGGCCACTCCCGCGTGGCACTCAGTGACCACCTGGTACCACCTGGCACCGCTGCAAGAGCTCACTGAATCCAAGCCCGTCCTAATCGTAAACGGCGGTGGTGCGGGTCCACTCATTAACAGCGTGGTCATGACCAATGCTGCGCCCGAGTACGCCCCCGGATATTCTCTGATGTCCAGTTCTGCCATTGGCATTCATCCACGAGACACTGATTTGGCGCCTCACCTGAGCGCCATGTACGGCGTCAATACCTCGTCTTGGGAACTCATTGGTCACTACCCGATCGCGCACGCACTGCCTGCGATGAATCCACCTCATCCTGTTAGGCAACCCACACTTCATGGCAGTGTGTATCTGGCCGGTGATTACCGCGCAACATCGAGCATCCAAGGGGCTATGGTGAGTGGCAGAAGGGCAGCAGATTCGGTCATCAGGAAGCTCCACGGGCACCCTGATGACGGCAAACCCCACGAAGGGCGCGTTCATGTCACAGCTTGAAGTGATCCATCTGGGATCCCATATTGACTACCAAATCGCCTGGGACATGCAGCGCGAAATTCATGCTGAAGTTGTCGCCGGATCACGGCCTGACACCGTTCTTCTCTTGGAACATTCATCCGTGTACACCGCCGGAAAGCGCACAGAGTTGCATGAGCGCCCGCTCGATGGAACACCAGTGGTTGACGTAGATCGCGGTGGGAAAATCACTTGGCATGGTCCTGGCCAAATTGTGGGCTACCCAATAGTCCGCCTCCCCGATCCCATCGACGTTGTGGCGCATGTTCGCCGAATCGAGGACATGCTGATCAATGTATGTGCAAATTTTGGTGTTGAATCAGAACAGGTCGAAGGGCGCAGTGGCGTGTGGGTTACATCCCCGCTGCCAGCTCGAAAGGTTGCCGCAATCGGCATTCGAGTTTCCCAAGGCGTAACACTGCACGGATTCGCATTGAACTGCAACAACTCCCTCGAGGCTTTCCACGCCATAGTTCCATGTGGCATCACTGATGCCACCGTGACAACATTGAGCGCGGAAGTAGGCCGAGAAATCACCACCAAAGAAGTTCTCCCCACACTCCAGGAGCACCTCGTTGAATTGCTCAGGGACCCCGTTTCAATCAGCAAAGGAAACTCATGAGTTCGGACACGGTATACACCGGCACCAACCCCGATGGGCGCAAGCTTCTGCGCATTGAGGCACGTAATGCCGAGGTTCCCATTGAGCGAAAGCCACCATGGATTCGCACCACCATGAAAACGGGACCTGCCTACACAGAGATTCGTAATCTCGTTGCCAGTGAAGGCCTGCACACCGTGTGCCAAGAAGCGGGTTGTCCCAATATTTACGAATGCTGGGAAGACCGTGAGGCAACGTTCCTTATTGGTGGAGAGCAATGCACCAGACGCTGCGACTTTTGTCAGATTGATACAGGCAAACCCGAGCCGCTCGACATGGATGAGCCCAGGCGCGTGGCGGAGTCAGTTCAAACAATGGGACTCAACTACGCAACCGTGACAGGCGTCGCTCGTGATGATCTCCCCGATGAAGGCTCTTGGCTTTACGCCGAGACAATTCGCTTGATCAAAGAACTCAACCCTGATACTGGCGTCGAGGTTCTTATTCCTGATTTCTCTGCCAACCCTGATCTCTTGAAAATTGTTTTTGATACCCGCCCTGAAGTTCTCGCCCACAACGTGGAGACCGTTCCTCGAATTTTCAAGCGAATTCGCCCTGCCTTCACCTACGAACGCAGTCTCAATGTCATTACTCAGGCCCGTGATGCCGGTCTGGTGACCAAGAGCAACTTGATTCTCGGCATGGGCGAGGAAGCAGAGGAAATTGATCAGGCACTCATTGACCTCCATCAAGCTGGCTGTGACCTGATCACCATTACCCAGTACCTGCGTCCATCAAAGCTCCACCATCCCGTGACTCGCTGGGCACCCCCGGAGGAGTTCGTGCATTGGGACAAACGCGCCACTGAGATTGGCTTTGCAGGAGTCATGAGCGGTCCGCTTGTGCGTTCGAGTTACCGCGCTGGTCGCTTATATGCACAGGCAAAGGCACTCAGGGAACAAATCAACACATGAGTCCCACTATCAAGGCATTGCACGTCTGGCCTGAGGACCAGCAGTTCCCCTCTCCCGTAGATTCCATCACCCTTGAATGGGGTGGCATTCCTGAGGATCGCCATTTTGGCGAAACCATGGCATCAAACGCACGGGAGAAACATGCTTTTGAGCGGGGAACAACAATCCGCAACTACCGACAAATCTCTATTGTTGATTCAGCCGAACTGGCAACCATTGCACGCAACATGGATCTTCAGGAAATAGTCCCCGGGACAATCGCCGACAACATTTGCATCGAGGGCCTCCCTGAACTCACAGCGCTCCCAATCATGACGCGGTTGATGTTTCCGAGTGGAGCGAGCATCATGACCGGTGGTGAAAACAATCCTTGCACCATTGCGGGCACCATGGTGGGCGAACGCTATGGCACCCAGCCCCACGCATTCCCCAAAGCCGCCATGCACCTTCGAGGCATAACCGGTTGGGTTGAACGTCCTGGCATTATTCGCCTCGGTGATTCCATCAAGGTTGTCGCGCTTCGCTAGCACGCACGATCCCTGCACCTTCTGATGCGTTTCTCGCGCGCAAGGTGCTCTCCTCTAGGCTGACCCCGTGGCTAAAGGCAGATTCAGACAAGGACTCTCATCCATCATCCAAAACTGGAAGATGACCTCTCAGACCTTCCCATTCCTTTGGGCCGAGGTCCTCGGTGTCTTCATTGTTTCTGCCGCCGTTGTGGCAGCACCCGTGTGGATCCTGCTCAACCCTTTCACCTCAATTCTTGTTGGAATTCCCGTTGGACTGCTGGTTGCCACCTATTGGTTCAGTCGCCGCGCAATGACCGCCGCGTACTCCTCAATTGAAGGCCAGCCTGGCGCCGCAGCCGCAGTGATTCAGTCGATTCGTGGCAATAAATGGGCTGTTACCCCTGCGGTGGCAATTAACAAGAGCCAAGACATGGTTTCCCGCGTGATTGGTAAACCAGGCGTTATCCTGATCTCAGAAGGTCCGGGAAACCGTGTCACCCAGTTGTTGATCAATGAACGCAAGAAAACCGCTCGATGGGTTCCTGACATTCCCATCTACGAAATCCAGGTCGGGACCGCTGATGACCAGGTGTCACTGAAGTCACTTCAAAAAACTCTGAACAAACTCCCGCGCAACCTTCGTGGCGGCGAGATCACTGAGATTCGTCGTCGCCTCGATGCACTCGGTGGTGCTGCGAACGCTCTGCCAATTCCCAAGGGGCCAATGCCCACCAGCGCACGTTCAGTTCGCCGCCCACGCTAGAAAGCCCTGTCAGACAGTTCCTGACTAATTCACTCGCACGACTTGAGAACCCACGATTCGATCGTGAAGGCCTCGTCCTTGAGAGTCCAAAACGAGAGCCGGAATCACGAGAATGATCAGGAATGTGCGGACCACAATGCGCCACAGTGCCAAGCGTCCTCCATTGATGCTGACGACTTGGAGTTTGAGCAATTTCTGACCAAAAGATGCGGCGATTAAAAAGGTGAAAAGAACAATTTCAAAATAAAAGATGATCACCGTGGCAATCATCGACTCCGGTGAGCCATAAGCAAACTGTTGAAACAGCAAAACCGCCACACCCAGACTGGCAAACCAGTCAATGCTTAGTGCAGCTAACCGTCGGCCAAAACCAGCGGACACCTGCTCCGGAAACATTAGGTCTCGCGGTGTGCTCACGTGATGTCTTTGCGGTTCGTGGTGAAAACGGCTGCAGCAGCAAATACCACGGTGTAGCCGATTAGCAAAAGTGCTGCAACAGGCACGCTCAAAGCCTCGGTCCCGCCAAACCCTGATGTATTCGTAGCCTGCAGGATCGAGTTGAGAGCACCTCCGGGGAGCCACTTGCCCAACCAATCGACAAAGACCGTGAGCAATGCTTCAACTACAAAGATCCAGACCAAAGTGATGACCACGGCTGCCACTTGATTCGTGATCAACGCACCGATGGCGACACCCAAAATTGCATAAAGCACCAATCCCAGGATCGTTCCTCCGAGGATCTCGAAGACTGCGTTCCACTCAATCGGTGCATGCTCCACCGTGGTGAGTAGCAGAGATGCCACGACAACAACTGAAACCCACATGATGACAGCAATGACGAATGCGATGATCGAATAAGCGATCACCTTGGCAAAAATCACGGACTGCCTTCGTGGTGTTGCGAGGAATGTGGATGTAATCGTTTGGTTGCGATATTCACCGCTCATAGCGATGATGCCCAAAATAATCACGAAAATCGAAGCACTGCCCGCTGATGAAAAGATGTTTGTCACAGCAGCGGGGACCAGAAGTACGTTGGCGTCTTCAGCTCCCGGTGGACCTGGGGTGAGATACACCCCGAGCACCACGGACAACAAAACAAAGCCCAGTGCCGACAGGGTGAGGATCCAAAGAAGTTTGGTAGAGAACGCCTTGCGGAATTCCGACTTGATCAGATTTCTCATTGCGCACCTCCTTCACTCTGGGTCAATCCAAGGAACAGAGCCTCCAGGTCAGGGGTTTCTTCCCTGAGTTCATGGAGCTCAACTGCTTCGGTGAAAGCTCGATGGCCGATCTCAGCGGCGCTGACCCCGCTCACAATAAGTTCGCCATGCTCACCTGTTCGCACGTTCCAACCGGGCGTCTCCTTGAGTTTGTCAAGTGCGGGGCCGCGAACAATGACTTCAGCCGGACCGCCATCGGAGAGGGACTTGAGAGAGCCCTGATAAACGAGTGATCCTGTGCGAATAATTATCACGTCATCAACCGTTTGCTGGACTTCTGATAGCACGTGGCTTGACACGAGCACCGTGATGCCTTGGCCAGCCTGATGCTGTAAGAAACTGCGCAGCCATGAGATCCCTTCAGGGTCCAAACCATTTGCAGGTTCATCGAGAATCAGAAAACTTGGGCTCCCCAAAAGAGCCACAGCGAGTGCGAGTCTTTGCCGCATGCCGAGTGAATACCCGCCCACCTTGCGGTCACCCGCCGCGGTCAACCCCACCGTGTGGAGGACTTCATCGACTCGGGTATCAGTGATTCCTGCGACAGCAGCGATCATGCGCAGGTGATTGCGGGCCGAACGCGCGGGGTGGAATCCACTTGCCTCGAGTGAAGCCCCGACCACGGTGATTGGGTTCTCAATCTCCCGGTAGGGCACTCCATCAATCGTGGCGGTGCCCGAGGTCTGGCTAACTAGTCCAAGGAGGCAACGTAATGTGGTCGTCTTGCCCGAGCCATTAGGCCCTAGAAATCCGGTTACCTTGCCCGGAGCGATGCTAAAACTCAGATCCTTGACCGCGGTGACGCCAGATCCAAAGGTCTTTGTCAGATTTGCTACTTCAATCGGCATATTGGCAGTCTACGCGGGTGTAGGCATTCAAAAGGTACGGGCGCAACCGACGCTTGGTGCCATTTGGGCTCACTTGTGTGACCTGCGTTAACACGTCGGTAACAAGCGGGATACGCGGTCGATACTCCCCCTATCTAGGCTTAGCCCCGATCACGGAAAAATCCGTCAGATTCTGGCAGTTATCAGGAGGCAGCATGTTCAAGAACAGTTCAGAGGTTCTGGACTTCATCAAGAAGGAAGGCGTCGAATTCGTCGACGTTCGGTTTATGGATCTCCCCGGCGTTATGCAGCACTTCAATGTGCCCGTCGGTTCATTCACACAGGATGCCTTCGACGATGGCCTCATGTTTGACGGCTCCTCGATCCGTGGTTTCCAGGCGATCCACGAGTCTGACATGAAGCTCGTGCCAGACCCCACAACCGCTTACTTGGATCCATTCCGTCCAGCCAAGACACTGGTCATGAACTTCTCCATTCTTGATCCATTCACCGACGAGCCCTACTCCCGCGATCCACGCAACGTGGCATCCCGCGCAGAGGCGTACTTGGCATCAACAGGAATCGCTGACACCGTCTACTTTGGACCAGAAGCAGAGTTCTATGTATTCGATGACGTGCGCTTTGAAACCAACCAGCACTCCGGTTATTACTACATTGACTCGGTTGAGGGCGCTTGGAACACCGGTCGCGTTGAAGAGGGCGGCAACCGCGGTTACAAGACTCGCTACAAGGGCGGGTACTTCCCCGTCCCACCTGTAGATCACTTCGCTGATATCCGCGACAACATGGTGACATCGCTGCAGCAGGTTGGCCTCACTGTTGAGCGCTCACACCATGAAGTCGGTACCGCGGGA
>JALRGY010000047.1 GCA_023253325.1 Candidatus Nanopelagicales bacterium | reverse complement strand
CGTCGCTCCACTCGAAAAAGGCGAGAAAACGGATAGAACGGGTACCACGGTCACTTTTTATGCTGATCCCAATATCTTCGAAACAACCGAATTTGATTTCACCACATTAGCGCGTCGTTTCCAGGAGATGGCATTTCTCAATCGTGGTTTGAAATTAGAGTTGACCGACGAGCGAGCCACTGCCGTTGAGGTAGTTGAAACAGAGGATTCAGTTGAAGAAAAGGAAGTCCTCCGCCACGTTAGTTACAAATACGACGGTGGCATCTCTGATTTTGTAAAACACATCAATGCCAGCAAGGGTATTGCCAACCCGACGGTGATTGATCTGTCAGCTGAGAATGAGGATAAAACCTTAAGCGCTGAAATAGCCATGCAATGGAATAACACTTATGCCGAATCGGTCTACACGTTCGCTAACACGATCAATACAACAGAAGGTGGAACCCATGAAGAGGGTTTCCGCACAGCACTGACCTCACTGGTCAACAAGTTTTCCCGTGAATGGAACATTCTTAAAGAGAAAGACACCAATCTTTCTGGCGAGGACATCCGCGAGGGTCTCACAGCGATTGTGAGTGTGAAACTCTCTGAGCCACAGTTCGAAGGTCAAACAAAAACAAAACTTGGTAACACGGAAATGAAAGCCTTCGTTCAAAAAGTTGTCAATGATCAACTTGGTGCCTGGTTCGAACAAAACCCGGCCGAAGGTAAAGAGATTGCGCGCAAGGCGGTCAACGCTGCAACGGCTCGCATTGCAGCACGTAAAGCTCGCGACTTAGCCCGCAACCGAAAGGGCCTCCTTGGCGGAGCGGGTATGCCTGGCAAGTTGATTGACTGCTCTAGCCGTGAGCCAGAAGAGTGTGAAGTGTTCATCGTTGAGGGTGATAGCGCCGGCGGTTCAGCACGTCAAGGTCGGGACCCACGCACCCAGGCGATTTTGCCAATCCGCGGAAAGATCCTTAACGTCGAGAAAGCACGAATAGATAAAGTTCTGCAAAACACTGAGGTCCAGGCACTCATCTCCGCCTTTGGAACCGGTGTGCAAGAAGAATTTGACATCAACAGATTGCGGTACCACAAAGTTGTCCTCATGGCTGACGCTGATGTTGATGGACAACACATTCGCACATTGCTTTTAACTTTGCTATTCCGATTCATGCGACCACTTGTCGAGCAGGGTCATGTTTATTTGGCCCAGCCACCGCTTTACAAAATTAAGTGGTCACGTGAAGTTGCAGACTTTGCCTACACAGAACGCGAAAAAGACGCCCTCATTGAGGCGGGTTTGGCCGCGGGTCGCAGACTCCCCAAAGAAGAAGCATTGCAGCGTTACAAAGGACTCGGTGAAATGAACGCGGATGAACTCTGGGAAACAACAATGAACCCAGCAGACCGTGTGCTGCTGCAGGTGACCTTGGATGATGCGGCTCAAGCGGATGAAATGTTTAGCGTTCTCATGGGTGAGGACGTCGAATCACGCCGAAATTTCATTCAGCAAAATGCCCGCGACGTTCGATTCCTTGACATTTAACTTTTAAACCAACAATTTTACGGAGACCTCAGTGGCAGATGACAGTGAAGTAGAAGTCGAAGTTATCAGTAGTCATGGGCGCATTGAGCCCGTTGACCTACAAACAGAAATGCAACGCTCCTACCTTGACTACTCCATGTCTGTCATCGTCTCGCGTGCACTGCCTGATGTTCGTGATGGACTCAAACCGGTCCACCGCCGTGTGCTCTATGCCATGTATGACGGTGGCTACCGTCCAGACCGCAACTTTTCCAAGAGCGCCCGTGTCGTGGGCGACGTCATGGGTAATTACCACCCTCACGGCGACAGTGCGATCTATGACGCACTTGTGCGTCTAGCGCAGCCATGGTCACTGCGTTACCCATTGGTGCAAGGCCAAGGAAACTTTGGCTCACCCGGAAACGACCCCCCCGCTGCCCAGCGTTACACCGAGTGCCGCATGGCGCCTCTCGCCATGGAAATGGTGCGAGATATCGATGAAGACACCGTTGATTTCCAACCGAACTATGACGGCCGAACACTTGAGCCCTCGGTACTCCCGAGTCGGTTTCCCAACCTGTTGGTGAATGGTGCATCAGGTATCGCGGTTGGTATGGCCACGAATATTCCGCCCCATAACTTGCGCGAGATAGCAGCGGCCGCTCAATGGCTACTGGCTAACCCCGATTCCAGCACCGAAGAACGCCAAAGTGCCATGATGGATTTGGTCAAGGGACCTGACTTTCCAACAGGTGCGTTGATTGTTGGTCGTAAAGGCATCGAAGATGCCCAGAGAACCGGTCGCGGCTCGATCACAATGCGGGCCGTCGTTGAAGTCGATGAGGACAAACGCGGCAAGCAGATCCTTGTTGTCACCCAGCTGCCCTACCAAGTCAACCCAGACAACCTGTTGCTTCGCATTGCTGAACTCGTGGGTGACGGAAAACTCACGGGCATCTCTGATGTCCGCGATGACTCCTCATCGCGCACGGGTATGCGTCTGATCATTGAGTTGAAGCGTGATGCGGTGGCTCAAGTTGTGTTGAACCAGTTGTACAAGCACACACAACTGCAGGACAACTTTGGTGCAAACATGTTGGCACTCGTTGATGGAGTTCCACGGACTCTGAGCCTTGAAGCCTTCCTTTCCCACTGGGTTGCACATCAAATTGAAGTGATTCAACGTCGCACGCGTTATCGCCTGCGCAAAGCAGAGGAACGCGCGCATATTTTGCGCGGCTACCTCAAAGCCCTTGATGCCCTCGATGAAGTCATTGCACTCATTAGGGCAAGTGCAACGGTCGATGACGCTCGCACGGGCCTGATTAATCTCCTTGAGATTGATGAGATTCAAGCAACGGCGATTCTTGACATGCAGTTACGTCGGCTTGCCGCTCTGGAACGTCAAAAGATCATTGATGAATATGAAGATCTCATGACAAAGATCGCTGACTTTAACGATATTTTGTCGAACCCAACTCGTCAGCGCCAGATTGTCAGTGATGAATTGACCGATATCTCGGATAAGTTCGGCGATGATCGGCGCAGTGATTTTGTTGCTTGGGATGGTGACGTCACCGATGAGGACCTGATCGCTGAAGAGGACGTTGTTGTCACAATTACCTCTGGTGGCTACGCCAAGCGGACCAAGAGTGAGTTGTACCGGGCTCAACGCCGTGGTGGTCGGGGAGTCAAGGGTGCAGCACTACGCCAAGACGATGTCGTCGAGCACATGTTCGTCAGCACTACACATCACTGGATTCTTTTCTTTACCAACCTTGGTCGGGTCTACCGCGCCAAGGCGTACCAGTTGCCAGAAGCCGGCCGAGACGCACGTGGTCAGCATGTGGCAAACCTTTTGGCGTTCCAGCCAGATGAAACCATCGCTCAGGTTTTGGCTATTCCAAATTATGAAGCCAGCGACTATCTAGTGTTGGCAACCAAAGAAGGAATGGTCAAGAAGACCAAGCTCAGTGAGTACGACACCAATCGTCAAGGCGGCATCATCGCTATTAACCTCCATGATGGTGATGAACTCATTGGTGCTGGCCTGGTCTCTGAATCCGATGACCTGCTTCTCGTATCACGCAAGGGGTTGTCTGCTCGGTTCAGTGCGAACGATTCAACCCTCCGTTCAACAGGGCGTGCAACTGGTGGTGTGATCGGCATGCGCTTCCGCGCTAATGACTCCTTGCTGTCCATGGACATTGTTACCCCGGGTAGTTACGTGGTGACCATCACTGATGGTGGTTTTGCCAAACGAACATCGATTGATGAGTGGCAAGCAAAAGGCCGCGGAATTAAAGGCGTCCGTGCCATGAAACTGCCAGAAGAGCGTGGTGAATTAGTGGGCGCCATGGTGTGCTCGGACACCGACCAGATCTTTGCCATTGCTTCAAATGGTGTTGTCATTCGAACCCGTGTCGACGAGATCCGTGCATCAGGCCGCGACACCATGGGTGTTCGCATGATGAGACTCGGTGAGGACACCAGTGTTGTTGCCGTTGCTCGCGGCGGTGAAGCCGATGAAGATGATTCAGTTTACGGGGAAGTCGTTGACGGCGAGGTTAAAGCAGCTGGTGAAATAGACGCCAAGGAATCTGCTGAGTGAGCACATCGTCGCGGAGAGCCCGCCTTTATGTGACCAGGTTTGACCCCTGGTCCGTGACAAAGGCGGCCTTTCTCCTGTCATTGGCCATTGCTGTCGTGCTGGTGGTTGCGGTGTCAGTGGTCTGGGCGGTGCTTGACCGAACGGGTGTCATCGCATCCCTTTCTGGAACGGTGAGCGACGTCGTGGGCAGCACGAGTGGCTTGGACCTGGTCACGACGCTCGGGTTTAGCCAGGTCATTGGTGCCACACTCGTTGTTGCATCCGTGGAAATCGTGCTTGTTTCGGCACTGGCAGGGCTTTTCACGGTCATGTATAACCTGACCGTTGGCATCACAGGGGGAGTTGAAGTAGTCCTCAGTGAGGATGTTTAGGTCCTACTGTGTAGGCTCGGCCTGCTAATTCGGGCCCATAGCTCAGCTTGGTTAGAGCGCTTCCCTGATAAGGAAGAGGTCGATGGTTCAAGTCCATCTGGGCCCACTGCTGGAATTGCGACCGGAAGGGTTGTGTATCTTCATCCCATGAAGAAACTTCTCCTACTCGCAGTCCTTGCCGGTGTTGGATATTTGGTTTATCGCCAGGTCACAGCGGATCAAAATGATGATGATCTGTGGTCTGAAATTGGCGCTGACCAAGACCTGCGCTAAGGTTCGGCCGCTCAAGAATTAAATAGTTTCAACCGAGCGTTGGGTCACTTCCCAGCGTAAGGGGCTTTAGCTCAGTTGGTAGAGCGCTGCCTTTGCAAGGCAGATGTCAGGAGTTCGAGTCTCCTAAGCTCCACAGTTCGTAGACACTATCGGTAAATGTGCTACACCGTGCTACGCTTCAATCATGACGATTGAACGCATCAGTCACCGCACTCTCCGTAATGAAAGCGGTCGTGTTCTCAAGGCCGTGGAACAAGGTGAAACCTTCATCATCACCAACAACGGTCACGATGTCGCGACCATCTGTCCTCTCTCCGATGATCCATTCCCAGGCTTGACCGTTACCAGGGCGGAGCCAAATTCTTCCTTTGCTTCCATCGTCCCCGTTGAAACCTCTTGTGAAGAATCTTCGGCTGAAATACTCGACTATCTCCGAGGGGATCGATAAGTAATGATTGTTTATGTCGAATCCTCAGCGGTTATTCCACTGGTGCGCAGTGAAAAAACTTCGGAGACCGTGCGTGAGTACTTGGAAGACCTACGAATTGATCGGAGTCACGTAATTTCCGCTCGATTGTTGGAAACGGAACTACGGCGTGCTGCACATCGACTCGATATCAACCAAGAATTAGTCACAGAAACACTTAAACGATTCGACATCATTGAGATGACTACAAACATGTTTCAGGCAGCAGGACGCCTTGAGGGCACACATTTGCGCAGCCTTGATGCTCTGCATTTAGCAACAGCGCTAGCTGCCAATGCGTCGGCCATGATCACCTTGAATCAACGCTTGGTGGAAGCATGTTCTGACGTGGGCTTACCCGTGCTGGATATCAACATCCCGCGCGAGTATGCAACTCCCTAGCGTGAAAGTATTGGGTCATGACAATTCAAGCGATTCTGCATACAAATCTCGGTGACATCACCTGCAACCTATTCCCCGATCACGCCCCCAAAACGGTTGAGAACTTCACTGGACTCTCTGAGGGCACCATTGAGTGGACTGACCCCAAGGTTCGTGCCAAGTCAACTGCTCCCTTGTACAAGGACGTTGTCTTTCACCGGATCATTCCTGGTTTCATGATCCAAGGTGGAGATCCATTGGGCACGGGAACTGGTGGCCCCGGGTACAAATTCAATGACGAAGCACACCCCGAACTTACATTTGACAAGCCATACATTTTGGCCATGGCTAATGCAGGCCCCAACACCAATGGTTCACAGTTCTTTATAACCGTTGCACCCACAACGTGGTTGAACTTCAAGCACACCATTTTTGGTGAGGTTGCTGATCAGCCGTCACGCGATGTTGTTGACGCAATCGCTGCTGTTGAGACAGGTGCTCAGGATCGACCAAAGTCTGATGTTGTCATTCAATCTATTGAGATTGTTCGCAGCTAACTTAGGTGGAACAAGAAACCCCACGGTGTTATCGACATCCAGACCGTGAAACCCGCATAACATGCTCACGGTGTGATAGACCCATTTGCACCGAATGCATGATTGCTGCGCCTGTTGGGTACAGGTGCCCGGAGTGCATGAACATCAATCCCACACCCGCGGCAAAAACTGTCGCGGGTGGTGGGTTGATAACTAAACCTCGCGTGACATACGCACTCATTGCACTCAACGTAGCCATTTTTGGCATTCAATTCCTGCAGGGTATTGACACTCTTGCTGTTGATTACGGCATGTGGCCGATTGGGATTGCTAATGACGGTGAGTGGTGGCGACTATTTACCAGCGCTTTTCTGCACGGGTCATTCCTTCATATTGCCTTCAACATGTACGTCCTGTTCTTTCTTGGGCCGACGCTCGAGCGAATTCTCGGTCACACACGTTTCCTGACTTTGTATATCCTGGCTGCGCTGGGTGGATCAGTTGCTTCCTATTGGTTCTCCGACATCAATACGGTGAGTGTTGGTGCATCTGGCGCAATCTTCGGGTTGATGGGCGCGCTTATCGTTGCAGGCCATCGTTTGAAATATGACATTACTCAGGTACTCGTTCTCCTCGGAATCAATGTGGTGATTGGTTTCATTTCACCTAATGTCGACTGGCGTGCCCACTTTGGCGGCTTGGTCATCGGAGCACTTGTTGCAGCGATTATGGTGTTGCCGCCCAAAAGGATTCGGATTCCTGCGCAAATAGCTGGAGTAGCGACCCTCCTTGTACTCCTGATCGTGTTAACCATAATCCGGACGGAGCAGATCCGAGAATTGATCGCCCCATTTGTGGGAGTAACGACCTAGATCTTTGCTCAATGCGGAATACTGCTACGCATGAGAGATGCTGTCATTGTTGAATCTGTCCGCACACCTGTTGGAATTGGTAAGCCCGAGAAAGGTGCCCTCAGTGGTATCCATCCGGTCGACCTGTCAGCCCACACCCTCAAAGCATTGGTTGAGCGGGTGGGGATCGATCCAGCACACATCGACGATGTCTACTGGGGATGCGTCGGTCAGGTAGGCGAGCAAAGCGCCAACGTAGCGCGAAACTCAGCGCTAGCGGCTGGTTTCCCGGTAGACGTTCCAGGTGTCAGCATTGACCGGCAATGTGGGTCGAGCCAGCAGGCCGTTGCATTTGCTGCGGCATCGGTGATGAGTGGCAACGCTGATGTTGTCATTGCAGGTGGGGTGGAATCCATGTCCCGCGTACCCATGTTTACCAACATGTCAGGTGGTGACGGGCCGTTTAGTCCCGAAATGATCAGGCAATATCCAGGTTTGGTCCCGCAGGGAATCAGCGCTGAAATGATTGCTGAACAATGGGGATTGTCACGTGACAGACTTGATGAACTCGCTGCCGCATCACAGCAGCGCGCTGCAGCAGCAGCTCAGGCCGGACTCTTTGATGCGGAGATCACTGCGATCAATGGTGTTGATTCAGATCAAGGCATAAGACCGACCACGACCGTTGAGTCACTGTCAGCATTGAAGCCAGCATTTAATCCGGAGGGTGTTGTGACCGCTGGTAATGCATCGCAAATTTCCGATGGCTCCGCAGCTCTTCTCGTGATGACAAGTCAACGTGCACAAGAGTTGGGGCTCACACCCATTGCACGTGTGCACACCAATGTGATGGCCGGTGTTGATCCCGTGATCATGTTGACTGGACCAATACCGGCAACTGAAAAGGTGCTCAAGTAGTCAGGGCTGAGTCTGAGTGACATTGGGACTTTTGAGGTCAATGAAGCATTTGCCTCAGTTGTGGGCGCCTGGCTCAAGGACACAGGTGCAGACCACGCGCTCATGAATCCGAATGGTGGCGCAATTGCATTGGGCCACCCTCTAGGTGCATCGGGTGCACGCATCATGACGACCATGTTGCATCACATGAAGCGCAATAACATCAAGTATGGATTGCAAACAATGTGTGAGGGTGGCGGAATGGCCAACGCTACGATTCTAGAGCTGCTCTAATTTCTGCGGGTATTGGAACAGATTTTCGGGTCACTTGGTCAATGTTGACATAGGTAATTTTTCCCGTTGCCACAAGTTCCGAATCAACGTCGCGCTTCACCGTGAAATCGAGGTCCATGCTGCTATTGCCAATTCGAGAGCATTCAACCGCAATACGCAGTAGATCATCGATCACTGCGGAACTGTGATACTGAATCTCCACCTTCATGAGAACAGGGTCGAAACCGACCTCGATGATGCCTTGGGGGGAGAATCCAATTGCCCGGTAGAACTCAGTCATGGCGGCGTCAAAATATTCGAGGTACCGGGAATTGAACACAATGCTTTGTGGGTCAACCTCGGAGTAACGAACCCGATGGAAGTAACCCGGCCACGTGGAACCGGAGGTCTGCGTCATTATGATTTTCCTGTTCTCAATTCAGAACTTACATGCATGTAGTTCTCCACAACTGGGGATAACTCTGTGGACAACACGCGCAGGTTGTCCACAGGTGGAGGAAAATAGCCTTATTTCCACCGGGTGGCGAGCCCAAAGCCCACCATGATGAATCCAAACCCGATGCCGACATTGACCAGTGCATTCAGGTCACCACCAACAGAGTTCATGAAGGGGATGTCACGGCCAGCGATGTAGAAGACGACGAGGTAGGCAAGACCGAAGACAAAGCACCCCACCATGGTGGGAGCGAGCCAACCGGGTGACCCGATCCGGGCCACTTTGCGCTCACCCTTGGATGGGGGTGGGGTGAAAGCTGCCTTCTTGCGACGCTTTGACTCTGGCACCGTGGACTCCCTTTGATCGATAACTTGAACCTCGCCTGACAGACCTTAGCCTGCCATACCCCACAATGTGGTCATGGCTCGAATCCTGGTGATCGACAATTACGACTCATTCGTGTTCAACCTCGTGCAGTACTTAGCCCAACTCGGTGCGGATGTCACTGTCAAACGCAATGATGAGGTCACTATTGCTGATTGTCTCGACTACGACGGTGTATTGATCTCACCTGGACCAGGGTCACCTCAAACCGCAGGCATTTGTCTTGATGTTGTTCGCGAAACGCACGGCAAGGTCCCGATCTTCGGTGTGTGTCTCGGGCATCAGGTAATCGCTGAAGCATTCGGTGGAGAGATTCATCGCGCCCCGGAATTGCTCCATGGGAAAACATCTCAGGTTCACCACGAACAAGTTGGAATCTTGCGAACATTACCCGCTGTGTTCACGGCAACGCGCTATCACTCACTTGCACTCAACCCTGACACTGTCCCTGATGTTCTTGAAGTAACCGGAACAACCGAGTCGGGTGTCATCATGAGTTTGCGTCACAGGGAACTCCCGATTGAAGGGGTTCAATTTCACCCGGAGTCCGTCTTAACTGAAGGTGGCCACGAAATGCTGGCTAACTGGTTGGCTGACTGCGGTTACCCGGAGGCTCTGGAAAACCTCAAAGGAATTGTGCCAATAACCGTGTGAGCCAGCACCGCTAAAGAATTATTTATGGAGCTGCAGAGACTGACGGTTGTGGAATATCCGTGGGATCGGGGGCAACCGGCTCAGTCGGTGTCGGGTCCGGAGCAACAGTGTCAGTGGGTGTGGGCTCAGGCGTGGGTTCCAGTGTGGGCTCGGGAGTTGGAGCCGCTATCGCAACAGTGATTGTGACCAATGATCCGCGAACAAGTTGCGTTCCGGGTTGTGGTGATTGCGCGAGCACGGTTCCGGGCGGCGTGATGAGTGATTCCTGTTCCACAACTTGAACTTCAAAGCCCGCTTGGGCTAGGTCACTGCGTGCTTGAGCCTCAGTGGCCCCTGTCACGTCGGGCACTTCAACCAAACCGGATGAAATGGCAATATTGACCGAGCTCCCTGCAGCGACCTGAGTCCCTTCACCCGGATCTTGTGAGAGGACGTAGCCCGCAGGTTGATTGGAGTCCTCTTCTGTGATGGCTCCGAGCACTAGGCCAAAGTCGGCTAAGGCGACTCGGACATCGTCGAGGGTTGTTAGCCCAACAAGTTGTGGGACCGTTGACTGTTCACGTCCCGTTGACACCGTGACGTTCACCGCTTGACCTTGCTCAATGGATTCACCCGCAGCAGGCTGCTGCGCAATGATTGTGCCTTCAGGTCGTTCAGAGATCTCCGGTGTTTGAGCACCAATGCGCAGTTCATATTCCGCGAGGGTCTCCTGAGCTTGCTCAATGGTCAAACCATCCAGGCTTGGAACCGTGACAACCGTTCCACCTTGGTCACCCACCAGGAAACGACCTATAGCGACAGCACCGATGATTGCCGCCGCAATGGCAATCAAACTCAGAATCCAGAAAATCCCACTGTTCTTGGAGCGCTTCTTCTTTGCCTCGGGTCGCGCATTCTCAACACCCGATGCATCCAATGGAGTCATCATGGCTGTTTGATCAGCAACGATTGTTGGCACCGCTGCGGTTACAGGGGAACCGGCAATTGCCCGCTCAACATCAGCGCGGAAGTCACTAGCACTCTGGTAACGATCGTCGGCACGTTTGGCCAAGGCACGCAGAACAACAACATCGATTTCAGGTGACACACCTGGATCAATCTGTGATGGGGATGCAGGCATCTCGCTGACATGTTGGTAGGCGATTGCAACGGCTGAATCACCGGTGAATGGTGGGCGGCCCGTGAGTAATTCAAAAAGTAAAACACCCGTGGAGTAGAGGTCGCTTCGAGCATCAACAACTTCACCGCGCGCTTGTTCGGGGGAAAGGTATTGCGCTGTACCCATGACAGCTGATGCCGAAGTCATGGTTGACCCTGCGTCATTGATTGCTCGAGCAATGCCGAAGTCCATGACCTTGACGGTTCCATCTTCAGAGATCATGATGTTCGCGGGCTTGATGTCTCGGTGCACGATTCCGTGGCGGTGGGCGTAATCCAATGCAGACAGAATCCCTGCTGTTATTTCAAGTGCCCGCTCGGGGAGGAGTCGGCGACCCGAAGCAAGTAGTTGCCGCAATGTCATTCCATCTACGTATTCCATGACGATGTACGGAACAACAACTTCGGGCTGACCCTCTGCGCCTTCAGGTTGCAGTGTGTCCTGGCCGGTGTCGTAAACCGCAACAATGTTGGGGTGATTCAGAGACGCAGCACTTTGTGCTTCGCGGCGGAACCGAGCCTGGAATGCAGGATCCTTGGCAAGATCGGGGCGCAATATCTTGATGGCAACACGGCGACCAAGTCGAAGGTCACGCCCTTCATGCACCTCAGCCATGCCGCCACGACCGATGACTTCACCGATTTCGTAGCGGTCGCCAAGCATGCGTGCGTTTTCGCCTTCGTTCACTCTTCCACCTAACTCTTTATTGCTTGTGATCTTTATCCTGCATAGTACGTGCTTTTTGCTCGTTACCGTCGCAACACAGCCTCGGATCTACCGTCTCAGCACAGCCTCGGATCTACCTTCTCAGCACCGCCTCGGATTCATCGTCTCAGCACCGCCTCCATCACCGCTTTAGCGATCGGCGCTGCCAAACCATTACCACTGACCTCAGGTGCGCCGGATTCTTCAATCACAACAGCAACCGCAACCTTGGGAGCTGCCGCGGGGGCAAATGAGATAAACCAAGCAACAGATGGTGAGTCATTGCCTGTTTGAGCCGTCCCCGTCTTTCCAGCAACCCGGACGCCAGATATCTGGGCGTTTGTTCCAGTTCCGTTCTGAACAACGTTGACCATCATGTCTGTGAGTGAAAGGGAATCACTCGGCTTCATGGCGTCGGCGTATTGAGTCGGCTCCGTTGTTTGAAGGATTGAGAGATCAGGCCCACGAATTTCTTGCACGAGATAAGGATTCATGGTTCGCCCACTGTTCCCTATTGCTGCAGCCACCATGGCCATCTGTAATGCCGTCGCTCGAACATCAAATTGACCAATTGCTGAGAGCGCCGTTTGCGGCGCATCGGGATCTGCGGGGAACAAGGAGGTTGCCGCACGTAAAGGAATTTCAAAACTGTGATCAAAACCAAAGGCATCCGCTTGCTTTCGAATTGCCGAGGCTCCAAGTTCATTGCCCAGCCACGCAAATGCAGTATTACAAGAAATAGCCAACGCCTGTTCGAGTGTTACTTTGCCACCGGGTCCACATTCACGCCCGTTCCAATTGCGGAGTTTCTTGGTGGAGTTGGGTAATTGATACGCCTTTGGACCAGGCAAGATCGAGTCTGCGGTGAAACGCCCCGAGGCTAATGCAGCGGCGGCGGTGACAACCTTGAATGTTGAACCGGGTGGGTTGAGGGACACAACGGGACGGTTGAGCAATGGCTTTTGTGGGTCGGCTTCCAACTCCGCGTAGTACTCGCGAATATCAGCCGGGTCGTGACTGGAAAGGCGATTGGGGTCGAAGGATGGCATTTGGACCGAGGCCAGAATTCGTCCCGTTGCTGGCTCGATTGCGACAACGGCACCGCGCTTACCTTTGAGGCCCTTGAATGCTGCACGCTGAGCTGCAGCATCGATCGTGGTGGTGACAGCACCACCCACAGGTTGCCTGCCCGAGACTAACTGTTGAATTCGGTCAACTGTAAAAATATCTGCTTTGCCGTTAAGAATTCGGTTTTCGGTGCGCTCCAAACCCGTGGCTCCATAAACAAGGGAATAAAACCCAGTGACGGGTGCATAGAGTGGACCGTTGTTGTACTCACGTATATAGGTCAACGTGTTACCTGTTTCAACCGAACGCGCGACAGGATCTGATGCAACCAAAATAGGGCCACGCTCACGGTCGTACTCGGCCAACAAAATTCGTTGGTTGCCAGGACGGTCACGGTAGTCACGGGCATTAATAACTTGGATGAGCGTCACATTGACCAGCAATGCAATGAGGAGCAACCCAAAAACAAAACTCAACCGACGAATCTGTCTAGACACGACTGACCACCTGAGTCATAGCGTCATCAGGGGATATTTGCGATGTATCCGGTCGACGTGAGCGGTCAGAGATTCGGAGCAAGAGAGCCACGATCACCCAGTTAGCAATGAGCGAGGAACCACCATAGGAAAGAAATGGTGTTGTGAGTCCTGTTAAAGGAATGAGGCCCGTGACGCCACCGATAATGACAAAAACTTGTAGAGCCAAGGTAATGGACAGACCAGCAGCGAGCAGTTGACCAAATCCATCACGGCACGTGATCGCAGCTCGGAAACCACGCTCGATCAAGAGTGCGTAGAGCATAAGAATCGCGAAAACACCGGTGATGCCAAGTTCCTCACCTAGGGCCGAAACAATGAAGTCGGTGCTCGCAAATGGAACAAGATTCGGGAACCCTTGACCGAGTCCCGCGCCCAGGATCCCGCCGTTTGCCAAACCATAAAGTGATTGAACGATTTGGTAGCCCGTTGTATCGGAGTAAGTCCACGGATCAAGCCACACGGTCACTCGGGCTTCAACGTGTGCGAAGTTCGAGTAGGCGAAGTAAGCGCCACCAACGAATAACACGAATCCAATGATCAGCCACGACCTGCGTTGAGTGGCGACATAAAGCATGGAGACGAATAGACCAAAGAACAGGAGCGAAGTCCCCAGGTCACGCTGAAAGATAAGGACGCCAAGTGAAATGAACCAGGCAACGACAATTGGACCAAGGTCTTTGGGCCTGGGGAGGCCAACGCCCAATACCTTGGTGCGGACGAGTGCTAGGGAGTCGCGGGTCTTGACCAAATAGCCGGCAAAAAAGATTGTGATGAGAATTTTTGCGATCTCTGCCGGCTGGAACTGGAAACCCCCGACTCGCACCCACAATGTCGCACCATTGACCGTTGTTCCAATTATTGGGGCAAGGGGCAGAACCATGAGAATCAGGCCAATGAGACCAAAGGTAAATGTGTAGCGCTGCAGGCGGCGATGATCACGCAGCAAAATCAGCACTGCGCAAAACAGAATTCCCGCGATAGCGAACCATGTCAACTGCGAGTAGACATCAGGGGTGGGTGCCGGTGAGTCATTGAGTTGTGCACGACGAGCATCAGCAACGTCGAGGCGATAAATCATGATGAGCCCAAGATTTGTCAACAGCGTTCCAACAGGCAACATGATTGGATCGGCATAGGGAGCACGTATTCGTACGACCGTATGCATGACCAGTGCCACGACGGCAACAGCCCCAGCCGTGATCCAAAGCCGGGGTGGAGTTCCTTCACCAGTTGCCCAACCAACCTGCAACGTGCCAAGTACCCCGAGCAGCCACGCGAAAATGAGAAGTACAAGTTCGGTATTACGGCGTTTCTTGGTCACTGCAAACTCCCCGGGCACCCCTGGGGGGGAATAAGTGCCTGGCATTCAGTTGCACGTGACTGGAGTTCGGCCACAATTCGTTGGGCGTCTGCGTAACTTGCGGCGGGGATCCCTTTGCTCACCAACTCTTGGTCAAAAAGTGGCAGGGACCCGACGGTCAAACCTGAGTCTGAGTCGATCCCAGACAACGAGATTCCCGCGAGTGAACCCTGAACGCCGTTGTAGATCGCGACCGTGCCAGTACCAGCACTGCCGTTCACCGCGACGTACCACTGCGAGGTTATCCACGTTTGAATGCCAAGCAATGTTGCCAAGGTGATGGCCGCAACAACAACAATTCCACCGACAACCCCAATGACCTTGCGGCGCTTTCTCTTTCTTTCACTGCGCGCTATTTCGGCGTTTTCATTGTCATAGCGTGCCTGTTCGGCTGCCGGAACGATCAGCTCAGAATCAATCAACACCTGTGGTGCTGTTTCGGGACCACCATCAATGGGTGCTGGGGCGTCGGGCTTATCGGGATCAGGCTGGGCGTCATCAGGGAATCGGGTGTTGGGCAGTTGAAGGCGCACACGTGGTTCGCCCGCGGCACCGACGACAACAGGTGGGGTCAGCGGTAGCTCTTCATCCGCGGGTCGTTCAACGACATCAGCGACAACAACCGTGACGTTATCGGGTGCGCCACGCTCCAATGCGAGATCAACCAGGCGGGTTACAACCCCTGTTGGTTCGCCGGTGCTCAATAGGTCAGCGATTTCTGTGTCGCGAACTACACCCGAAAGGCCATCAGAGCAGAGAAGAAAACGATCGCCGGAGCGCGCTTCGCGCACAGACAAGTCAGCTTCAACTGGATTCATACCATCAAGTGCGCGCATCAAAAGTGATCTGCGCGGGTGAACTGACGCTTCCTCTTCAGTGATGCGGCCTGAGTCAACAAGTGTTTGTACATATGTGTGGTCATGTGTTAATTGTGTGAGTTCATTGTCGCGAAATAGATA
>JALRGY010000046.1:4578-15804 GCA_023253325.1 Candidatus Nanopelagicales bacterium | reverse complement strand
AGATCGAAATTACTTGGGTCCAATACCCGCCGCTCACTCCCTCCAGCTCGGAGTCGTCTAAGTCAGAACCCTCATGACAAGGGTGGCATCCGAACTACATTGGGCAGTCAATTTGGTGAAGCACCATTAGCAAGAGTATTTGCCCGAATCAGTGCTACTCGATGGTAAACCACCCGAAACCAGTTCAAGGTACTCCTCGGGAATTTCTCCATTGGCAAGTTCCACCCGGATCGTTCCATCAGGTGCCTCACTAGATACCAGTTCCCAATTCTCCGGAATAGTCAACCCGGTCTCTTCAAGAAATGTGGCCCGCGGATCAGCCAACAAACGCACCTTCAAACCCGCATCACTAGCAGCCCTGGCACACACACCATTAACAAGATCCATCGGATTCTTCATTTCACTCTGTGACATATCGAACCTCCCTATATTCTTTTTCCTTAACATCAGAACTGACGCTACGGTTAATAAACTCCGCGCACACCCTGTTTCCACTCCCGCCCCGCAGCGTCGAACCATACACGATCTGGACTATCAAGATTGCGAGTAAGGACCTTCACGTAATGCAACAGCACCGGAACACAAGCGGAGGTGACCTATGCTCACTTATACTCCCCGCCCAAGGCTTGGCCTCAGCCCACAACTCGGTTATTGCCAGCCTCACCGCACGCATGCATTTATTGGCGGACCTCCCCGATCCTGAACTTTTCGTTCACGTAGCAGAAGGCAGCGCACCGGAGCAGACTCTGGCGCAATTGACTGGCACGACAGGCGCGGCGCTCGGATGGGAGGGAACCGTATTCCCTACAAATACCCGACGCCGCCACATTGCACTTCCCCTAGGTGCCCAATTGACTCGTGGACTTTCGGAAACGTCCCATGAGGATTTGCACAACCTTGGTGAGCGGGTGCTAGCCGCCTTCCAAGATCCGGAAATCTCGGCAAAAGATTCCTTTGTGCTGCATGTGGACGACCAAGTGCGCGGCTGCATTCCTGTCTTTCGGTTTAACGCGACCACTGTGACATTTCGAGCCGTAATCCATGACAATGCATTGCACGCAGACGACCTTCGCAGAAGGTCGTTCCTTCGGCTGGCAGCGTGGTCAAGGGCCGGGGACATTCACCTTGAAGAAGGCTCGACGATTATTACCTGGATGCCCGATGACGGCGATCCGATCAACGAATACAAACTTCAGGTCGCGGCACCCGACTGGCTCACCCATTGGGTTACCTACCGGGTGCTCCCCCACCATCTGGGTACATAGGGCTTCAAAAAATCCCAGCACTATGCGTCCACGGCCATGTTCTCGCACAGCCTGCATGTTCGCGCCTTGAACGGAACCGATCCGATTACACCGACGACCCAAACTTCAGCCCTCAGGCAAGAAGCCCCGCACCTTCTGCCCAGGCTACAGCTCACACCGCGCAGCTACGACGTCCTGTCTATCCCACACAAGATCCACCAGGAGGTGGTGCCTGGCAGATCGAAATTACTTGGGTCCAATACCCGCCGCTCACTCCCTCCAGCTCGGAGTCGTCTAAGTCAGAACCCTCATGACAAGGGTGGCATCCGAACTACATTGGGCAGTCAATTTGGTGAAGCACCATTAGCAAGAGTATTTGCCCGAATCAGTGCTACTCGATGGTAAACCACCCGAAACCAGTTCAAGGTACTCCTCGGGAATTTCTCCATTGGCAAGTTCCACCCGGATCGTTCCATCAGGTGCCTCACTAGATACCAGTTCCCAATTCTCCGGAATAGTCAACCCGGTCTCTTCAAGAAATGTGGCCCGCGGATCAGCCAACAAACGCACCTTCAAACCCGCATCACTAGCAGCCCTGGCACACACACCATTAACAAGATCCATCGGATTCTTCATTTCACTCTGTGACATATCGAACCTCCCTATATTCTTTTTCCTTAACATCAGAACTGACGCTACGGTTAATAAACTCCGCGCACACCCTGTTTCCACTCCCGCCCCGCAGCGTCGAACCATACACGATCTGGACTATCAAGATTGCGAGTAAGGACCTTCACGTAATGCAACAGCACCGGAACACAAGCGGAGGTGACCTATGCTCACTTATACTCCCCGCCCAAGGCTTGGCCTCAGCCCACAACTCGGTTATTGCCAGCCTCACCGCACGCATGCATTTATTGGCGGACCTCCCCGATCCTGAACTTTTCGTTCACGTAGCAGAAGGCAGCGCACCGGAGCAGACTCTGGCGCAATTGACTGGCACGACAGGCGCGGCGCTCGGATGGGAGGGAACCGTATTCCCTACAAATACCCGACGCCGCCACATTGCACTTCCCCTAGGTGCCCAATTGACTCGTGGACTTTCGGAAACGTCCCATGAGGATTTGCACAACCTTGGTGAGCGGGTGCTAGCCGCCTTCCAAGATCCGGAAATCTCGGCAAAAGATTCCTTTGTGCTGCATGTGGACGACCAAGTGCGCGGCTGCATTCCTGTCTTTCGGTTTAACGCGACCACTGTGACATTTCGAGCCGTAATCCATGACAATGCATTGCACGCAGACGACCTTCGCAGAAGGTCGTTCCTTCGGCTGGCAGCGTGGTCAAGGGCCGGGGACATTCACCTTGAAGAAGGCTCGACGATTATTACCTGGATGCCCGATGACGGCGATCCGATCAACGAATACAAACTTCAGGTCGCGGCACCCGACTGGCTCACCCATTGGGTTACCTACCGGGTGCTCCCCCACCATCTGGGTACATAGGGCTTCAAAAAATCCCAGCACTATGCGTCCACGGCCATGTTCTCGCACAGCCTGCATGTTCGCGCCTTGAACGGAACCGATCCGATTACACCGACGACCCAAACTTCAGCCCTCAGGCAAGAAGCCCCGCACCTTCTGCCCAGGCTACAGCTCACACCGCGCAGCTACGACGTCCTGTCTGTCACATACAAACTTCACCAGGAGGTGGTGCCTGGCAGATCGAAATTACTTGGGTCCAATACCCGCCGCTCACTCCCTCCAGCTCGGAGTCGTCTAAGTCAGAACCCTCATGATTATCTTCGGTCATTCGATAGCCCTCTCTCGTTCGGGTACGGGTGCAGTTGCACGAAATCTCAAAAGCGACTCTCAACACGATTTCAGGAAGGATTCTCCGTCAGCCTTACCACCGGTCTGCAACGCCCCCTACCTTGATTCGCTGGCGCCGATTAGACCAGGGGACCTTGACCGTCCGCAATCACATTGACTTCGCTTCTACTTTTTGTGAAGGTCGAGGGTCAAAACGAGTAAATTCTTGGACCGTGCTGTGTACGTGAAGACCATCCGATTCTTGGATGTGACGAGTTTGCCCACGTAGATCCCGTCAGCATCCCCACCGGACAGGTAATCGGTGGGCAAGTCATCATCAAATTCTTGTGCGTAGATGGACAGATTAAGGGGCTTTGGCTTGCTCCACTTCACCTTGGCTGATGGACGTGACTGCCAAGTGCCGCGGGCATTACTCCCTTTGACTGACGTGATCACGATCTTCTCTAGACCGCTTTTGTAACCAGAATTGTCATAACCGCTGTAGGTGCCGATCCAAGTACCTTTGAGGACCGCGGCATCGCCAGGTGCAGCTTGGGCAGATGTCGAAACCAATCCAAGCGACAACATTGCAATGAGTGCGCCTAAAACTGCCATCAGTCGTAAGCGGGTGGGCATGATTCTTTGCATGTGTGATTCTCCTTGGATTGTAATTCCTGTTATAAAGACTGTAGTCTAAAGGGCCCTAAGGCGCTTGAATACCGTGTAATCACGGTATTTTGAATAGCAGAAGTGCACAGATCAGAAAATCGTTTACCCTGAAAGCATGGCGTTCATGAGGAAAATCGCTTTGTCATGCTTGGCAGCTTTTTTGGTCATGCTCCCAGCACAAGTGGCTTTTGCAACGGAAAGTTCGATTCCACTTGCTATTGATCAGAAGATCACCGGTTCGGACTTGAGAATTGTCAAGGACCTAGGTAGCAACTCGCAATACACACGTCACTCAATTCGCTACGACGTCAACGGCCTCACAATTTCAGGCATCATGAACAAGCCCAAGGGCAAAGGGCCTTTCCCCGTAGTGGTTCTCGCCCACGGCTACATCGACCCTAAGGAGTATTGGAGCGGTCAAGGGTTCCGCCGCGAACAGGACTGGCTAGCAAAGAATGGGTATGTCGCACTACACGTTGACTACCGCAATCATGCAAGTTCCGACAAAGATCCTGACAATGACCTGTCCATGCGTTTGGGCTATGCGGAGGATGTCATTGGTGCGGCGCTCGCGGTAAAAGATTCAAAGTTCACGTACATGGACAAGAACAAGGTCGCATTATTCGGTAGATCGATGGGTGGTGGAGTTGCCTTTCAGGCGTTAGTGCTCAAGCCAGGAGTGTTTGACTCCGCGATTACTTATGCTTCAACGAGCACCCGTGCTGCAGACAACTTCAACAAGTGGCAGCGCAATGACTACCCAATTGGCAAACAAATACTCAAGGCCTACGGAACACCAAAAGAGAATCCCTCTGCTTGGCGCGACATGTCCAGCCGCTACTTCTTCTCACGGATCACTGAACCCGTCTTAATGATTCACGGCACCAAGGACGAAAGCTGCGACATCAACTGGGCCAGGGCAACATACAAAGCCCTCCAACGCAATGGAAAAGATGCAACCCTTGTTGAGTATCCAGGCGCTAAGCACTACATGTATGGGGAATGGAATGACTCGATCAAGAAGGTTTCGCAGTTCCTGAAGCGGACACTCGCCTAACACAAGACCAATAGGCGGGATCCTGAATTTTTTGGCCTATTTTTTTACCATTCCGTAATTTTTTTGAATATTGGTAGATTTTCCACATGTTGTTGAACGTCAAAAACTCTCAGACCCACAAACTTGCTCGCCAGTTCGCCGCACGCCACAACACCTCCGTCACCGCAGCAGTCACTGAAGAATTAAGGAAAGGTGAATGAATGTTTCGGATCAGGCCTATTTGCCCCGGGGAGATAGTGCAATCATGAGCGCTAATCGAGTAGTAGGCATTGTCCAAGCACGGATGGGTTCAACTCGACTGCCCGGTAAAGTTCTCGCACCCATACTTGACGTTCCAATGCTGCAACATCAACTGGAGCGCGTGAAGCGGGCAAAAACACTTTCACACATCATTGTTGCCACCTCGGATCAAGCAACTGATGATCCCATTGTTGCATTGTGTGAAACTCTCGGTGTTGATGTTTACCGCGGGAATGAAAGTGACGTTCTCTCTCGATTCACTGGGGCTATCGCTTCAACCAATGCTGATGTCGTGGTGCGCATCACGGCAGACTGCCCACTCATGTCGCCTCATGTCATCGATTCAGTTGTGAATGAATTTCTCGCATCTGATGCAGACTACGTATCCAACACATTGGAACCAACTTTCCCTGACGGCGTGGACGTCGAGGCTGTTCGCGCGTCGGTGTTGGTCAATGTTGAAGCCCACGCCACGGATCCTGCAGAACGTGAACACGTAACCCTGGGCGTATATCGCCGGCCCGAGGAATACATCGTTAAGAATTTTGCTGGCAGTTCCGACCTTTCTGAACTGCGTTGGACCGTTGACTCCCCCGAAGATTTTGAGTTTGTTACCTGGGTTTACACCGAGTTATACGGCGATAACCCTGAATTCGATCTCCCTGAGATCCTGGAACTGCTGGCCCAGTATCCGGGCCAGTCCCGAACAGGCGCCGATTCCAAACGCAATGCCGCTCTGGATGGCCTTGATACCGGGGCAATGCAGCACAGAAGCTGAGGTTGCTTGATCATTGGTTGAATGTTAAACTACCTGTACTTTCAACGATTGGAGTCCCCATGCCTGCCGTAACCGCCGACACTTTGACCCTTCCTCGATTTACCGTTCCACTGGAGGCACGCCCCCGTTCGGTCAAGCGCGTGACCACAGCGCCACAAGGCCATGAGGGTGAAGGATTCCCCGTTCGTCGGGCATTTGCCATGATTGACCAAAGTGATCTCGATCCATTCATTCACATGGATCAAATGGGCGAGGTGGAGTACGCACCGGGTGAGCCCAAAGGAACGCCATGGCATCCCCACCGCGGATTCGAAACCTTCACGTACCTGATTGATGGCCAGTTTCTGCACCAAGACTCCAATGGTGGCGGCGGAATCATTGAATCCGGTGGCACCCAGTACATGACAGCAGGCGATGGCATCCTGCACATTGAAACCCCACCCGAGCACCTCGTTGTTTCCGGCGGTTTATTTCACGGCATTCAACTCTGGATCAACCTGCCCAAGGACAAAAAGCGCATTGCACCGCAATATCAAGACCTCCAAGGCATTGATGCTTCCATGGTCACGAGTTCAGATGGTGGCGCAATAGTGCGCGTGCTCGCCGGTTCCGTCGCCGAGTTTGCAGGTCCCGGAATCTCACACACTCCTCTGGCAATCACCCACATCACCCTCGCACCGGGTGCCGAGGTCGAGATTCCATGGCGCAAGGACTTCAATGCATTGGCCTACGTCCTGGCTGGCTCAGGCTACGTTGGCGGTGAAATGCGTCCGGTCAACACTGGACAAATGGCGGTCCTCGTCGATGGCGACACGGTGAAATTGCGCGCTGCCGATACTCAAGAGTCACGCTCCCCCAACTTTGATGTATTCCTGATTGGTGGTGTGCCGCTACGCCAGCCTGTATTCCAATACGGACCATTTGTCATGAGTACCAAGGCTGAAGTCATGGAAGCGTTTGAAGACTTCCAAGCCGGCCGCTTTGGACACATTCCCGCTGATGCAATTCAGCCGCACCGAATGTAACGGTTTTACAGGCATCAAATTCTCTGATCGGGCCATTGAGAGCGATCTCTGGGGCTCTGGCCGTCGGCCTTTGCCTAGCCCCCAACGGTCATCAAGTTCACGAGCCGTATTAATGCTCGGGCGCCCGCGTCCTTCGGTTACCGCCGTGCAACGGCACGTTACACGCGAGTCGCTCTTTCGCGCTACGTCTTAGGACGCCTTAGGTTCACACTTGTTCGGTTCAATGGTCTCGCACTCAACCGATCACTCATCAGCGGAGCCTTACCATTTAGGTGTGTTCGGGTGGTCACTAACGAGATTGAAGTAGTACCTGATTTGACTTCAGTGGAGCAATCTCGTGTCACTTCCCAAGGACTATGCTGTAGTGATGTCACTGTCTCCACAAGGAATTTACGTCCCGCTAGTAACGCCTTTTGACGCAACTGGCGCAGTGGACACCGAGACACTACGCAAGGCAGTCCACGTCATGCTGGCCTCGGGCGTCCATGGCTTGGTCGCAGCCGGAACCACAGGTGAGGGATACGCCCTGAGCTTTGATGAGCGTCGCCATGTCATGCAGGTGATTGTGACCGAAGTTGATGGCGCCGTTCCGGTCCTTGCCGGTGTTGGTGGAATGTCCACCCATGAAGCAATTGAGCAAGCCGTGCTGGCTAAACGTGCAGGAGTTTCTGGCCTGATGTTGGCGGCGCCCTCATATTGCCTTCCCACACCGAGTGAGTTGGCCTCACATGTCATGACAGTTGTGGGCGCGGTTGATCTCCCCACAGTGCTTTATGACTACCCGGCGCGCACCGGTGTTTCATTTTCCCGGCAAGTTCTTGATCAGGTGGCACCCCTTGATTTAGTGGTCGGCATCAAGGAAGCCTCCGGAGACCTTTCACGCATTGAATGGCTCACGGCGGACTTTGGTTCAACGCTGAAAATCATTTGCGGTGCTGACGTTGACTCAATTACTTTCCTGGACGCTGGGGTCGATTGTTGGATTGGTGGAATTGCGAATCTTCTCCCTGCCGCTCACGTTGCCATGCTGGATGCAGATAAGCGTTTCACCGTGTACTCACAGATTCTCCCCACATTGAAATTCATTGAGTCCGGGGATTACAACGCAAAGGTTAAAGCAGGCATGGCACTGCGCGGGTTGACCGTTGGCGCACCTCGCGCCCCTCTCGCCGCGATCAACGCTGAAACGGCCGAACTGCTTTCAACCGCACTCAATCAGGCGGGCGAATGGGCCCCGGCCTTGAAGTCATAATCGAGTAAATGGCATCCGAGTTCATGGCATCCGAGTTCAAGCCCGAACATGTCTGATTTTGATGCCGATGTCATCGTCATCGGTGGCGGCATCATTGGGGTTGCTGTAGCCGCAGCGCTGAAAGGGCAGTCTGTACTCGTCATAGATTCGGGCAGCCCAAAGTTTGGAACCTCCAGCGCAAATGCTGGGCACATCGTTGTGAGCCATGCGACCCCTTTCGCCGCACCGGGCATGGTTGGACAAGGACTCAGGTCATTGCTTGCCCGCGACGGCGCATTTGCATTGTCCCCCCGATTACCACTGTCCGGACTGACGTGGCTTGCGCGCTTCACTGCACACTGCACAGCGCGTAATGCCGAAACTTTAACTCCGGGCATTTTGTCTTTACTGCGAAATTCCGCGACAGGCGTTCGCACTTTGGGTCTTCCCACTTCCACCTATCCAATCTGGGAGGTTTTCACGGGCAATGGCTCTCGGAACCGGGCCGCTCATGAGGTAGAACACATGCGTGGACTCGGAATTGACGCTGCTCACATTGATCCAAATCTTGTGAGCGAAGCCGAACCACTTCTTCTTCCACGCAATATGTCTGTCGTGGAATTGCGTGAGGACTTTGGTGTTGATCCGCAACTACTCTGGGAAACACTTAAAGCAACTAATGAGCAGGCCACGTTCCTGAACAATCGAACTGTTACAGCCATTGACCCGTCAGCTGACGGTGTTCGGGTGCACCTAAGCTCAACAACTTTGAACGCACCCAAACTTGTGATCGCTGCCGGCGCATGGACCCCGGACCTCACCAAACTTCTCGGGGTGTCTCTGCCCATTATTGCCGCGAAGGGCTACTCAATCACCGTTCCAGATCTGGCGACAAATGTGCAGCACCCAATGATTTTTGCCGATGAAAAATTCGTGGTGAACCCACTCGACAACTCGCTGCGGATCAGTGCTCGCTTTGAACTTACCCGCGCCAGTGACCGCACGATAGATCCCAAGCGAATCAAACATACCTATGCTCAAGCCAAACGGGTGGTAACGCTCCCCCCGCTCCCCGACTCACTTGATTCTCTGTCGCCATGGACGGGGGTGCGCCCTGCTAGCGCGGATGGCGCACCTTATATCGGACCTTTGAAAGGCATGCCGAATGTCGTGGTTGCGGCAGGACACGGCATGACGGGGACGTCGAGCGCCATGGGTACGGCAGATCTTGTTGCCCGCTATATTCGTGGGGGTTCAATCAGCACATCGGAATTAGCGCTCACACCCAACCGCTAGGGGAACAGTGGAAACCACCAGAGCTTGGCACTGCGTCGACTCGCACACTGAAGGCATGCCCACTCGCGTAGTTGTTGGTGGTGTCGGGACTCTCCCTGGGAGCACGATGGAAGAACGTCGCCAGTACGTGATGAATCAGGCCGACCATCTGCGCCGCTGGCTCATGTTTGAGCCCCACGGCCATGGAGCAATGAGCGGTGCGATTCTGCAGCCCCCAACCCGACCCGACTGCGACTGGGGTGTTGTTTACATTGAAGTTTCCGGGTGTTTGCCCATGTGTGGTCACGGAACAATCGGCACGGCAACGGTCTTGGTGGAAACTGGAATGGTTCCTGTTGTCGAACCTGAGACAGTGATTCGCCTCGATACCCCCGCGGGCCTGGTCATCGCGCGAGTTGCTGTTGCCAATGGGCGGGCAATGTCGGTGACCTTGGAAAACGTGCCTTCTTTTATCACGGAACTCGATGCAGTTGTTGAGGTTCCCGGCATTGGATCCGTGCGCTATGACATGGCCTACGGCGGCAATTTCTATGCAATCGTTGAGCTCGAGGAAATCGGCGTCCCATTCGGTGTGGAACACAAGGACGAACTCCTCGCCGCTGGCCTTGCGATTATGAATGCAATCAATGAGTCACAGCCACCGGTTCACCCAGAAAACCCTGCCATTGATCACGTGCACCATGTTCAACTTGTTGCGCCGGGCAGCACCGCTTCCCATTCGCGTCACGCAATGGCGATTTACCCCGGATGGTTTGATCGATCACCGTGCGGCACCGGGACTAGTGCCCGTGTAGCGCAACTAACCGCGCGTGGCCTCCTTGCCCCCGGCGCTGTACTGACCAACGAGTCCATCATTGGCACGCACTTCTTGGGGCGCGTTAAAGGCACCACGACCGTGGCCGGGGTTAATGCGATCATCCCCGAGATCACCGGCCGCGCGTGGATCACGGGAACTTCCATCCACATGCTCGCACCCGATGATCCATTCCCTGAAGGCTTCATTCTCTGATGCATAAAGGCGACACTGAACTGCGACCTGAGCCACAGATCCCACGACCCGAACGACTGGATTCACGTGATCCCAATTACTCAGCCATCATGGCGGCGCATGGGGCAGCGCAATCAACCCACAACGCGGGATACCTAGACCCGTTCACCGGGCTTTTCGTGATGACCGCCAACCATCACATGGAGCGCGGCTGGTGCTGTGGCCGCGGGTGTCGGCACTGCCCATTCGCCTAAAGTCGGCATCGCGTTCGAAACCGGTAACTGCCGATGGCTTACGGTGTCAGAGTGATAACCCTTCCCCGCCCTCAGAAGATTGCGCCAACTTCACTCGTGGCCTGCCTGAGCGTTCTTGCCCTTGTTTTCATAACCACTCCTGCTCAGGCCGCCCAAAACCCCGTTGCCGTGGGAACGTGGTCAATGGTCCCCCAGAGCAAGGATGCCAATGGCGATGGGTTTATCGATGGAGATGGCGGCGTGCC
This sequence comes from Candidatus Nanopelagicales bacterium, assembly GCA_023253325.1. GTDB lineage: Bacteria > Actinomycetota > Actinomycetes > S36-B12 > S36-B12 > UBA4592. The sequence goes on along the minus strand of JALRGY010000046.1, from coordinate 4,969 downwards.
CCGCGCCGGAGCCCTGTCTTTGCAGCCGAGCACCACGTTCACGGGTGAAGGTAATTACATTGCCCAACCCAATGAACGCCTTATTGGCGGAGCGCTGTCCTGGTATCTCAACCCTGAGGGCTTCCCCGTCTCACTCAATGCCTGCAAGTCCAAGGGTGATACCTACACCTGGACCATTCAGCGCGGCGGAAAAGTCGTGGCGACAACACCTATTGCCAAACTAACCAAAAAGAAGTGCCGTCAATCGGTGACACTGCCTGAGGGATTGCATAGCCTCAAACTCACGGTGCGAAGTGGCCCAAAAATTAAGCGAGTGTCAATGGTGGCCAACGTTTCCAACACTCTCATGGTTGTCATGGGTGATTCCTACGCATCGGGTGAAGGTAATCCT
>JALRGY010000046.1:0-4568 GCA_023253325.1 Candidatus Nanopelagicales bacterium | reverse complement strand
GGTTGAAGAATCGAGTAGCGAATTTTTCTCCCTACTGGGATAACGATCAATGCAATCGCAGCACGCATGGCGGGCCGGCTCAGGCCGCACTTTTGCTAGAGCAGGCCTCCAAGAAGACTTCCGTGACTCTGGTCAACGTTGCATGCTCTGGCGCAACGGTGAATCGAGGGATCCTTGGCCCGCAATACTCTGGATTACCGTCACAGGTGGAGCAGGTGGCGGAGATAATCGGTGATTCACAGATTGATGTTCTTTCACTGACAGTCGGTGGCAACGATGTTGGCTTTGCGTCCATTCTGACAACGTGCGCACTCAACGCAAACTGTCCACTTGCCCGCGCAACATCAGGCCCACTCTCCAGTTACCCCACAATCCAAGACGGAATTCAAGCCCAGACCGCGAATCTGGCGAATGCGTATCGGTCAATTGATGAGTGCTTCACCGGCGACTCCTGCCAGAATGCGCAGGGAAACTCAATCCAAAGTTTGAGCTTGGCACCCCGTGGTCAGGTATTTCTCAATTCGTATCCCGACCTGACCCGTTCCGCCAATGGCTCGATCTGCAGTTACCTCACAATCACCGAATCCGACTTTAATTGGGCACGAAACACGATCCTGAACCCTGCACCACCCAATCCTTTTCCGTACACCACAACCCGTAACCAAGTGGTGGACCTGAGCGGCGCGTCCGGATCACTTAACGGCCAGATCAACGCCTCCAGCGCACTCGATTGGCAGCCAGTTATGGGAGTGTGGGGATCCTCCGGCGACTCAAAAATCGGTCATGGTGTTTGTGCTGGGACAGAGGCGTGGGTATTTGGACTTACCGGCTTCACTGGCTTCACCAGTGGGTCATTTCATCCCAACCCGCAGGGCCAAATTGAGATCGGGAAAGGATTGATGTCTCAGGTCAAAGCCTCTGGTTTCTGAGCGAGGCCTTGGTGCTAGCCTCTGGGATGTTCTTCTGCACGTCGCGCACCGCTAGCTCAATTGGCAGAGCAGCTGACTCTTAATCAGCGGGTTCACGGTTCAAGTCCGTGGCGGTGTACCACAGTTTTTTCAGCATTTTCCTTGAGTCAAAATCGCCATGGCGGCGTTATGTCCAGGAATGCCTGACACTCCGCCTCCACGGGCTGCGCCACTGCCACAAATGTAGATGTGTGGGTATGACGTTTCCACTCCCCATCTGTTGATTTCCTCCGGGGTTTGTGCCCATGGCCAATCCAATGCATTGTGAAAAATGTTCCCGGTGGCAATTCCAAGACTGTTTTGAATATCAACCGTGGTGTTGATCTCGATACAAGGATTACCATCCGGGCCAATGTAAAAACAATCCTCGATTGGCTCGGCCAAGACCGAATTTAAGGTGGCAAGAACAGCGTCCCGTGCCTGCTGCTTATCAATCGGTTGATTCTCCCGAGCAAATAAGTCGTGTGGGGTGTGTAAGGCAAATAGCGTCAGTGTTTGAACCCCCGCAGCCTGCAATTCCTGCGACAAAATACTGGGGTCGGTCAGACTGTGACAGTAGATTTCGGCCGGCAGAGGAGTGGGCAACTCGCCCCGACTCGCTTGGGCAAAAGCCTGTGCCAGCTGTTCGTACCCTTCATTGATGTGAAATGTTCCATTAAATGCCTCGAATGAATCCCCACTGAGGAGTTTGGGCAGACGACCGAGCAACATATTTACTTTTATTTGAGCGCCACCTGATGCTACGTCAATGGCTGGGGGCTCCTGACCCATGAGTCTCGCTAGGACACTTGGCGTTGCGTTCACCAACACATTGGTTGCGGTCCAAGTTTTAACTTGAGTCCTGACGGTGACGCCGGAATCCGTTGAAGTGATTTCCAGAGCTTTGGTTCCGGTCAGGATCTGGGCGCCCAGCTTCGTGGCGATCCTCTCAAGTTGGTCGGTGACTTGACCCATACCACCTATTGGGACATCCCAGGTACCCGTGCCATTACCAATCACGTGGTAGAGAAAGCAAATATTTTGCCGCAGGCTTGCGTCGTGGGCGTCAGCAAATGTGCCAATGAGTGCATCGGTGAAAATTATGCCTCGGAGAGTGTCGTTAGAAATACTTCGCTCGATGATTTCACCCAGTGGGCGAACAAAGAAGTCATTCCAGTCTTCATCATTGCCCACGATCTGTCGCAATTCCTCGCGTGAGCGCAGTGGCTGTGTCAAAGTGGGAAACACTTTGCGCGCTACTCGAACCGTGCGCTCATAAAAATCCAACCACGCTTGCGCGTCACTCTCACTGCCGGTGAACTCAAAAATCCGCTTCGTGAGTTCTTCTGGGTCATCGTACGGAATGGCTATTGATCGGTTCGGATTTGCTGGATCAGGTGTGAAACTCGATACGGAACGCTTCACTGTCTCCAACGTCATGCCCAAATCTGTGCGAATCTTTTCAGGCAATAGAGACACGAGATAGGAGTACTTGCTGAGTCGGGCCGCAACTCCCGAGAACACTTCCGCAGAAATTGCAGCGCCACCCACGTGATCAGCAGCCTCGAGCACAAGCACGGAGCGGCCCGCTCGGGCCAAATAAGCTGCAGCCACAAGACCGTTATGGCCTGCGCCAATCACAATGTCGTCGAAATCCGCCACTCTGATCAGTCCCCCGAGGCCGGGATCTTTATGCCTCGGGCCTGGAGCCTCTCGCAGGCGGCGGCGTAACACTCATCGATCGCACTCGCGGTACGTTCATCAAAGTCTTTGCGCCAGCGACCTGCATGTGATCCTTGTGTCGTCACCGTCGAATCGAACCAGTCAAGCATCTGCTCCGAGGGCTCCAAGTCAAGGTGATGGAGAATCTGTTGAACCGTTTGCTCCCTATTGACCTGCACAAGGTCAAAGAGTTCAATGGTGAGTACGTGGCCCGGAGTGGCATTCAAAGCCGCGTGGTGCGACTTAATCATTCGACTTTCCCAGAGTTCGATAGCCGCGAAGACATCACTCGGCCCAAAATCCTGGTGAACGAATGAGGCCGCCACGTCCCTGCCATCGCGAGTCACCACGATGACTCGAGAATCCGGATAAATCAACTCCAATTTATCTGCCTTGCGAGCATTCGCCGGCGTTGTATCAACCCAACGATTCGCTCCGCACCCCTGAGCAACTTGTTCCATCAGCGCGAACACGAGAGATTGTGTTGCCCGCTGTGGGTTTGCGTGAAAGTCTGCCAAGTACGCCGTGGAAGCACTCTCAACGAAATCTTTCGGCATAGAAGTGTGTAATCCAACGTGTTCAGCACGCTCAAACCAACGGTTGAGTAATCGGTCAACGGCCAACTCGGCCGCCTTCTTTCCTCGCTTGGTGTCGGCTTTGACTAGTGCATCGATAAATCCGTCATTGCCAGAGATAAAACGGACTTCCATGGGCCGCGTTAATGTCACCTGGGGGTGATGATCAAGAAGGTGACCAACAATGGTTGAACCACTTCGACCTGTCCCACCGACGAAGACGGGAGATTGATTGAGATTAGCCACGACGCCGGAGCAGCTTGATGGCGACAATGCCGACAACTACGGCTCCAGCAATTGCGACACGCTCTGGTCGCACACCACCAAACTCGTCAGTGAACCAGCCACCTGCTGCACGGAGTCCACGCTGAGCCAAAGCCGCCGGAGCGGTTTGTTCGCGCAGTTCTAACAGCGAGGCAAGGAAGTCAGCGCGAGCGCTGGCAATATCAGCCTGCATGGCCGCAATATTGGCGCCCTCATGGGCGGTCTCATTTTCACTCACGGGACAACCTTACGCACATGGCCTCGCGGAGCTCTCACCCTCCACACATCGGGAGGGGTATCTCCCCTTAGACTCAGGACGCTCTCGCGGGAGTGATGGAATTGGCAGACATGCAGGTTTTAGGTACCTGTGTCTTCGGACGTGCGGGTTCAAGTCCCGCCTCCCGCACTTAATTCCTTTGTATTGCTGCTAATTTTTTTGGGTTTGCAGCTGAGCCACAAATTTCTTCAGCGCCTTGCCGCGGTGGCTAATTGCATCCTTGGCATCGGATTCCATTTCCGCTGACGTAATAACATGGCCTGTTGGGACAAAGATGGGGTCATACCCGAATCCATTTGTTCCCCGGGGTTGATCAATCAATGTTCCACTCATGCTGCCTTCGACAATAAATTCGTTGCCCTCCGGATCGGCATAAGCCACCGCACACACAAAGGACGCGCCCCGCCGACTTTCTGGCACATGACGCATTTGGGCCAGCACAAGATCAAGATTCGCTTGGTCATTCCCATGGCCACCAGCCCACCGAGCCGACAAAATCCCCGGCATTCCGTTCAGTGCATCAACGCAAAGGCCCGAATCATCGCCCACCGCCGCAAATCCGGTTGCTGCACTGACCGCGCGTGCTTTCAACATTGCATTGTCAGCAAATGTTGATCCGGTTTCCTCAACATCAGCCAAATCGGGGAACTGATCTGTTCCCACGATCTCCACGTCAAGACTTGCTTGCTGGAGAATGCGTCGCATCTCAACAATCTTCTTGGCATTCTGTGATGCAATGACAATCTTTGAAGGCAACATTGTTAGCTGTTGAGCGCTTGTTGC
>JALRGY010000045.1 GCA_023253325.1 Candidatus Nanopelagicales bacterium | reverse complement strand
ATCGCATCTTCCTTGCCGCTCACGCGGAAGTTGGTCAGCTGCTTGGTCCGGGTGGCGTTGACCACCAAGTCGTTGTCACGGCTGTGGATGCCCACGATCATGCCTTCATAGACCTCTGTGCCGGGCGCCACGAACATAGTGCCGCGCTCTTGAAGGTTCGACAGTGCGAAGCCGGTTGTTGGTCCCGTGCGGTCTGCAACCAGTGAACCCGTGGGACGGGTGCGTAATTCGCCGAACCATGGTTCGTATTTGTCAAACACATGGTGTAGCAGGCCTGTTCCGCGCGTTTCTGTGAGGAACTCCGTGCGAAAACCAATTAACCCACGAGCAGGAACGAGATACTCCATGCGCACCCAACCGGTGCCGTGGTTCGTCATTTGTTCCATGCGGCCCTTGCGCAGCGCCATGAGCTGCGTGACAACGCCCAGGTAATCCTCGGGGATATCAATGGATAGTCGTTCAACAGGCTCATGAACTTTGCCGTCAATTGTCCGAGTCACAACCTGGGGCTTGCCCACGGTCATTTCGAAACCTTCACGCTTCATGATTTCAACGAGGATCGCCAGTTGCAATTCACCGCGGCCCTGAACTTCCCACGTGTCAGGGCGCTCAGTTGGCAGGACGCGAATTGAGACGTTACCAACTGTCTCAGCGTACAAGCGCTCCTTGACCATGTTGGCCGTCAACTTTGTGCCACCACTTCGACCAGCAAGCGGCGAGGTGTTGATACCTATGGTCATGGAGATCGATGGTTCATCCACGGTAATGACGGGAAGGGCTACTGGGTTCTCAATGTCAGCGAGAGTGTCACCGATGGTGATCTCTGGGATGCCAGCCACAGCGATGATGTCACCAGGACCAGCACTTTCAGCGACAACGCGGGTGAGTGCCTCTGTCATGAGAAGTTCAACAACCTTGGCGCGCTCGATTGTTCCGTCGTGACGGATCCAAGCAATTTGCTGGCCTTTATTAATCGTCCCTTGATGCACTCGGCACAGAGCCAAACGACCGAGGTATGGGGAGGCATCAAGGTTGGTGACATGAGCCTGCAAAGGAGCACCCTCGGTATACGTGGGTGCGGGGATTGTGTCGATCAGAGTCTTGAATAGTGGCTCAAGATCCTCAGCATCAGGCATTCCACCGTCAGCAGGGCGAGTCAATGATGCACGCCCAGCCTTAGCGCTGGTGTAAATGATGGGGAACTCAATTTGGTGTTCATCGGCATCTAGGTCAAGGAAGAGTTCATAGGCCTCGTCAACGACCTCAGCGATACGCGAGTCTGGGCGGTCCACTTTATTGATAACCAAAACAACAGGCAGTTTCTTGCTCAGTGCTTTGCGCAGCACGAACCGAGTCTGTGGCAATGGGCCTTCAGATGCATCCACCAAGAGCACAACGCCATCGACCATTTCGAGTCCGCGCTCAACCTCGCCACCAAAGTCAGCGTGGCCCGGTGTGTCAATGATGTTGAAGGTGATGCCTTCGGGGGCAGATGGTCCCGCGTAACGCACCGACGTGTTTTTGGCCAGGATCGTGATGCCTTTCTCACGTTCAAGATCCATGGAGTCCATGACCCGCTCATTCACATCCTGGTTGTCGCGGAATGCACCGGACTGCCACAACATTGCGTCAACGAGAGTTGTTTTGCCATGGTCAACGTGGGCAATGATGGCAACATTGCGTAAATCTGAGCGAAAAGTCACCTACAGAGACTATGGGTGTGCTAGGGCGCAACACACGGTGGGGCGCTCCAAGGGGATGCGTAGGCGCTTTAATGATCCCGTGCACCTCATCCGGCAAGTGCCTGAGTACTCCGTGATCAAACTCGATCCCGCCGCCCCGATCCCTGTCATCCCAGCTGAATCTGATTTCTGGACCATTGCTCAGACTGTGGATGAACTGTCACTGGTCTGCCCAACCCATCAGGCTCCCAGTGTCGGAATTCTTGAACGCGAGGATCACTGGATCGCGTTTCGCGTTGCGGGAACCATGGAGTTCAGCCTGACCGGAATTGTCGCCAGAATTTCGCAGGTTTTGGCGGATGCCGACATAGGAATCTTCGTTGTGAGCACATTCGATACTGACTACATCCTGACCGCTAATCAAACCGTCGGGCAAGCAATCGATGCCTGGCAGCAATCGGGCATCCACATAATCCAACCCATTGCCCACACTGCACACCTCGATTTTGTTCCTCTGGAGCACGAACTCGAGGACATTGCCCATGAAAATCGGGACAACAAACTCTGGCTGGATGACTTTCCCAGTGAAGCAGACCTACGTATTTCACGGCTCATGCAACTGAGTGGGCCACACGATTTAGGCACCACAAACCTATTTCAACTTCGACTTCGGTCAACCGGTGAAGCATGTGGAGGTTGTGGATTCAAAGGCCAGTTTCACGATGCCAATTTCACCGCAATAGAAATTGGCTATGGACTCACTGATAGTTCCCGGGGAAAGGGTTTGGGCACCGAACTGCTGCAAGGGCTCATTGCCATTGCCAAATATCGTGGAATCGAAATGCTTGTGGCAGAAACCGACAATGACAATGCCGCAAGTCAAAGGGTTCTGGAAAAGAACAGGTTCACGTTGTTGAAGTCAGACGAGAATTCTCAATGGTGGAAACTCTCACTCAGCCACTGACAAATACTTTTCCAGCGAGTCAAAGTAACTTTGCATGCCTGCCTGCGCTTGCAGTGCATCGGATTCAGACAAGTCACCAAACTGGCTGAATTTCACCCAACTGCGAAAATCACGGGCCTCGAATTCAATCCGAATGTCATGATGAATGGCATCAAAGTCCCTGGCAGTAAATTCCTCTGCCGACTCGGTGTAATAAAGCGTGTGTTCAAGTCGGGCCTGATCAACAACAGCCGTGTACTGACCGTAAAAGTACGCGACATAACCGGCCTCAGGAACGTCAATGGCGACAGTCCACAGCCCACCAACTACCGGATCCGAATTGACTGAGCCGGGAACGATTGAGTGCTCCATGCCGTGGTACCACACTTCTAGTGCCTCCGGATCAGTCCAAGCAGCCCAAAGGATCTCCAGGGGAATATCGATTTCACGCTCAACGCTGTACGCCGGTTCAGTTGACATGGGGAAAGGCTACCGCGGCCAACTACTCAAGTACGAGCACCAATCGATGGTCCGGCATTGACTCTTTATTTCGTGAGCCATCCGTGGACTCAACAATGGCGAATCCGCGAGTTTCATAGAAAGCGATGGCTCCTATATTCGCTTGAAAGGTCCAGAGTTGAACGACTTCGGATTGCATCGAGTCAAGGGCGGCCTGGAGCAATGCGGTGCCAATGCCTTGTCTGTGAAACTCGGGCAACACGTACAGGTGGTAAATCCAATCCTCGTTCCACAAAATAAAGCCGATTACTCGACCGTCAATTTCACAGACGGATCCATCCGATTCCAAAATCGCTTGAGTGTAAAACTCGAGGTCCTCGGCGGGGGTGTGCAGTTCAGGGATATGGGCACCCGTTGATTTACGTGCCTTGCGAGCAATCACCGCCGCGTCTTGGGCATCTTCAATATCAATTCGACCGATGCTAAGCAAGGTATCTACCGCAGTGGGTTTTGCCAAAGCCGTTGGTCAACATTAGAGGCCATTGTCTTTCCTATACACCGCAACGATTGCATTTGCATGACCATGACCCATGCCGAAATTCTCCTTGAGAAACTTCACCTGGTCCATGTGCTTGTCATTTCGAACAGAATCAAGCTGCTGCATCCAATGGCTTATTGGCTGCCCGTATTTCTTTTCAATCGACGGAAAATAGGACTGAGGGCCTGTGGCTTTGTCGGACATATCAACTCCTATACGTTAAAACGGAACTCGACAACGTCTCCATCATGCATGACATAGTCCTTACCCTCGATGCGCACTTTGCCTCTCGCTTTGGCCTCTGCCATGGAACCTGCGTCAACAAGATCATCAAAGGAAACGATCTCGGCTTTGATGAATCCCTTTTGAAAATCGGTGTGAATAACACCTGCGGCCTCGGGCGCAGTTGCGTTTTTGGGAATCGTCCACGCACGTGCTTCTTTGGGCCCAGCGGTCAAATATGTTTGCAGTCCAAGTGTGTTGAAACCTACCCGAGCCAAAGCTTTAAGTCCTGATTCATCTTGACCGACTGATTGCAGTAATTCGAGAGCCTCCTCATCAGACAGTTCAACTAACTCGGATTCAATCTTGGCATCAAGGAAGACGACTTCGGCGGGTGCAACGAGTTCTCGCATTTCACTCTTAAATGCTTCATCAGCCAACTCTGTTTCGTCCGCGTTCACTACATATACAAACGGCTTTGAGGTGAGCAGGAAGAGCTCACGGATCGGAGTTGAGTCGAAGCCAACGCCAAAGAGCGTCTTTCCTGAGTTCAAGATTTCTTGAGCTGCTTTTGCTGTTTCTAAAACAACGGCCTTGCCTTTGTCGAGGCGCACTTCCTTTTCAAGCCGAGGCAACGCCTTTTCGAGTGTCTGCATGTCGGCCAGAATCAACTCGGTATTAATGGTCTCCATGTCCTCTTTGGGAGAAACACGGCCCTCGACGTGTACGACATCGTCATCCGTGAACGCGCGCAATACCTGGCAAATGGCATCGGACTCACGAATATTGGCCAGGAACTTGTTGCCCAACCCAGCGCCTTCTGACGCACCCTTCACAATCCCGGCAATGTCAACAAACATCACACTCGCGGGAATGATTTTCTCTGAACCGAAAATCTTGGCGAGTTCGTTGAGGCGGTCGTCAGGAACGCCGACTACTCCGGTGTTCGGCTCAATGGTCGCAAACGGGTAATTAGCCGCCAGAACGTTGTTCTTGGTAAGCGCATTGAACATGGTTGATTTGCCCACATTAGGCAGTCCAACGATTCCCAGAGTTAATCCCACGGCCGTGAGTCTAGATCGGGCACACATCCACCGCGTTGCGGGGCGAAATGCGCCCAGATGTCAGCCCACCGTGACACCATGAATGTATGGAACCGTTGTTGTTGATTTTGATCGTCTTGTTCATGGCCGTTATTGCATTTGCTGGCGTGGCCCTCGGTTACTTCTTGGGGCGCAAATCCGCCGACGAATCACATGTTCCTGCCCTCGAGTCAGGTCTGGATTCACTCTCTGATGCCATCAACCGAATGAATGCTCAGGTACAAAGCAACCAACAGGCTGGCGTCGAATCTGCAACTGCCTTGCGCTCAGAGCTCATGGTGGGTTTGCAAAACCACAATCAGATGTTGACTCGGTCCGTGGCTGAAGTCCGCCAGCAGGCGCAGCAACTCACCTCTGTCCTCAGCCGCTCGGGAGCGCGGGGCCAATGGGGGGAGATGGAACTTCGTCGTTTGGTGGAGGCAACGGGACTTCTCAATCGCGTTCATTTCCTTGAACAGTCGCACTTCGCCACCGAAGATGGCGCCCTGCGCCCAGACCTTCAGGTCATGCTCTCTGATGACCGCTGCATTTTGGTAGATGCCAAGACACCCATGGATAACTATCTTGCTGCCGCAGCGAGCACAGAGCCTGCGCAGATTGAGCAACTCATGGCTGCGCACGCACAAGCCGTCGCAAGTCACATCGATAAATTGAGCCGCAAGGCATATGCAGGCTCTGTCAATGAATCGATCGACTTTGTCGTCATGTTTCTGCCTTCGGAATCGCTCCTTGAGTCCGCATTGACCTATCGCCCAGATCTTTTGGACTATGCCTTCAGTCGCAATGTCGTTCCTGCAACCCCCACCACCCTCTTTGCCCTGCTTCGCGGAGTCGGCATGAGTTGGAAAAACAGCGAGATGATCGACCAGGCACAAGTTATTGCCCAGCTGTCGCGCGAGTTGTACACACGAGTTGACGTTGTGCTGGGACATTTCGGCAAACTCGGCAAAGCTCTCGGCACCGCGGTGAGCAGTTACAACTCAACGGTTCGTTCCATTGAAACCCGCGTTCGTCCCACTGGTCAAAAACTTGCCGAACTCGGCGTCCGAACCGACAAGAACGAGAACGCATTAACCGAAACTCCACAACTTGAGGTCTTTGTCGCTGAACTCCCTCTCCACCTCGATTCTGAGGAACAGTACGTGGTGGACCGCCGCCTTGATGCGGTAAATGAGTAGCCTGATCCCCGTGACGGATGATTCGAACCCCGTGAGCGCGGCAGATTCCTCGCTCGTTGGTCAGGAATATGAGGGCCTCTTTCGACCTGAAACCCCGCGAGAACTCCCCGTTGAACACGCTCTTGCCGCCCCTCTGGCCGCAGACAATGATCAACCAGCATCGGCTCCCTCGGAAACTGGGCGCATTTTCCGCAGCCAGGGCGTGTTGGGCCATGACGACGCACTCATCGCAATCCCCCTGCAAAAGTCTGGGCGCCTGCGCACGCTGACTCGAGACTCGCAGCGCGAATCCATAGGAGTCATAGATGCTGAAATCGCATTGCCACCCGCAACCGCGAATGTTCCAGGGATTGCCATGCATGCTCCCGCGCCAATCCCCAGCCCTCGCACATCATCGCGAGAAGAACGCAAACCCACATCTGGTTCTCGTTCCGAATTGGTGGGTTCATTGAGCGCCCCGTGGGTCTACTTGATCGCCATCTCGGTCACATTAGTTTTTGGCCTGGGAAATGTGCTGATTTTTGGCGGAGAACCTGGCTTGCTCACCGGAATTGGATTACTGCTCGCAACACTTTTCACAAGTTTCGCGGTGCGGTCCAGCGATGATATCCATGCAATCTATGCACCTGCAATTTCATTTTTCATCATGGCAGCCACGGTCGGACAAATCAACATCGCAGATTCATCAATAATCAATCGAGGCGTTGCCGTCTTTTTCATTCTGGGGAATAACTGGATCTGGGTAATCGGATCCACCGTCATTGCGCTCGTGATTGTCGCGCTACGACGTCGTTCCCTTCGCTGAAGCAGCCTTCATATCCCTGCGCAACTCAGGCGGCAAGGCAAACATCAGAGTCTCCTCAGCGGTGCGGACTTCTTCAACTGTTCCGTAACCCCGTTCGGCTAACCACTCGAGCACCTCATTGACCAGGAGCTCAGGAACCGATGCACCGCTGGTAACTCCAACCGTGGATGCGCCATCAACCCACGATTCCTCGAGCTCTCGGTAGCTATCAACCCGATAGGACGCAGTTGCACCAGCATCCAATGCGACTTCAACGAGACGAACCGAATTAGAGGAGTTACCCGAACCGACCACAATCACCACGTCACAACTGGGTGACATGGCCTTCACCGCAGTTTGCCGGTTTTGAGTTGCGTAGCAAATATCATCACTGGGCGGGCTCTGCAGGTTGGGGAATCGCTCTTTCAAAACCTCGACGGTCTGTAGCGTTTCATCAACGGACAAGGTTGTTTGCGATAGCCAGATGAGTTTGTCGGGATCCTTCACCTCGATCTCGCGGGCAGCGGCGGGGTCTTCAACAAGTGTGATCGAATCGGGCGCCTCACCTGACGTGCCGACAACTTCCTCATGTCCCTCGTGACCAATGAGGATGATGTCAAAGCCTTCATTCGCAAACCGACGGGCTTCAGCATGCACTTTGGTGACCAGTGGACATGTTGCATCGATTGTTTTTAAGTTCTTTTCGGCGGCTTCCTCATGCACCACAGGCGCCACGCCGTGAGCGGAGAAAACAACCGTCGCGTTATCGGGGACTTCTTCAACTTCGTTGACAAAAATGACCCCTCGCTCCTGCAAGGACTCCACAACATGTTTGTTATGAACGATCTCTTTGCGCACGTACACGGGACTGCCATAAAGGTCGAGGGCCTTTTCCACGGTCAAAATGGCTCGGTCGACACCCGCGCAATACCCACGCGGAGCCGCAAGGAGGACTTTTTTTTCCTGTGACATGGCTACAGCCTAAGCGAATGGCCTCTCATGCGCCTAGGCTGCGTGAGTGGCACTCGAGACCTCGGAAAGCGCACCCGCGCCGGTGCGGGTGATCTCGACGCTCTTACATGACTACATCAACCGCCTCAGTTCCATTTGGGTAGAGGGTCAAGTCGCTCAATTTCGCCCCCGGCCTGGAGCCTCGGTCCAGTTTTTTACCCTGCGTGACACCGATGCCGAATTCTCCCTCAAAGTAATGGCCAACTCGGCTCTTGTGGGCGCGATGCACCCACCATTGGCCGAAGGCCAACGAATCATTCTCTTTGGCCGGTGCGATTTCTGGGCCAAACAAGGATCCCTGCAGATAGTCGCTCGTGAACTTCGAGCGGTTGGTATCGGAGATTTACTTGCGCAGCTCGAAGCACTGAAAGGCAAACTAGCGGCAGAAGGTCTCTTTGCGCCGGAACGCAAGAAGCCGATCCCATTTCTCCCTAGCCGCATTGGATTGATCACCGGGCGTGCAAGTGATGCAATGCATGATGTTTTGGTCAACACCAAGAAGCGGTGGCCGGCAGCTGACTTTGAAATTCGCGAGGTCGCCGTCCAGGGTGTCTCCGCTGTCCCAGAAGTAACCGCGGCGTTGTCGGAGTTAGATGCACTTGGACTTGACGTAATAGTCATTGCGCGTGGCGGTGGCAGCATGGAGGACCTGCTCCCATTCAGTAATGAAACCCTTGTGCGCGCGGTGTCCATGGCTTCAACCCCAATCGTCAGCGCGATTGGGCACGAACAGGACACACCGCTCATTGACTTTGTCTCCGACATGCGGGCATCAACTCCAACCGATGCTGCCAAACGGATTGTGCCCTCATTGGTTGAGGAACAAGAATTTGTATCAGAAATTCGTCGAAGAATGCGAAGGGCGGTGATTTCTCACATAGATATGGATCGCCTCAAAGTGACCGAAAGTCGAAAACGAATGAAGCAAACAATCCTGCACAAAATTCAGGCGGCCTCGACCGAAATCGAGCACTTGCGTGCACAAATACGCGCCCTATCGCCTGCCGCCACCATGGATAGGGGCTATGCAATTGTACTTAACTCCGCAGGTGTCATTGTTCGCAACGAGGACCAGGTGAAAATGAAAGAAACTGTTGATATTCGAGTAGCACATGGGCACTTCAAAGCCCAAAGAGCGGAGTAAGGCTATGGCACAGAAAAAGGACGATCTCGATCTTGCTGGGGTGGGATACGAAGCAGCCCGGGACGAACTCGCCCAAGTTGCATCACAGTTGGAGCGCGGAAATCTGACGCTTGAAGAATCACTAGCATTATGGGAAAGAGGCGATGCACTCGCTGCCGTATGTGAAGCGTGGCTCAAGAAAGCTAGTGATCGAATTGAAACTACTGAAGACTAGCCGCTAATACCAAGGACTCAACACCACTCAGAATTACCTCGCGCGATCCGGTACCTCGAACTATCGTGGTCGTACCGTTATTCATCGACACGAATGCGGTACTTGTATCGCTCCGATACTCCGTCCAGTCTTCGCCCACGACACTGTCAATGGCGACGCTCCCAAGTGGAACTCCGCGAACTGTTTCAACTAAAAGGAATTTCGAACTGTCTGAGCGGGACTGGGTCACTTGAAGAAACTCATCGGTTTCGGTGACGTAGCCCACCTGCCATACCATCTCGTCTTTCGATTCCGCCGTTGGCTGCCAGCGCACACTCGTTGGGCGTAACCCAGGAATGCCAGGCACCACAACGTCAAAGTCGGCTTGCGCGACCGCGACGACCAGCAACTGATCCACGTTGACCTCACGCACGGGGTCTGGCTGGGGGCGCCAAGTTACTAGCAAAATCGCGGCGACAACCGCGAGAACCACGGCCATGGATCGCACCATGTCCCCCACCGTTTGCTTCATCCGGGCATTCGATTTCCCAGTTGGTGTCGACTCGCTCACAAGGACATCATGCGCCATTACATCAATCGGGGCACCTCCACCACCGATACGCTAACCCCATGAGTGACTTTGACGCCCAAACTTCCTTCTCAACCGAATCCTCCATGGAAGTCCCGGATCGAAATTTGGCCATGGAATTGGTCCGCGTCACCGAAGCTGCCGCCATGGCCGCCGCGCGATGGGTGGGACGCGGGGACAAGAACGGTGCCGATGGCGCCGCAGTCAATGCCATGCGAACCTTGGTCAGCGGGGTGTCCATGAATGGAACCGTGGTCATTGGCGAGGGCGAGAAAGATGAAGCTCCCATGCTTTTCAATGGCGAACTTGTGGGCGATGGCACTGGACCTTTATGCGACGTGGCTGTTGATCCCATTGATGGAACCACGCTCGCTGCGAAAGGCATGCCTAATGCCATCGCTGTCATAGCCGTTGCTGAACGTGGGTCCATGTTTGATCCGAGCGCGGTCTTCTACATGAAGAAACTTGTTGTTGGTGCCGATTCCGCTGGCAAAGTAGACATCGATGCACCTATTGCTTGGAACCTCGAGCAGGTTGCAAAAGCTAAAGGTGAGTCAATTGCTGACTTAACCGTTTGCCTTCTTGACCGTCCACGCCACGACGAAATGGTGCGTGAAATCCGTGAAGCTGGTGCTCGCATCAAGTTCATCACCGACGGTGACGTTGCTGGCGCCGTCATGGCCGCTCGTGAAGGCACGGGTGTCGACATTCTCATGGGCATTGGTGGAACGCCTGAAGGAATCATCACCGCCTGTGCCATGACCTGCATCGGGGGCGAGATTCAGGCCAAATTGTGGCCCACGAATGACGAAGAAAAACTCAAAGCAATAGAAGCGGGTCACGATGTCAACCGAGTACTCACAACAACAGACCTAGTGACAGGCAATAACAACTTCTTTTGCGCCACCGGCATCACCGATGGAGAACTCATGGAAGGGGTCAGATACACACCAAACGGCCCAACAACGCATTCGATAGTCATGCGCAGCAAGAGCGGCACCATCCGTGAGATCAAGAGCGAGCACCGAATTGCAAAACTATCTCGCTATTCATCGGTTGACTTTACCTCTGCGAGATAGCAGCGATGTCTGACCATTTTGCGCGCCGACTTGCAAGTTTTGGCCCTGACATTCGATCTGGCCTCGAGGACCTGTACTGCGAAAACGTGGATGAGGTGTACGCCAGAATCATCGCGTTAGCGGATGCGACCCATGGTGCCCGAAGCAAGGCTCTCAAGGCCAGGGACCTTGAACGACCATCGGACTGGTTCCAGAGTGAGAGTGCAGTCGGATACGTCGCATATACGGACAGGTTCGCTGGTGACCTTAAAGGCGTAGCGCACAAGATTCCTTATTTGAAATCGCTCGGCGTCACCTACCTGCACCTCATGCCGCTGCTTAAACCACGCCCGGGACAAAATGACGGCGGTTACGCCGTCATGGACTTTAGAAATGTGGCCCCCAACCTCGGCTCGATCTCTGACTTGGAAACTCTCGCTGGGAAATTGCACAGCAACGACGTGACTTTGACCGTTGATCTAGTCCTGAATCATGTCGCCTACGAACATGAGTGGGCGGTCAAGGCTCGCGGTGGTGACAAAAAATATCAGGATTACTTCTACCTGTTTCCCGATAGAACTCTTCCGGATCAATACGAGGAATCCCTTCCTGAGGTGTTCCCAGACTTCGCGCCGGGAAACTTCACGTGGAATGACGAACTTAATAGTTGGGTGTGGACAACGTTTAACTCCTATCAATGGGACGTTAATTGGTCTAATCCCGATGTGCTCCTGGAATTCCTTGACATCATTGGCTTTCTGGCGAATAAAGGCGTGGATTGCCTCAGACTGGATGCCATTGCATTCCTCTGGAAAAGAATGGGCACTTCCTGCCAGAACCAGTCAGAAGTTCACAGCATCACTCAGATTCTGCGCTCATTCGCTCGAATTGTTGCTCCCAGCGTGATCTTCCAGGCTGAAGCCATTGTTGGACCTAATGACGTTGGCGCCTATCTTGGTCAAGGACGTTTCGTGGGCAAGGTGAGCGACGTGGCCTACCACAACTCACTCATGGTTCAGATTTGGTCGGCCTTCGCAGCGCGGGATGCACGACTCATGGCCATTGCACTTAATCGGTTTGAGAAGCTTCCACCTGGCACAACCTGGACCACCTATTTGCGCTGCCACGATGATATTGGCTGGGCTATCGACGATTCTGATGCCGAAGCCTTGGGCTGGAGCGGTTTTGGTCACCGATCATTTCTCGCCGATTATTACAATGGAATATTCCCTGATTCCCCCGCTCGCGGTGTCCTGTTCCAAGAGAATCCCGCTACAGGTGATCGAAGGATTTCGGGAACCGCGGCAAGCCTTGCTGGTTTGGAACTTGGACTGGAATCTAATGATTCGAATGCAATCAATTCAGCCATGCACCGAATCTTTTGTGGGTATGCCATTGTGTTCGGGTTCGGAGGATTGCCCCTTATTTACATGGGTGACGAATGGGGGTTGCTCAATGATCACTCCTACCTACTCCGCGAGGAAGAGAAGGCGGATAGCCGCTGGGTCCATCGCCCGTACATGCCTCAGTTTGAAGAGCTGACCGAACAGGGCCGCGATATCGCGCTTCAGCTGTCGGCGCGAATCACCAGACTTGCGACAGCTCGCAAGTCCCTCCCGCAATTGCACGCCTCACAGAGTTCCACCGTCGTAATGACCTCGCACAATGGCGTCTTTTTCGTGGTCCGAGATGGTGACCGCGGAGTGCTCTTGGAGGTATACAACATGAGCCCTGACCCTGCAGTGCTCTCCGTGGATGAATTCCCCTACCTGGTTACACCTGTTGACTTGATTTCAGGAGATGAACTGGATTTCGGTGACCAAGTGCACATCCCAGGTTTTGCCTCATGGTGGTTATTACCGCGTTAGGGATCTAGAGTTGTGGTGTGACTGATTTTGTGTACACCGACATGCTCCCCTTGGCCCCGGATTCCACTCCCTACAGGTTGATAACAACCGAGGGAATCAGCACGGCCACGCTGGGAGACCGAGAGTTCCTCACTATTGAACCTGAGGCAATCACCGCACTGACCTTCGCGGCAATGCGAGATATTTCGCACCTGTTACGCCCAGACCACTTGGCGCAACTGCGTCGAATTCTCGATGACCCCGAGTCAAGTCCCAATGATCGATTCGTTGCACTTGATCTTCTCAAGAACGCCAATATTTCAGCCGGAGGCATACTTCCCATGTGCCAGGACACCGGTACCGCAATCATCATGGGCAAGCGTGGGCAAAATGTAATTACCGCAGGCGACGATGCACAGGCACTTTCGCGCGGCGTCTATGACGCCTTTGCTCAGCTGAACTTGCGTTACTCACAGCTCTCCCCTCTTTCCATGTGGGAGGAAAGAAATACTGGAACGAACCTTCCAGCACAAATCGAGCTGTATTCCGATCCTGCCAAGGAAATGTCCTATGAATTTCTCTACATGGCGAAAGGCGGCGGTAGTGCCAACAAGAGTTTCCTCTACCAAGAGACTGCCGCGCTGCTCAATCCAACGAAGTTTGCAGCGTTCCTCGATGAAAAACTCAGAAGCATCGGAACAGCAGCGTGCCCGCCATATCACCTTGCCGTGGTCGTCGGCGGCACTAGCGCAGAGTTTGCATTGAAAACAGCGAAGTTAGCTTCCGCTCATTACTTGGACACCCTTCCCGTGCACGGGTCGGCTGATGGCTCTGGATACCGCGACCTGGCCATGGAACAAGAAGTCCACCTCATGACCCAGCAGTTTGGAATCGGTGCACAGTTTGGTGGCAAGTACTTCTGTCACGATGTTCGAGTTATTCGGTTACCGCGTCATGGAGCATCGTGTCCCGTTGCTATTGCGGTGTCATGCTCTGCTGACCGTCAGGCAAAGGCGAAAATCACCCCCGAGGGCGCATTCCTCGAGCAACTTGAGACCGAACCGGCCCACTACCTGCCTGAAATTACCGATGAACATCTCGACGACGACGTCATTGAGATTGACCTCAATCGCCCGATGTCAGATATCCGCGAAACACTGAGCAAACTTCCCATTCGCAGCAGGCTTTCCCTCACCGGGTCTCTGGTGGTTGCCAGAGATTTGGCGCATGCGCGAATCAAGGAAATGTTGGACCGTGGTGAGCCAATGCCCCAGTACCTGCGTGATTACCCCGTCTACTACGCAGGACCCGCTAAGACACCTGAAGGAATGGCATCAGGTTCGTTTGGACCGACGACAGCGGGGCGCATGGACACCTATGTTGACCAGTTTCAAAAGGCTGGCGGATCAATGGTCATGTTGGCGAAAGGAAATCGAAGTGCGGCCGTGACCCGAGCATGCCAAGAAAATGGTGGCTTCTACCTTGGATCAATCGGTGGTCCTGCCGCACGCCTGGCACAAGACAACATCACCAAAGTCGATGTATTGGATTTCGCTGAACTTGGCATGGAAGCCGTTTGGAAAATCGAAGTCAAGAATTTTCCAGCATTCCTAGTAGTGGATGACAAAGGCAATGATTTCTTTGCTGAGACATTGCGACCCATTGCGACCCAAATTCCTGTAGGTCCCCCAAAATAAAGTTCTGTTAGCAGGACCTATGTCCACCTGACCAATGACTTGAACCTGCTCCCTTGCGCCAGATCGTCCAAAACGCTCGATCCTGCCAGTACCTGTTCCACTGATTCATGGGAGTCTTGCGGAGCTCTTGAACGAGATCCACGCCCGCTTGACCCATTTCCTTCTTGACCTCTTTTTGCATCATCCACGTGGCACCACGAGCAAGTGCCTTCGAGAACTGATAGGTGCCACGATAGAGGCCTCCTGCACTGACTGTTTTGTAATTGTGGTGTCCCTCGCGCTTGGCAATACATTGTCTGCGCTCTTCTTTGTTGGGCATAAACCACTTGCCTTGATAGAGGCTGGGCATAAAGCCTTTGAGGTCACTGGACTGCGGGGAACCAAATGCATGGAAGGTCTCCGTGGCGATTCGCAACTTCTTGGACCCAGCATCTTCAGGATTATTTCCTTCATCGCCCACCGGGATCTCAGAATCATTGACCGGGATATCGTCGGCCGGAAACTCCGTGATTGCCTCCGAGGGCGTGTCAGGCGTTAGTTCCTCTGCCTGCGCCTGAACCACCGGTGCAAGAAGCAGCGAGCATGCGAGCGCGGCAGCGCTCAGCCTCGTTAACTTTTGCATTGAAAACCTCATAAAGTCTGTGGAATGGCGAGACCTAGAGTGCATGATTTGGTCCAAAAAGTCACACTACAACAGGGTGGGACATCTCACTCGTGGAATTTGCGAGCCTGTTCACGGGGGGATTGTCCTAGCCTCGGACTTCATTTGTGATCTAGATCACAAAGTGAAATGAGGTGTTATTGATGCCCGTCTTCAAGCAACTCGGTGACCAATGCTGCAATTTCAGAACGCTCACTGCGAGTCAGAGTGATGTGTGCGAACAGTGGATGACCTTTAAGTTTCTCCACGACGGCGACCACACCATCAAAGCGACCAACCCTGAGATTGTCACGCTGTGCGATGTCGTGTGTGAGCACCACGCGCGAATCACTTCCAATTCGCGAGAGCACGGTGAGCAGTACATTTCGCTCTAGCGACTGGGCTTCCTCGACTATCACGAATGCATCGTGCAAACTCCGACCACGAATATGTGTCAGAGGCAAAACCTCGAGCATGCCTCTGTCAGTGATTTCATCGACAACTTCCTGTGTTGCAATAGCACCGAGAGTGTCATAGACAGCTTGACCCCATGGCGACATCTTCTCATTTTCAGATCCCGGGAGATAACCCAATTCTTGACCGCCGACTGCGTAAAGCGGACGAAAAACAATGACTTTTCGATGCGCCCCGCGCTCCATGACGGATTCGAGGCCTGCACACAACGCTAGGGCACTTTTACCCGTACCCGCTCGTCCTCCCAAGGACACGATGCCGACCTCAGGATCAAGCAAAATGTCCAGGGCAATCCGTTGCTCGGCACTGCGCCCGTGGAGACCGAATGCTTCGCGGTCACCCCGAACCAACCTCAACTTTTTGTCAGGTGTCACTCGCGCAAGTGCACTCCCCCTGTCGCTGAGCAACACCAGACCCCCGTGGCATGGGTAATCAAATGCGGCATCATGCTCGATCACACCTTCTTCATAGAGTGCATCAAGGTCGGCGACATTGATATTGATCTCACCCATTCCGGTATAGCCGGACTCGAGAACAAGTTCTGCACGATACTCCTCAGCAACGAGTCCAACAGAGCTTGCTTTAACGCGCATGGGAAGGTCTTTGCTCACCAGAACGACATTCGCACCTTCATTGGCCAGATTCTTGGCCAGAGCCAAAATCTTGGTGTCGTTGTCACCCAGACGCA
>JALRGY010000044.1 GCA_023253325.1 Candidatus Nanopelagicales bacterium | reverse complement strand
AGTTTCACATCAAGTTTATTCCGCGCATCAATGACATTTTTGGTGCGAACAATCTTGCCCAACTCCGCAGGGTCAATTTCGCGGTATTCGGCCCACTCTGTGCCGTGGAGAAGCAAATCCGCATCAGCAGCCGCCGCAGCCACATCCGTTGAATACTTCATGTTGGGGTAAACCCGCTCAGCGTTAACTGTGCCCTTTGGGTCATGGACGATTACGTTGGCGCCAGCGTTGGCGAGTGCTACGGCCACATCAAGTGATGGGGAGTCGCGAACGTCGTCACTATCGGGCTTGAAGGTGGCACCGAGAACACAAATGTTCTTGCCGCGAACGGTTCCACCGAGTTCCTTGGTGACCAAATCAACCGTATGTGAGCGTCGTCGCAGGTTAATTTGATCGACTTCGCGCAAGAATGTGAGTGCTTCTTCAGCACCCAACTCACCGGCGCGCGCCATGAACGCTCGAATATCTTTTGGCAGGCAGCCACCACCGAATCCAAGGCCGGCAGCAAGGAACCTGTTACCAATTCGAGTGTCGTAACCGATGGCTTCAGCGAGCTGCACGACGTCTGCTCCCGCAGCTTCGCACACTTCAGCCATGGCATTGATGAATGAGATCTTGGTTGCCAAGAAGGAGTTTGCTGCGACTTTGACCAACTCCGCGGTGGGGAAGTCAGTGACAAGGAATGGAATGTCTTTTGCGATCAGTGGTGCGTAGACCTCGCGCAGCGTTGCCTCACCTTCGGGTGAACGCACGCCGATCACAAGTCGATCAGGATTCAAGGTGTCTTCAACGGCAAAGCCTTCGCGCAAAAATTCAGGGTTCCACGCGATGTCAACGCCTGGTGCCGACTGGGATAGTTCATGGGCAATTTGTGTCGCAGTCCCCACGGGAACGGTTGACTTGCCCACCAGGAGATCACCGGCTTTGAGGTGCGGTGCAAGTGAGCGCACAGAGCCGAAAACTTGACTCATGTCTGCGGCATAGGAACCGGACTGCTGGGGAGTACCCACGCAGATAAAGTGCACGTCACCGAACTCGGCCGCTTCTTGGAATGATGTGGTAAATCTCAGCCGGCCGGCCTTAATGTTGCGCTCGAGGACTTCATCGAGTTCGGGCTCATAAAAAGGCACTTTGCCCGAGTTGAGCAGCTCGACTTTTTCAGGGACCACGTCCAAGCCGATCACGTCAAAGCCGAGTTCGGCCATGCAGGCGGCGTGGGTCGCACCGAGGTACCCGGTGCCAATTACTGAGAGTCGGACAGTCATGCTCCCAAGGTTATCGGCTCTGAGCCCTCTCACAGGGCAGGGTCGGGCGCGGCAGAGCAAGGCGCATGAGCGTTGAAGTCCGAGAGGGAACCGCGTGCCCTCGATCTGACCCCCTAAAGTGGCGACCGTGAAACTCAATTCACGCAGGTCCTCTCACGTGGACGCCGAGCGAGCCAAGTTTCGAGTGCGAAACCGAGATGAACTGCGCTCACTCGTGGCGACCAGCACAAAATCTGAGCAGGTCGTGCAGAGTCTTGAAGTCACCATTGAGCATGCGAAGCCCCCTCGGGCGGGTTGGGTTGGAGCTCCAGGACTGCCGGTGAATTCGCTGGCGGCCGACTGGACCGAGTCAGGTTTTCACGGACATTTGACTTTCCCCGAGTCAGTCCCATTGGCTGTGGGCCTGGCCGCCGTGGTGCGCATGTGCACTCCAGTGCCCACTGGACACTCGCAACAGGATCTGATGTGGGCGCAAGGGGCGCTACCGAATTCGGGGCTCATGGCCGAGACCCTGAGGTCAATTGCGCAGTCTGGAGCCACCGTCGATCAACACCTGCGCGCAACGGATTCCTTGATAATTTCGGAGCCTGTCGCTTCCACTCAATCACAAGAGCCGCTGCCGCACGGCTCGGCTTCAACAATTTCCATTTCACAGTCTCAATGGACCCGTGGGCACCATGGTGTCGAGGTATTCGTTGACCCGCTCGTGCATAGGCCATTTAGTCGACGATCAAATGCTCAGCAGAATGTGGTTTCGGCCACGTCTCTTGAGTTGCCGGAGTACCTGGACACCCCGGCCGTGCGTTCACTGCGTGAAATCACGGGTATCACGGGTGCGGAATTTCTCAGTCCTCAGCAGCGCTCCCAGGTTCAAGCATGTGGCGTCGTGCTTGATGCGCCATTATCCGAGTACGCGAGCATCGCGGCGCGTTCAATTCAGTTGCGTCACCACACTGCTCAACCATTTGTTTATGGTTGGCCGAGCGTCACCATGGTGTTGGTCACGAACCGTCCGGAGTTTTTGCACCGGATCGTTGAATTCATGGCCGCCCAGACGTATCCGCAGCTTGAGTTAGTGCTGCTCACCCACGGATTTGAACTCGATGACCACATTGCTGCACATCTGGCCGAGCTCAGGTTCCCGGCCGTGCATCAGGTAGTCCCGCGCGAGGTCAACCTTGGCGAGGCACTCGCAATAGCAACGTCACTTTCGAGTGGTGAACTCATAACAAAAATTGACGATGACGATTTCTATGGTCCCGAGCATGTGTGGGATCTGGTTGTCGCACGAATGTATTCCGGCGCGAATCTAGTGGGCAAGACGCTGGACAACATCTATATTTCTAGCCAGGATCGAACAGTATTTCGCCCGACCTATGCAGCGGAAAAGTACGCAACATTTGTTGCTGGTGGAACTATTTTGATTTCGCAGGGTGATTTGCGTGAGGTGGGTGGATGGCGGCCTGTTCCCAAGTCTGTTGATCGCGCATTACTTGATCGAGTCTTGGGTCACGGCGGATTGGTCTACCGCACACATGGATTGGGTTATATCTATGTGCGCCATGGGGATGCTGATTCCGGTGCGAGTCAGATAAATACCTCCCAGGTTTCTGATGCTCACTTTGAAACAAAGGTGGAGTCCAGCGCCCAGGGTCTTAACCGTGAGGTTCTGCGCGGATACGGCCTCGATTCATGACCCACCCGACGGTGGCCATCATCATGGCGGTGCTCAATGAGGAGAAGCACATTGCTCAAGCAATTGATCGTCTCCTCGCACAGGACTACCCGGGTCAAACAACCATCGTCATAGCGGTTGGCCCGTCACATGACCGCACGGCAGAAATAGTGCGTGGGATCTCGGCACTTCACGCAAACGTCCTGATGGTGGAGAACCCATCAGGGAGAACGCCCTCGGGTCTCAATGCGGCGATAGCGGCTACTGACGCTGAAGTCGTTGTCCGGGTTGATGGCCACGCACTTGTTCCCAACGATTACGTCAGTCAGGGGGTGCAAACCCTTGAGCGCACGGGCGCTGACAACGTTGGGGGCATCATGGCTGCGGAGGGGGAGTCGGCCTATCAACATGCCGTTGCGGCTGCCATGACCTCACGCTTCGGTGTTGGCGGTGCAGCGTTTCACATTGGCGGCGAGGAGGGCCCTGCGCTAACCGTCTACTTGGGTTGTTTCCGGCGCAGTGCCTTGGATCGCGTTGGTGGATTTGATGAAACCATGATCCGTGCGCAAGATTGGGAGATGAACTACCGCATTCGTGCGACCGGGGGCATTGTGTGGTTCACGCCAACAATGCTGGTGAAATATCGGCCGCGATCCAGTGCAAAAGCCCTGGCCAAACAGTATTTCGGTTATGGCACGTGGCGGCGTGAAGTAGCCCGGCGCTATCCCGATACCGTTTCCCTGCGGTATCTCGCGGCACCCGTCATGGTGCTGGGGCTACTGGTCGGGCTCATTTTCCTTGCGTTGGGATTGGTATTGGGCAATCTGCTCCTATTGATTCTGGGGCTAATACCCATTGGGACATACCTGCTTGCCGTGGTGCTTGCAAGCCTGGTTTCAGGTGACCGAAAATCAATTGTGCGGCTACTCGCGGTGTTTCCCACCATGCATATTTCATGGGGATGCGGCTACCTTCTGGGTCGAGCGAGGACATGACCATGTGGCTTCGCAAGAAGAAACAAAAGTGGGCAATTGTCACTTCAGCTCCCAAAGGTGAAGCTGGAAAGCAGTGGGGTGATTACTGGTTCGCCAGCGATCTTGCTGCGGCCCTCGTGGCAGAGGGTGCACTCGCACGTGTTGTTTCGCGCGCTGGTGCTAACTCACCCGCCCGTGATGAAGACGATGTCGTCCTTGTCCTCAGAGGTTTGCGCCGAGTCGTTCCCAGTAACACGAGCGCCACGTGGCTCCTGTGGGTGATTTCCCACCCCGAACTTGTTGAGCCGGGTGAAGCAGATCAGTATGCGCGCGCTTTCGCGGCGAGCACCAATTGGCAGGCGGATGCTGAATTAGGCACCTTCACTCCGTTACTCCAGGCAACTAATACGGACAGATTTGTGCCAGTTGCTCACCCCCAAAGAGAAGGTGTGCTTTTTATTGGTTCCACTCGGGGTGAGTTCCGACCGATAGTGCGCGATGCACTTGCGCAGAAAATCCCTCTGTCGCTCTACGGAGTTGGTTGGAATGAATTTGTTCCCCAGGAGGCCATAGCTGGGGAGTTCCTGAACAACACAGAATTACCCGCTGCCTACGGCAACGCTGCGTTGGTGCTCAATGACCACCACAGTGAAATGGCCGAGACTGGATTTCTGTCGAATCGACTTTTTGATGCAGTGGCAGCGGGTGCGCGAGTGGTCAGTGACCCTGCACTGGGATTGCGTGAGGTATTCGGATCCACCGTCGTTGAATACACCTCACCAGGGGAGCTGGCAGCGATTGTCCGCTCACCCGAGGTGTATTTCGATGAAGCGCGCACGGGTGCTGATCGAGAGAGGGTCCGTCGCGAGAACAGCTTCGCGGCCCGAGCGCGAACTTTGATGGCTGCTGTGGCGGATCACAATGGTTGATGTCTCTATCGTTCTCATTGGTTACAACGATGCGCTGCGATTGCCGCGCGCATTGGCCTCGTTGCAGACCCAATCACTGCACGCCATCGAGATTATTGCCGTTGACGATTGCTCAACAGATAATTCACTCGAAATTCTGCGCCAAGCGGCCCAAGACGACCCGCGGATACGTGTGGAGCAACTTGCGGTCAACTCCGGCGGCTGCAGCGCTCCCCGGAACAGGGGGATTGGATTAGCGCAGGGCACCTACGTCATGTTCTGCGACTCAGATGACGAATTTGATCGCCATGCGTGCAGGAATTTGTTCAATGCAGCAGAGGAAATGCACGCGGATGTTGTGGTCGGTGCGGCCGAACGCATTGTCACCGACAGCGATGGAAAAACCGAGTCAAAAATCTGGTGGCCAGACCTTCATTCAGAGGTTCAAACTGTTGGGAGTCTGGCTGATTTACCGGAGTTGCTCTACGACACAATTTCAGTGAACAAGATTTACCGCAGAGAACTTTTGATTCAGCGCAGTATTGATTTCCCGCAGGGGTTACTTTTTGAAGACCAACTATTTACCCTCAATGTCTACTTGGCCGCAGTGTGTATCGGTGTAATCCCGGAGGTCGTCTACCGCTGGCATGTGGATCGGTCTGCTGCATCCATTACCCAGTCTCGCAAGGAACTGAGAAATCTCAAGGATCGCATTGAGATAAATCGACGCATGGACCTACTCCTTGTGCACTTGCCTGAAATCGCGTTCCACAAAAATGTGAAATTTCTCAAGCATGAGGCCTCCCTGTATCTGACCACGATTTTTGAGTCAGATGAGGAGTCAGCGAATTCATTGGAACAAGAATTAGCGTCCTACTGCCAAACAATTCCTGTGCAGGCCTATGAACATGTGCGGCCCGGTTTGCGCGTGTCCCTGTATTACCTGTTGGTGGGTGATCATGTGAACCTGATGTCAGCACTGCGCTTTGACAAGGGCGGTGGGGTCATCGACACGGTCTTGGGAGGCTCAGCTGGCACGCAGTGGGTCCCTGATCGTGGGGAGATCCTCGACCGCTCCGCTCAGTGGTGGCTCAACGTCACCGATTTACACATCCCGTTGATTCCCTTCACACGGCGTAAGTATCGGCATGTCTTGGAAACAGATGGCAGCATCAAGACGACTGATTTCCTGGGCGACCTCGGAGATAGTCCCCAGGCGCAGCTGGTTTTGACCGAGCACAAGACTGGCGACATCTTCACAGCACCCATGAGCCTCACCAAAGAAGTTGCGGGTCGCCTGACGTGGCAAGTCGATTGGAGTAACCCGGAGTTGCTGCAGAACCGCGGGCTCAATTCTGGTGAAAAGGGTGGCGTGTTTGTAGAACTCACCCGAGGCTCGGAGATTAATCGCTGTGAAATTGAAGCACCGGAAAAGTTGCCCGTTGCATCGATGAATATTTCGGCCGTGGCTAGTTTCAGTTGCGCAGATCGAATTCAATTTGTCCGCTCACACCAAGGGACTTTGTTGTGGCAAGCGCATGGTTCGAGTCGGTCACCTGGCTCGCTCATGAGGAAAGTACATCGCAGTCGAGCAGGCAATCCTGCGACCCGGCCACAACCATTTCCCGTCCCCACGGGCAGACCTGTATTCACCTTTGCGCCACAAAGGATTACTGCATTCCCCACTCGCATGGAGCGATTCGACACAGATGCGTGGATCCAGGAATTTGGTGTGCGTGCATACCTGTTGATCCCTCAGGAGTCATTCACGCCTGCGCCAGGTCGTGCCAGATATGCATACAGAACTTATTCCGAATCCCGTCGGGGTCAAGCAATCAGTGCTGCCGACTGGGTGATCACCGATGACCCAGCGTTACTGGCGCTGCCCAATGCCATTGCCTTTCAAAGGGATCTTGGCGCAGCGCGCTACTTACTCGCGCCCATTGATCAGGATGCAATTGTTGCCAGCACAGGCCTCCATGCCCGAGTCCGCGAGTTGATCGAGGGGCACGAATCATGACGAGGATCGTGCTGTGTGCCAATAACATTCAAGAGTTGGGTGGCGCCCAAAAAGTCGTTCACACTTTGGCACAGGGTTTTTCTGAGCGCGGCCACGAAGTTCATGTGGTTGGTATCACTCCGGTGGCAGAACCCCACAATTACCCTGCGAACTACTCCACGCACACACTGATGGACAGCATTTGGCCGATGCGGACCTCAACCAATGCGCAGACGCGCGAGCAACTTCGCAGCGCGGCAGTCGCGAAGTTTGAGAACCTTTTGAGGTCGTTGGAATCGGGTGTGATCATTTCTGCGCAACTCTGGGCACTCGAAATTGCCCTGGATGCCCGAATCCAATTCCAGCAGCGACGGTGGCCAGTTATTGGCCAGTATCACGGCTCATTCGCTGCAGCAGCGGCTGGCCGCGATATTCGCAGGGCACAAAGGTTGTCACCGGCATGTGAATTCTTCGCGATTTTGAGCGATGAAGATAGAGATGCGTTCGCCCTTGCCGGTATGACAAACGCGATTGTGATGCCGAATCCGCTCACGATTTCACCAGCAGTCATCGAGCAGGCCAAGTCCATTTCCCGTGGGACATCGGTTGATTTTGTTGGTCGTCTGTCCGAGGAAAAAGGACCCGACCTGCTGCTTGAGGCGTGGAAATTATTAGGCGATCACCAGGGAAAGCTCATTTTCACGGGAAGTGGTCCCATGTCCGATTCACTGAAGACTGCAGCGAGTGCACTCTCGGATGTTGAATTCCACTCGCCAGTGACTGATCCGGTAAAGGTGTTAGCGGGTTCAGGTGTGGTGGTGATTCCATCGCGCACTGAAGGAGCTCCGTTGGTTCTGGCAGAAGCATTGGCCCTTGGCACTCCCGTCGTGGTGATGGATGCATCCTCAGGAGTGCGTGAAATGGTGCAGGGCAACCCGAGAGCGATTTTGGTTGAGCGGGAGAACCCGGCTGCATTGGCCGCTGCAATAAGGCGGGGATTGCAACTTGAAGTGAACACTCCCGTGACTTATCCGCCGATTTCCAATCAAGTGATCTATGAACGCTGGGAAGAATTTTTTACAAGTGTGAGTTAGCTCGTGTGAGGTCTTCTTCGAAGTCAACTTCAACGGCATAGAGATCAGAAATATCAATGGGCAGGAATTGGGTGCCATCGCGCTCGATTGTGATTTCAATCCCGCGCTCAAAGTAGTCATCATCCGCGCACGCTTCCAGCCCGGATATCAGGTTCACCTTGTCTTTGTCGGCCACGAAGTTAATTCCAACCGATTCGCCGAGTGCATCAACAACCTGCTTGGAGAGTTCGTTGATCAATCCGTTGGTGTCAACACGGTATTTGACTTCCTCGTCACCGACAGCCGCCGTGTTCACGCAGACAAATGACTCGTCGCGATCAATGTATTCCTTGATGCGCTCGAGGACGCTGGGGTCAAAAACGACATCGCCATTCATCCAAAGGACTCCACCGGGCCCAGAAAGTTTGAGTGCCTTGAGCAGACTGCGATTGGTGTTGGTTTGGTCATATGCCTCGTTATAGACATAGAGGTTGTTGGGGAATGACTCAATGATCAATTCGAGTTTGAATCCAATGACTGTCATGACACGGAGTTCGCTTGCGAACGCCTTTGTCAGGTTATCGATTTGCTGGCGCATGATCGTGCGGCCATCAGAGAGCGGAGTGAGTGGCTTGGGCCATGGCCGACCCAGGCGAGTGCCCATTCCGGCCGCCAGGATCACCGCTGTTTGTGTCATTGGGCGAGCCTACTAACTAGTCGGTGAACTGTCGCACACGCTGCAAGGACTGAAGTGCAACATCATGTTCGGTGATGGCCCGTTCTAATTCACTCCAGAACCGCTGTGTACTGCTGCCGTGGTTTCCGTCGCCGAAGTAGTAAGAACGCATGGCAGATCGTTCACTTCGGTGAGAATCTGAATCCAATGTGGTGTGGAGAATCTCAGCGATATTTCCGATGCTCTCCGCGTCAATGACATCGCACGCTGTGGCCATGGGGGAGTCGGCGAGTAGTTGGTCTCGGTTAGACCTTCGATCGGTGAGAAGGATGGGTGAGTCAGGGGCAAGATAGAGATGATCCAGTGTCACGCTCGAGACATCTGCAATTAAAACGTTGGTCTCGGGGAGCACACCGAGGATATTTGCGTTGGGCAGGTAGGTGTGTTCACCACCCGCGTTTTTGATCATGGCAACTATTTCATCGTGATTGCCGTGCACTTTCGGGTCATCAGAAAGAGCGACTCGAGGGTGGGGCTTGTACACAAATCGCGCACCGGGAATTGCTAGGGCAGCACGAGCAATCTGTGGTCCATACAAATCAACAGACGTGTAATTGTTGGCATCGTCCTCGCCCTCCCATGTGGGGGCATAGGTAATTGTTACTAGATTTGTTGCAGGCAGTGGGTTGCTCACAGTCAAGTCAAGTTGCGGGCGTCCCACAGGGACCAAGTGAGAAAGGTCAAACCATGCAATCGCTGCGCTGTGGCGATCAATTGCCGCCTGACCAGCGACAAAGACTTTGTCATAGGCCTTTGCCTGATTGCTGACCATGCAGATTTTGTCACTCTCACCATGATTGACATGAATATGAACGGCCTGTTGAAACGACAATGACTGAAAGTTGGTCCACCCATTATTGACATAAACCACAGCATGGAAACTGGCTCGGTCATAGAGAGCCATGAGTACTTCATATCTGGGAACCAGAAGTACCTGCAGGTTTGTCAAAGTGAGTAGTTGCTGATAAGTCTCGATATTTCGCACAACCACAATGGTGGTCACGTCTTTTTTGTTTTCAAAGACTGGCAGCCATTGGGTCAACTGATAAAGCTTGGCCGGTTGGTCCGGGAAATAGAGAGCAATATCCGCGTGAGGAATATTGCCCAATTCGAAACCCTCGGGCTCCACGGCGCCAAAATCCTTGATCCGACGGCTCAGCCCCCGAGCAATGCGCTTGGCATAGAGGGTCGCGGGACCGTCCTTAGAGGGGTTCTTGGAAGTCGTTGCCACGTGCTGCACGATACGCGAGGCCTTGTCATCTAATGTAAACGCCGTGCGCGCTCTCTGGGAGCACCGTCAGGTGCTCCGCATGCTGGTCCTGCGGGACCTGCAACGCCAATACACAAAATTCAGGCTCGGCTACCTGTGGTCTCTCTTGGAACCCTTGGGAATGTCCCTCGTGCTGTGGCTCGTTTTTTCGGTCCTGTTGGGTGAGAGGGCTCTGGGCCTTCAGCCGTATCTGCTGTTCCTCTCGGTGGCAATTTTGCCGTGGTGGTGGTTCCTCAAGAGCGTGAATTCCTCAACCAAGATTTTCCGCCGAACCCGCGGTGAATTGGCCTTCACATCCCTGCCGCCACAAATCTGGGTGCTGCGAACGGTTCTCTCATCAATGATTGAATTTATTTTTTCGCTCCCGGTGATCTTGCTCGCGGTGATTATTACCCGTGATCTCCCGGGTCCGTGGATAGTTCTCTTCCCGGTTGCGGTGATCCTGCAATTCATTCTGCTTTATGGCGTGGGCTTGCTTGTTTCATCATTGAGCATTGTCATTCCTGATATCGCACGAATTGTGAAAATCATTTTGCGGGCAATGTTTTATCTCTCGCCGATTTTGTACTCGATTTCCAATATTCCGGAGAAACTTCACATCGTGGCAGCGTTCAACCCGCTTGTTGGCATCCTGGGTCTCTACCGAATTGGCTGGTGGCCCGAAGAGCAAGTGTCGCCTTGGGCTCTGGTGATTTCCTTCAGTGTTGCTGCCGCATTCCTCATTGCGGGAATCGTGACTTTCAGGTCCCTGAAACCTCGAATTTTGAAGGAGGCGTAAGGAGGATGAGTATTGTCGAATTTGACCACGTATCAATCGCACTCTCCAAAACAAAGCGGCGCAAAGGTGCTGGTCGGTCACAAAGATTAAGGCGATTTGCGGGCGAAACCAAGCGTCAAATCATTCCGATTCTCAACGACGTGAGTTTCACCTTGAATCAAGGCGACTCACTAGCGCTTGTTGGCGCGAAGCCAATGGCACGAACTTCATTGTTGCGATTGGCTGCGGGAACTTTATTGCCAGACTCGGGCACCGTTACCCGGTCCGAGCCGATAGTGCCCATGATCGGGATCGCCAGATCGCTCGGTCGGACCTACACCATTCGGCAAAATATTTACTTGATCGGCGGACTCCTGGGCATGAAGCCCGCAGAAGTTCAAGAAAAGTTGCCGGGGATCGTTGAGTTCGCCGACCTGTCCAGCGTTTTGGATAAACATCTTGGCACCGCGCCTCCCATTACCCGCCAAAAACTTGCCTGGAGCATTGCCATGTCCATGGATGCACGGGTCTACGCCGTGGATCAAACCTTGGTCGTTGGTGAACGCGAATTCAGGCAAAAGTGCTGGACACGGGTTGATGAATTGCGCGAGCAAGGCGCCACCTTCATCGTTTCATCGGATAACTCAAAGCTCTACCGGAGATTTTGTGATCGTGCGTTGTACTTCGCTGACGGCACTATTGACGCAGATACGACCGTTCCCGAGGCTTTGGCAATGGCCCGTCAAGCACGATTTGCCGCTCGGGACCAGTCGCGTGCTCCGAAATCTGAGGAGTCCGACGATTAGGCTGGGCTAATGGCCCAAACGCTCGTCACCGCTATCCCTGAGCAGGGAGTCCTCCTGCACGTTGGTGTTCACAAAACGGGCACAACGGCTATTCAGGCTGCTCTGGCAGATGCCCGAGAGGACCTAGTCACCCACGATGTCCGCTACCCGGGAAAGTTGCAGGCCCAACACCGGGCAGCGCTCGCAGTTCTGGGCAGGCCTTGGGGGTGGAACGCACGCGGTGGGGGTGTCCTAGACCGTGAGCACTTTGATCGCTTGGCCAACCGCACGGCGAAGGCATCCGGTCGGGTTGTGATCAGTAGTGAGTTCTTTTGCGAGGCTCCTGAGCAAACCGCAGCCGAGGTAGCCAGAGATCTTGGCGGCTCCAAGCAGCGACCTATTCAGGTAGTGGTCACACTTCGTAATCTGGGCAAGCTCATGCCATCCTCATGGCAGCAATACCTGAAATACGGCCTGACCACGTCCTATGAAAAATGGTTGGAGGACGTATTCGCCACCCCTGGCAGCTCAAAAATGACCCCAACGTTCTGGAAACGACATGCTCATGGCGATGTTATCGAGCGGTGGGCGAGTGCCGTCGGAGCAGAGAACGTCACCGTTTTAATTCTTGACGATGCCCCTCGCGACTACATGTTTCAAGTGTTCGCGCAATTGCTTGATGTTCCCGAGCAGGTGCTCACCTCGCGCATGGATTTGACCAGCAACAGATCAATGACTGCAGCCGAAGCCGAAGTTCTTGTTAGGTTGAACAAGAAAGTCAAGAAGTCAATGCAGTGGGGTGATTACGTCCGTTTGGTGCGCAGGGGTGTGGCACTGGGAATGGTTGAGGGTCGCGAGCCCGATCCCAGTGAACCTAAACTCTTTACCCCTCAGTGGGCACTTGATGCAGCACATGATGCTGGCAATGCGGCAGCAGATTCCATTGAGCAATCCGGTGTTCAGGTGCTGGGTAACCTTGAAGCGCTACGCACCAGGTTGGTTGCTGGTGAACCCAGCCCAACGTCCGACCTACTTCCCGTTGATGCCGCGGTCCAGGCGTTGGTCTCTGTCATTGACGCGTCTCGCGAAGACCCCACAACGCGCGAGTTAGCGGGCCGTTTAGTCCGCCAAACAAAGAAGGACGGAATTCGTTCACTCCTGCGAAAGAATTCCGAGTGAGCGACGATCTGGCTCAAGCCATCAGGCTCGATGCGCAATCCGTCACGGCAAATATTGACCGGGTGATAGACGCCCTTTCTCACACCGGTGGTGATCTCGTTCTGATTGCGGGTGATTTGGTTATCAATCCTGCGGTGCTCGCACCCGTGACGGAAAACCCATTCGCAGGTACGTGTGCCGCGGTTCGTCGCTCACGTGATGGAAACCTCCGTGTGGTTCACCACTACCTCGTTGCTGCTGGGACTTCCTTTCACCAGGTCAATGCCCCGAATGCAGTGAGCGTTGGTGCAGTGCGCTTGGCCCTGCGCGATCACGAGCGAATCCTCCCTGCCATGCGTGAACTGCGTGAGTTCTCATTGGCCGCGAATGTGCAAGGCAATGAGAGCATCGAGTTGATCGTGACTGCGCTTCTTCGCGCTCAAATTCAAATAAAAGAAGTAGAACTTATCGATGCCCCATGGTTTCGATCACCACATAACGCGGATCAGGCGCGCTTAGACATTCAATCCCAGAGCGACACCACAATCCACAGGTTGCAGGCCAATCGGATCGACGATGGCTTCTACTCGACATTTGTCGTTCGCAAGTTGTCCAAACCATTAACCGCGCTTGCGATTCGAATGGGCTTAAGCCCTAATGCAATCACCACAGTCTCATTTGTCATTGGACTACTCGCCGCGGCCTCTTTTGCAGCGGGTTCTCGCTGGTTCCTACTCCTGGGTGCGATTCTGCTGCAGCTGTCGCTGGTTATTGATTGTGTTGATGGTGAGGTGGCGCGGGCCACCCGCAGGTTCTCAACTCTGGGCGCGTGGCTTGACGCTTCAACGGATCGTGTCAAGGAATATGCGGCCTATGCCGGATTGGCGGCCGGTGCGGTGGCCATGGGATTTGATTCCTGGCGGGCGTGGAGTTTGGCTCTGGTGTTGATGGTGGTGCAAACGGCACGGCACATGGGGGACTACAACTTCGCCGCTGTGCAACGTATTCGTGAGGTGGGTCTGCCGGTCGCCGCCCTGGCCGAGTCAGCTGACCCATGGGGCCCGCAGGCAGGTGCGATTGCTCGGTCTACAGCAATTAATTCGCGCCCATTCATCCGCTGGACCAAGAAGGTCATTCACATGCCAATCGGCGAACGGTGGCTTGTGCTCAGTGTTGTGGCTGTGATTTTCAATGGCTACTGGGCGCTGCTGGCGCTGCTGGTTCTCACATCCCTGGCCTGGCTGTACACCCTTGCTGGCCGCATTCTCAGAACGCTGCGCTGGTCCCATGAGCCTGCGGGAGTGCAGATTATTGCTGACCAACTTGATGCGGGTCCGTTACTCGGCTCGCTGCCAAAAAAATGGAAACTCTCACCCATCTCTCGGTGGAATTGGTCATTTCCCATGCTGTTGCGCATTCTTGAAATGGGATTGGTCGCGTGGATTGCCATTTATGCGTTCCCTCAGTGGGAGACACTGGCATTCGGCTATCTCTTTATCGTTGCCTACCATCATTACGACAATCTCTATCGGGCCTTATCTGCCTCTCGCGCCCCTAGGTGGATCACCTGGTCCGCATTAGGGGTCGATGGCCGCACGTTCATTGTTGTCATTGCATCCCTGTTGGGCATTACCGCATTCCACGACACCCTCAATCTCGGAGTAGCGTGGCTATTTGTGTGGTGTGTTGTTATTGCTTCGGCTCAGTATCTGGATTCACAAAAGAAGGTGGCATCGCTGTGAGTAAGCAACCGCACCCGACCATTGCGCAGATCCGTGAAGTGTGCCAACCCCCAGCCGTGCGAGATCGCAAAAATTCCGAGCATTGGGTTGCTGATGTTTACTTGCGCGATATTTCGCCCTACCTAACTAGCCTGCTGCTGCGCACATCAATCTCCGCTAATGGCGTGACCTATCTCATGATTCTGACCGGTGCATTAGCTGGTGTTGCACTCTTGATTCCGGGCATGCCCGGTGCGACCCTCGCACTCGTTCTCGGGCAAATGCAGATGCTCTGGGATTGCTCCGATGGTGAGATAGCTCGCTGGCGCAAAACCTCCTCACCAAAAGGCGTGTTCCTGGACCGCGTGGGTCATTACGTCGCCGAGAGTGTCATTCCATTGGCCCTTGGTTTACGCGCAGCAGGTTTCCCTGATGCGGGGTGGCTCGATTCGCCGTGGCCCCTGCTCGGTGCCCTGCTTGCCTTGATCATCATGTTCAACAAAGCATTGAACGACATGGTTCATGTCTCCCGGGCGTATAACAACATGCCCAAACTCGAAGACAAAGAAAGTGTTGGCGTCCCCACGGTCGGCATGGTGCGAAAACTCCGCTCATTGGCGCGCCTGTTTCCATTCCAGCGGGCTTATCATTCGGTTGAATTAACCATTCTCATTTTCATTGCGGCAGTGGGTGATCTGTTCACAGGTGATTTGAGTGTGACCCGATTATTGCTGGTGGCTTTGACGCTGTTGGGTGTTGTCACCATTGTTGGTCATTTCATCTCAATCATGACGTCGAGCAAACTGCGATGACCAGTTTTGGTGTTGTCATTCTCACCATGGGAACACGACCTGTCGAGTTGCGCCGCGGCATTGAATCGGTACTTTCCCAAAAAGGGGTGACAACGGACATCGTTGTCGTGGGAAACGGCTGGGTGCCCACAGATCTTCCCGCTGGAATGAAATCACTGGCGCTACCTGAGAACGTGGGTATTCCCGCTGGGCGCAATGCCGGGGTGCAAGAAGTCAGTGGCGACTATCTATTTTTCTTGGACGACGACGCGGAATTACCTGAATCTGAATTCCTCGCCCGCATCGCAATGATTTTCCAGCAACGTCCCGAGGTGGGCTTGATTCAACCGAGGGTGGTTGACCCGACGGGCATTCCAGGTCCCGGCCGCTGGGTGCCCAGACTGCGCACGGGAGACCCGACCGAGCCCAGCCCCGCCACCACATTGTGGGAGGGGGCCACCGCGATCCGCCCCGAGGTTTTCACCGCATGTGGTGGCTGGCCCGATGAATTTTTCTATGCACACGAGGGCATTGATCTCGTGTGGCGCGTGTGGGACGCAGGCTACGTTCCCTGGTATGCGGGCGACATCGACGTGTATCACCCGGTGATTAATCCATTGCGGCACGAGGAGTTTTACCGCATGCAGGCGCGCAATCGTGTGTGGTTGGCTCGCCGTAATCTTCCACTGGTTCTCGAGCCGCTCTATGTAGGTAGTTGGACAGCGCTCACCTTGGCGCGCACCAGAGACAAGAAATCGCGCAAAGCTTTCATCGCAGGGTTGCGTGAGGGGGTAAACACTTCACCGCGGGAAAGAACTCCCATGAAGTGGTCAACGGTGTGGAAAATGACAAAGGCTGGTCGCCCACCTGTCATCTAGCTGGCCTGCTTGTTAGCTAGCACAGAAACTTTCATCCGCTGTGTTGAGGTTGGCGGTTTTGTCAGAGAGGGCATCGCTGATCTTGACTGATTTGACGGTGGTGAAATCTGGCCCAATGATCAGCTGCATTGTTCCGCCGATTCCATCCTGCGCCTGTTCTGATTTCACGTCGGCTGCATAAGCAATCGTTTTGGCGGAGACATCCCACGCAGGGTCATAAATAAGTGTTGTTTCGGTGGCGGGGATTCCGTTTTTCACATTGACAACATTGAATCCCTCTAAGCGCAGAGCTTTTTTGGCTTTTTTGCCCGCGCCCTTCACGCCCGTACCGTTAATAATCTCAACCCGAATATCTTGCGGAGCGGTGCGCAACAAGGGTTGATCCTTTGAGGCCTTGGGCGGCCAGGATGTGTCATTGATCATTGACTGGAAGAGTGGCTTGGCCTTCTTCTTGTTCATGAGAACGTTGGCGCCATCGCCGGCCGGGTACCACGGCAGCGTGGTGAACGTAATGTCTGCAGGGCGCAGGTCTTTCATGCTGACCGCGAGTTCGCGCAGGTTGTCAATGTTTGCCA
>JALRGY010000043.1 GCA_023253325.1 Candidatus Nanopelagicales bacterium | reverse complement strand
CGGCCAGTGAATCAAGCCGAAGTGCTTTGTAACGTGCCCAATCACTACGCCCGAGGTGGGCGATTTCAGGTTGATTGTAAGAGCCCGTGGACATGGTTAGTGAGTCTATGCAGGGTTCTTGGTTCGCGCGGCTGTTAGGCAGGTACGGCGACGGGCACGGGTTTTGACCAGACACCCACGAACACACGGACGAGTCGCCGCGATCGGACCTGAGTGAGCCGGTAATGGTCGCGTAAAACACTTGCAGATGTTTCGTTCAGGGGCGGAATCATCGGACTAACCTTGGGGCTATGGCTATTTCTGGAATCACCACAACTTTGTGGTTTACGTCTGAGGCGCAAGAGGCTGCCAACTTTTACACGAGCCTGTTTCCTGACTCCGAGATCCGCGAAACTTCGGACTATGGAGCAGGTGCACCCATGCCTGAAGGCTCCGTGCTCACAGTTTCGTTCACCATTTTTGGCCAATCGTTCTTGGCATTGAAT
Source organism: Candidatus Nanopelagicales bacterium (assembly GCA_023253325.1). Classification (GTDB taxonomy): domain Bacteria; phylum Actinomycetota; class Actinomycetes; order S36-B12; family S36-B12; genus UBA4592. Next base: position 16,202 of record JALRGY010000043.1, on the reverse strand, counting down.
GGTGGTGAACACGACCCACATAATGATGCAGTCTCATTTCAAATTTCCTGTGACACACAAGATGAAATTGATCACCTGTGGAACTCAATAATCGCTGACGGTGGGGAAGAAAGCATGTGTGGGTGGTGCCATGACCGCTTTGGTGTCAGATGGCAAATAACACCATCAGCGCTCCCTGGGTTGCTTGGCAGCAGTGATCCTGCAGAGGCTCAATTTGCATGGCAGGCCATGATGGAGATGAAGAAGTTTGTGATTAAAGACTTGCGCCCGTAGGTACTTTTGCTGAGGGGGCTTGGGCTGGTGGTCTCGATCCTCGAACCTTGCGAATGTAGAGAGTCATAACCGGTATGACGTAGGCCCACCATGCGAGGAATTCAAGCCATGTTGTTGCGGGACGGAAGTTGAAAGTGCCACGTAAGAGTGTTCCGAGCCCACCATCTGGTGGAATCTGTGTGCTGACATCGAACGCATATGAATTCATGAATGGAAGAATTCCGACTTCTTGGAGTTCGTGGATTCCATAGCTCAATACGCCTGCTGCGACGATGATGAGGGCAACGCCGGTCCAAGTGAAAAGCTTTGAAAGGTTGAGTTTCACCGCACCGCGATAAATGATGTAACCGATGACGATTGCTACGGCCAGACCGAGAAGTGCTCCGAAGATTGGTGTGGCGGAGCTGCCTGCGGCCCTAATGCCGGTCCACAGGAACAGTGCTGTCTCCATACCTTCGCGGATCACAGCGACGAATGCTACAAAGGCAATTGCCCAGCCGTTGCCCAATAGGGCTTTATCCACCTCGCCATGGAGGTGAGATTTCAAGGTTCTGGCATGGCTTGCCATCCAGAAAATCATCCAGGTGATCAGAATGACCGCAATAATTGAGGTTACCCCGCCAAATGTTTCTGCCGCGGTGTCACTCAGAGTTTGGCTGGTGAGTTGGAGAAATGCTCCAAAGCCGAGTGCGAGGACTATGGCAGCGCCGACCCCGATCCAGAGTTTGCGCAAGGATTCATGCTCACCACGCTTGACCAAATACGCGACCAAAATGGCCACAATCAGGGATGCTTCAAGGCCCTCGCGCAGACCAATCAAGAAGTTGCTCAGCATGGTTCGTCACTCATTTCACATGAATCGGCTATTTGGTTAGGGTAGCCTAACAGAGGGTTGCCTAACCTAATCAACCTGGACTCACTGAACGAGCAGGGTCGTGCCCACGACCACTACGGCCAGTCCTGCAAGTGCTCGGGGTGATTGGCGTTCCCGAAAGACGATCCATGAGGCAATTGCGGTGACTACGAGACTGAGTTTGTCCACGGGAACCACACCGCTCACCGGTCCAGACTTGAGGGCGGCGAAAAAGAGTAGCCAACTTGCACCGGTTGCAACTCCGGATAACCCCAGAAAGACCAGATCCCGGCCCGAAATGGAGCGCACCTGGCGATGCTCCCCGGCAATGAGAACGATGAACCAAGCCATGATGACTACAACAATGGTCCGGATGGCGGTTGCCAAGTTGGAGTCAATATTTTCCAGGCCCCATTTCGCCAGGAGCGCGGTCAGTGATGCACAACAAGCACCCGCAGCTGCATAAATAATCCAAAGATTTTTGAGTTGATTTGAATCATTGGGATCTGAGCGTTGGGCGACCACGAGAAATGTGCCGAGCGCCAGTAGACCAATCCCAAGAATTTGCAGGTAACCGGTCGATTCCCCAAAAATAATTATTCCCACAATAATTGTGAGGACGATGCTGAGTCGATCAACGGTGACCACTTTCGTTGCATCGCCAAGTTGCAATGCGCGGAAGAAGAACAGCCACGATGCGCCGGTAGCGATACCGGAAAGCACCAAGATGATCAATGTCGATGTCGTAATGGTCGAAACTTCACGCATTGCACCTGTTATGAATACAACGATCCACGCCAAAACAACTACAACAATTGTTCTGATGGCGGTTGCAAGATTTGATGAGATGTTCGCAATGCCCAACTTGCTAAAAATTGCGACAATGCCAGCAAAGAATGCTGAACCGAGTGAGAGTGCGATCCAAGAGATCATGGTGAGGTAATCGCGGATAAGGAATATTTATTAATTGAGAGACCTAGACGTTAACTTCAGCGGCTTCGCCACCTGTGATGCGCAGGAGTTCGTCATAGGTCGTGGGGAACACGTAATGTGGGTGACCGCCTGCTGCCCACACTTGGTCGTATTGGCTGAGTGAGATATCAATGATTGTTGGAAGGGGTTCTAGGTGGCCGACGGGTGCCACCCCGCCAATGGCGAAACCTGTTGCCCGACGAACATCATCAGCGGTGGCTTTGGTGACTTCATCGACGGCGAGAATCGCTGCAATGGAGTCTGTATTCACCCGATGTTTACCGGAGGCGATAACTAAAACTGGTTTGGCATCAGCAAGAAATATAAGTGAACTTGCTATTTGTCCTACTTCAATGCCAAGTGCATCAGCTGCTTCTTTTGCGGTGCGTGCGCTGTCGTCCAGCCTTCGGACTTCACCCTGGGCACCAAGTCTTTTGAGGGTATTGCGCACATGAATAACTGATTGCTGCTCGGTATTTTCACTCACGCGGTGATACTAGTGCGCTTCTTTTGGATCTGGTTGTTGAACTTCTAGTTGGTAAACATGCATTGAGCCCAGGCGCGGAATGATTCCATCGCGGTTGTGCGGCCAGTGCTAAGTGAATTGGCCAAGACTGCGGTGAGGCTAGTGGTGAGCACCCAACAACGTTCATTGATTTCTTCGGGGGTGAGGCTGTGCGCATTGTGGCCAAGGCGCGAGGTGACGCCGCTACTGAGAGCATTCACAAAGCTAGAAAAAATAGGGCCAGTGACTGAATCCATATTGGGTACCGACACAAGTGCATGCCAAGCAGCAACGTCTGCGGGATGCTCAACCCATTGTTTTTCGAGTTGGGTAATGACCTCACTGAGCCATGGGCCAAGGGGAGTGGGGGTGCCAGAATCCGAGATTGATTCTTGGGTGATGTGTTGGGCCATGTCCTGCAGGGGGCGGCTAGATATTTCAGCAACCGCGAGCAAAAGGGCCTCTCGGTCAGGAAAAAACTGGTACACCGAGCCGATGGGAACTCCGGCCTTGTCGGAGACCGCGCTGGTGGTGACCGCCTCGGTGCCACCAAGGACCAGTAGGTCGATAGCGGCCCCGATCATGGTCGCTACCCGTCGCCGAGAGCGTTGCTGTCGGGGGAGTTTGCGCAGGGGGAGATCCTGCAGAGAACTCAGATTTGTGGCTAGCGCTATTGCGGATGAACTCGAGGAAGGCATTACTTCATTGTGGTGCCGGTTAGGTCGCGTCCCGGCAGGGTTTCGTCCCAATTCGGTAGTTGAAATGTCGCAGAAATGTCACAACGGATTAGTCGATCGACTCAAAATCCGCAAAATACCCATAAAAACAGCCTGGGGTTGACTGATGTCAGTGCCCAGGTCTATCTTTGGATCTGTTCGAACATCTGTACGAAAACTGGTGTGGGAAGCACTCGCTGGAGTGCAGGTGTCCGAACTACCTCCCGGTCCTGGATTCGCGGCTAGGTGCGGGTCAGGTCATTACACGCGGTGAGAGCCGCTACATGATCACAGTCACCGGGGTCGTCTCGACCCCGGCCCCGGTGACTGTTTTTGGTGTCACGCACAGTGGCATAGGGCATATAGCGCGATAGAGGGAGGCAGTGAGAGGTGGTTCGGCGCTACCGCGGAGCAGTTATCGCGGTGCAGGTCAATCACAAAAAGGAACCCACGCGGTTTCACTGGCAGGGGCGGCAGTACCAAGTTCAAGCAATCACAGGCAGTTGGGTCGAACGGGGCACATGGTGGTTGCGCTCAAGTAGTACCGAATACCGAGTGTTTTACCGGGTCGAAGCAGTGCAACTCAATTACTACCGGGTCGAGAAAAAGAATTACCGGGTCGAGAAAAGAAAGAGTGCCTCTATTGGCACGTATTACCTGTCCATGTCTGTTGGCACATCACATGACCAATCACATGATCAATGGGCGCTGGAACGGGTAATGGATTAACTCGACTCGAAGGGAAATGTCATGACGGGAAAGTTCACTAAACGGCAAGCAGAAGATCTCCTGTATTCAGCCCAGGACAGTTTGCAGGAAGCAACTGTCGCGCTCATGCCACAGGATCGATATGCGGCTGCACATTTGGCAGCCCTTCGAACAGCGGCAGCAGTTCTCGCAGATCGAGCTCAAGTTGCTGTTGGCCCGCGCCGCCAACGTATTCGCAGTGCGTGGGAACTGTTGTCTGAAGTCGCACCTGAATTTGGTGAATGGGCGGAGTTTTTTGCCGCAGGTGCCCGCAAGCGCGCCTCTGCGCAAGCAGGGATTCCATGTGTGACAGCTCGTGAGGCTGATGATCTGGTGCGCGATGCTGAGCGCTTCCTGTTACAGGTAGCTGACTCGCTCCACTGTCTTAAACAATCCACCATTCCAATTGGTCGCACGCAGTTTTTGCGTGTGAGCTGAACTTCTTTCTGGGGACTAGGTAATTCACATGAATTCAGTGGATTCGTTTGCTCATTTACAGGTTGCATCGGGTTATTCCTTGCAATATGGCACTACTCAGCCAAGTGTTTTAGTGGATCGTGCTGTTGAACTGGGACAAAACATCATTGGTCTCACCGACCGCAATGGTCTCTATGGTGCGGTTCAATGGGCCCGAGCTTGTATGAGTGCGGGTATTTCACCCGTCATTGGGGTTGACCTTGCCGTCGATCGCACTCAGGTGCAGGCGGTTTCTGGCGCTGGTGCTCGAAATAATCCCCGGAGGACGCCAGCGCATGGTGGCGTTTGGGTTGATGAATCACAACCGCGGGTAACACTGCTGGCAACAAATGCAACAGGTTGGGCATCGTTGTGCCGTTTAGTTTCCGCAGCGCATGCACCTTCAGGTAGTGCTCATCCGGGTAATGGGTCTCGTAGTAATGGGTCTCGTAGTAATCCAGTGTTGCCATGGTCTGCTCTTGCTCAACACCATGCGGGAATAGTCGCTCTGCTCGGGGCTGAATCTGAAGTAGGCCAAGCGCTGTTAACTGGAAAGGGCCACAAGGCTGATGCACTAGTTCGTCCATGGCGAGCAATCTTTAACAGGTATTTGGGCATTGCCGTGACATCACACCGCGCGGCTCCTGGGCATCACTACTCCACATCTAAAGCAGCACAACTATTGTCGTGGGCACGAGGGGAAAAACTGCCAGTGGTGTTAACCAACGCAGTTCGATATTTAACCCCCGAGCAAGCTCGAGTGGCCGATGTCCTTGATGCGGCTCGACACCTTGTTTCATTAGATTCTAAGCACCTAAATGCGACTCGCAATAACGGTGAAGGGTATTTAAAGAGCGGCTCGCAAATGCGTGATATTGCTGGAGAAATATGCCACCAAGCCGGTGAGCGAGATGTGTCGCGACTTTTGCGTGACACTCGGCATTTAGCGGAATACTGTGCATTAGATCCTGCGGTGGACCTTGGCCTAGGTTCAGTTTTCGTTCCGGAGCTTGATGTTTTGCTTGATCGTAAAATTTCTGATCCAGAACGTGAAGCGAATGCAATTTTATTGCAACGGTGTCAGGCTGAATTGCCTGTGCGATATGCGCGCTCACGGGATCGGTCGATTGCGGAGCAGCGGTTACAGCAGGAGATGCGAACCATCACCCATCTTGGATTTTCTGGATACTTCCTCACGGTCGGCCATGTGGTTGACATGATCAAGGAACGTGGCGTGCGGGTTGCTGCCCGCGGTTCGGGTGCTGGAAGTTTGGTGAACTATTTGCTGGGGATCTCAGGAGTTGACCCGATTGATCAGGACCTACTCATGGAGCGTTTCCTATCGCCGCTGCGCAAGGTCCTCCCTGACATTGATATTGATGTCGAGTCTGACCGACGGCTGGAGGTGTACCAATGGATCTTTGACAAATTTGGCACTGACCGCATTGCCACTGTTTCCATGATGGAGACCTACCGTGCGCGTTCAGCAGTGCGTGATGTCGGGATGGCCCTCGGAATGCCATCGGCTGATATTGATGCATTCGCCAAAGCTTTCCCACACATTCGGGCACGGAATGTGAAATCGGCCCTGGAGGATTTACCGGAACTACGCAGATCGTCGTTCGGGCGTCTGGCCGCAACGGGGGAGTTGGAAGGCTTTCTCAGTCTGGTTGAAGGCCTTGATGGATTACCCCGCCATATTGCAATGCATCCCTGCGGTGTTGTGCTCTCTGATCTGACTTTGCTTGACCGAACTCCAGTCGAAAGTAGTGCCGCAGGCTTTCCCATGACTCATTTTGATAAACACGACGTCGAACATATGGGTTTACTCAAACTCGATGTTTTAGGTGTCCGCATGCAATCGGCCATGGCACATGCGCTCAATGAGGCAGAGCGGGTGACGGGAGTGCGGCCGGTGATTGACGGAACCACATTGGATGACCCGGAAACATTCGCATTAATTCAGTCCACCCGGACACTTGGCTGTTTTCAAATTGAATCCCCAGGGCAACGTGAACTTGTTGGCAAATTCGCACCAGAAACTTTTCGCGATTTAATCATTGATATTTCCCTCTTTCGCCCAGGTCCGGTGAAGTCTGACATGATCACGCCCTTTTTACGTGCACGGCAAGGGTGGAACAAGCCTGAGTACCCACATCCAGATTTGCAGCCAGCCCTCGAAGAAACCTATGGTGTGGTCGTTTTCCATGAACAAGTTCTGCGCACATTTAGTGTCTTCACAGGGTGTTCTCTCGCTGAGGCAGATGAATCACGGCGTGCCATGGGTTCGCCCGCTGGTCAAGACGATGTTCGCGCATGGTTCTATCCAGCAGCACTTGCTCGTGGTTACAACCTTGAGCAGGTTGATCGAGTTTGGGAGATTTTGCGCGCATTTGCATCATTTGGTTTTTGCAAAGCGCATGCTGCGGCATTTGCGTTACCCACGTACCAGTCTGCATGGTTAAAAACACATCATCCAGCTGCCTTTTACTGCGGGTTACTCACTCATGACCCCGGCATGTATCCCAAGCGGTTAATCCTTGATGATGCCCGCAATTTTGGTGTTGTAATCCTTGGACTTGATGTGAACAGATCCGCTGAGGTCTATCAACTTGAGGCCGTTAATCCTGACGAATCCGTGGAATGCGGTATTCGAATCGCATTCACTGACGTTAAAGAAATTTCAACTGATGAAATAGAGCGATTAATTCAAGGACAGCCATACTCATCCCTGTCAGATGTATGGCAGAGGGCTCGTCCCTCGCGCCCAGTCTTAGAAAATCTTGTTGTTGCTGGAGCCTTTGATTCACTCTATGGGTTCAACAGTCATGGAGCGCGCAATCACATAACTCGGCGTGACCTACTACTCCAGATAGCTGACTTGGCGCGAGGCAAGACTGTTTCAACGGCGCAACTTTCCTTTGACGTGAATTCATGTGACGACACTTCACCTGCCTCAGGTCTGCCGGAAATGAATGCAGCTGAGCGAGTTCGTTCTGAGCTTGAAGTTCTCGGATTGGATGTTAGCTCGCATGTTTTGGATTTTTATTCAGATGTTCTTTCGGCATTAAATGTTGTTCAGTCCCGTGACTTGCTCACATGTAGGTCCAAAGAATCGATTTTTGTTGCGGGGGTGAAGGTGGCGACCCAAATGCCACCTGTGCGCAGTGGCAAGAGAGTTGTATTCCTCACTCTTGATGATTCAACCGGCCCACTGGATGCCACATTCTTTGAAAATGCCCAAGGGCCCTTTGCGCACGACCTATTCAACTCGTGGATTCTCCTTGTTCGAGGTGAAGTGCGACGAACGGGCCCACGTGGTGTTTCACTCCGAGCAACTGGCTGTTGGGAGTTGGGGACTATCCGCAGACTGTGGCTTCAGGGGGGAGTCTCTGCCGTGAACGAGCATGTTCTTGCCACACCTGTTCCTGATACTGGTGCACCCGTGAAACGAACTGCGCTTATTCATGCCAGTGGGTTCAAACAGTCGCCCTACGCAGACATTAAATCGCCAGCGCCCGTCCCTGTACTTTCTGAAACCAATGCACCCAGCAAACTCTGGCACCGCAGCCCAGGAACCCCGGGATGGTAGTCATGCATGATTATTCAAATAGGTTCTCGTGCAGACATAATCAGCACATACCGCACACTTGGTTTCATCCACGGCAGACGAAGGGGAGGCAGAAATGAGTCGCAGCCAAGTGCGCCGCCCCGGTGGGAAAGTTGGCTTTGGCTCTAACGATGCTGGCTGCACGATTCTTCATGTCGATATGGATGCCTTTTATGCATCAGTTGAGTTGCGCGATCGACCCGAACTTCACGGCACGCCTGTCATCATCGCCGCACAAGGCAACAGAGGTGTGGTGCTGACAGCAACCTATGAAGCACGCGAACTGGGCGTTCACTCGGCAATGCCATTGTCCCGAGCCCGACGGATTGCGCCTGAAGCAACAATCATCTCTCCCAATCACGATAAGTACAGCGTTGTCAGCCGGAATGTCATGGCGCTGTTCGAATCGATTACGCCATTTGTTGAGCCCATCAGCCTTGATGAGGCATTTCTTGATGTATCAGGTGCTTTGCGCAGGCTTTCAAGCTCTGTGACAATTGCTGAACTTATTCGTGCGCGGGTGGCTGACGAACAAGGAATAACGTGCTCGGTGGGCGTTGCATCCACCAAATTTGTGGCCAAATTGGCATCAACTCGAGCAAAGCCTGATGGCTTACTTCTCGTCCCTGAGGACTCCGTTATTGAATTTCTTCACCCGTTGCCCATCGGTTCATTGTGGGGAGTGGGAGAAAAAACTGAAGAGCAACTCACTCGACTTGGATTGCGCACAGTGGGAGATATTGCGAACACCCCGGTTGGAACATTGACCCGAGCGCTCGGAGCGGCTGGAGCGCACCTCCACGAATTGTCATGGGGCCGTGACCCACGTTCGGTCATTCCCCATGAGCCGGAAAAAAGCGTGAGCAACGAAAATACTTTTTCACACGACATCGATGATCCTGAAGTGATCCGAGCTGAGATCGCACACTTGTCAGATAAAGTTGCAAGTCGGTTGAGGGCCGCGGGATATCGAGGCAAGACGGTCACCTTGAAACTCCGTTTTGCTGACTTCACCACAATTACTCGATCCAAGAGTGGCACGCATACAGACCTTGCCCATGACATTTATTCCACAACGTGGTCGTTATTCCAAGCCCTCGGTTTGCAACGTGTGCGGATTCGACTCGTTGGTGTCAAAGTTGATGGCTTGGTACCCGCAGGTGATGCACCAGAGCAACTTCTCTTTGGGGAACCTGAACATGGCCGGCGTGATGCCGAACTGGCCATTGACAAGTTGCGAACCAAGTTTGGTTCAGGTGCTGTTCAATCAGGTCGGACTGTTCCCAGTGTTGAGATCACTCCTCAGGAGCAATGATCAAGGAGCCTGGCTTTGCCGCCGGCCGACTGCGCAGAGCCCACAAGACGCACACAATGATGATGCAGGCCATCACGACAGTAATCGGCGTTACCACTTCATGCAGTAGAAGCGCAGACCACAGCAACGTCAGTAGGGCTTGAAGTTGTTGTACTTGCCCCCCGACTGCCGTTCCAGCCATGGCCAACCCTCGGTACCAAGCAAAGAACGCAAAATACATCGAGGACAAACCTAAGAGAATCAGCGCAGACCATTCTCCCGATGTTGGGCTGAATGAATCTGCGGTGAAAAAATAGATAATGATCGTCGCGGGCACGGTGATCGGCAGAGCGAGAACAACCACCCATGAAATCACTTGCCAGCCAGGCATAACTCGAGTTATGGCGGCACCTTCCACATAGCACCAAGACGAACTCAAAACAGCCCCCACGATGAGCAGATCAGCAATCAAATCCGCTCCTTCTGCTCCTCCTCGGCCGAGTGCGAAAATCACGAGAGCCACGGTTCCCAGCGTTGATGCAATCCAAAATTGCTTGGACACCCGCTCGTGGAATCGCAACACCGCAATAATTGCGGTGGTCAGAGGCATGAAGGCTGCGATGACCGCAGCATGAGCCGCTGTCGTGCGTTCCAGAGCCAGGGCCAAAAGAATTGGCCACCCAAAAACCGCTCCAATCATGGTGAACAAGAGTGGTTTGAGTTGATCGCGCTGTGGGAATGGAACTCGCGCAAGAGATAGCAAGATGAGCGCGAGGGCCCCCGCGACGACGGCCCGCCCCGTTGCCGTCAGGTACGGGGAAAATCCGCCGACGGCCACCTTGGTGAGAGGGAGTGAAAAGGAGAAAAGAATGACTCCCAGCAGTGCCCACAGCAGTCCGATGCGTATCTGGCGGTTGGGCATGGCGCAATAGTGTCAAAGCCGGGGCTTGGCACCCTCGGGACCATCGGGAATCCGTTCGGGGGAGCAGATACCCGCTAATTCGGGGTGAGGGGTTGCTTCATCAGGGTTTCGTCATATCCTTAGAGAGTACGTGTCCAGCGGGCACGGCCAAACATCTCAGTCGGAAGGGAGCACCATGGCGCTGTCAGAGCACGAGCAAAAACTGCTCGAACAGATGGAGCAAGCTCTTTATGCTGACGATCCTAAGTTTGCCACCAACATTCGTACTGCAGGCGGTAGCGCTAGTCGGGGACGAGCAGCGCTTGGCGTCTTAGCGGTTCTTGCTGGGCTTGGACTTCTCATTGCAGGTGTCGCGTTTGCCCCCGCACTCGGAGTCGCTGGCTTCACCGTCATGTTGATTGGTGCTGTGATCACCTACACGGCGTTCACAACTGCTGCAATTGCCAGCCCCGAATCACCTGAAGAATTACAAGAAAACTCTGTTCCAAAAATGCCCAAGGCATCCAAGAATGATGGTTTCATGAACCGCATGGAAGATCGGTGGCGCAAGCGCACCGAGGGCGAGTAGTCGGGCAAATTTCGTGGCCGACGCTAACAACATTGTTCCGGCCCAGCTGGGGCGCTTCTTCGAGGATTTTGAAGTTGGAACCACCTACCAGCATCCATTTGGGCGCACCATCAGCGAGGCTGACTCCACTTGGTTCACACTGCTAACTTGCAATACAAATCAAAATCACTTCAACGCGCACCTCGCTGAGAGTAACCCCATCACTCAGGGTCGAATCATTGTTAACTCCGGGCTCACGGTAGCTCTGGTATTGGGGCTCTCAGTGATTGACATGAGTCAAAATGCAGTTGCAAATCTGGGTTGGACTGACATCAAGTTGACCCATCCGGTGTACATCGGTGACACGATATATGCAGAAAGCGTGTGCCTCGAAATGCGGGAGAGCGGATCACGCCCTGAGATGGGCATCATTCGAATGAAGACTCGTGGTTTAAACCAAGATGGCGACGAAATAGTTTCCTGGTTCAGGTCTGTGATGGTGCCCAAGCGCACGAGTGGCATTGGGCAAAATTATTTCCCTGAAGCCAAGAATGGCCCGTTAGCCGCGGAGTAAGTTCTGAGGGCCTGCGTACTTTCGCTTATGAGGGGCAAATGCGCCAAACTAGTCGCCTGAGACCTCCCCATGGCGCGGCAGGGCACGGTGCGCAATGATGTCCTAATGCGTGAGGAGATCGACGTCTCGGTGACTGTGCCGATGAGCGCTGGGGCCCTTTACCCGTTAGTTTCGGCGGCCACATCGACGGTTGAAAATTTGGTCGGGCTCACAAAGTTCACTGCCGAGACATGCGTGCAACTTGCATCAGAGGCGTCAAAAAGTGCAACCAATGAGGTTCTTGACCGCGTTGTCCCCCCACTCTTTAGCGCAATTATCTCGCGCGTTGATCTCACTGAGATCGTGCTCAAAAACGTGGACGTCAACGCGATTGTGGCGCAAACACAGCTCGACCCGATCATCGATCGCATTCCCATGACTGAGATCGCGGACTACGTCATCGAGGAAATTGACTTACCCACTCTCGTGCGCGAGAGCACGGGAGGCGTCGCAGATGACATTTTGGGACTTCTACGGTTCCAAGCATTGGAAACAGATAATTTCCTCAGCACAGTGGTTGATCGAGTTCTATTTCGTAAGAAAACTCGTGCGCAGGAACTTGATCAGGCTATGGATTCTAAGGATTCGAAAAATTTATGAGTTCATTTAAAGAATTCAGGAGTACGCATTGGGCTGGAGAGCCTCTGAAGTTCAACACCATTCCTGAACGAGCCCGCAATATCCAGGGAATGACGGCTGGCTTCACTTCACGTTTCATTTCGGTCTTAGTCGACATAGCGCTCATCGCTATGTTCGTTTTATGTGCTTATGGTTTGTGGGTTTTCATGCGGTATGTGTTGAGTGTTTTTTATGACATCCCTCAACTATCGGGAGTGCCCCTTCTCATCATTGGGTACGTTTTAATGTGGTTTTACTGGACGTGGTCATGGGCCACGGGAGGCAAGACCTTGGGCAACTTGCTCATGGGTCTCCGCGTTCAAATGATTTCTGGAGAATCCCTGTCACTGGGACCTTCAGCGTTGAGGGCCCTATTTTCTGTGGTATTCCCTGTGGGCCTTGGTTGGGCGATCATCAACCGTAACAACAGGTCCATCCAGGATGTTTTGTTGCGTACACAGGTTGTTTATGACTGGACTCCATTGGCTTCTAAGCTTCAATAGCTGGAGTCACTCCTAAAAAATGAGAATTATTTCCGTCGCTGCGAGTGAGCAGGTCGCGATTGTGAGGAGTGCGGTTGTGATTCCAGTTGAGTTTTTGACTGAGCCTGCGAAGTTGTTCATTGCTGGGTAAATCGTGGCAGCCATGATCACCGCGATTGCGATTAAAATGAGAATTGCGGCTAACAATGGTGACTGGTCGAGAGCTAATCGAGCGAGCGCAAAGGTAGCAATGGAGAGAGTCAAAGCTGTGCGTCGCCACGACAGCAGGGTGCGTTCCTGAGGCATACCCTCGTCTAGTCCCGGGCGTTGAGGTGTTTCATCGTCCATGCGCGTGCCTTAGAGAAATGCGATGGCTGCGATCACAGCCACGCTGAATACGGCGCCAGAGAGAAGAATTAATCCGGGGGAGTGGGGCAGTGGTCGCTTAGCTCGAATGGCCCTTTCCACGCGAGCCCATGAGAGCCATGCCCACAGCGCGAGCAGGCCTCCCAGCCCCAACGCGGCGATGGATAGCCATTTCTTCATGGTGGGGTCGATAGTGACGGTGAATGCATTGAGTGCAATACCCCCTGCGATGAAGGCGAGTCCAGTTCGAATCCATGCGAGGAAAGTTCTTTCATTTGCTAGCGAAAATCGTGGATCTGGTTCAGTGCCCTCTTGGTACACGCGTCTTGGCCACCTGGTGTTAGGTGAATTCATATTGATTCCCCTCGACTAGTGGGCGTGAATCTACAGAGTCGAGCCTACGCCAACCATGACTGTTGATGCTTACTGTTGGGGTTTTATTAAATGCAGGCGATGCGTTGCTCGGGTACATGCAACAAAAATATCGGAGCCTCGAACGCCCTGGGCTCGAATTCTGTGTGGATCAAGCACAAACACTGTGTCAAATTCAAGGCCTTTAGTTTCACGCGCACTTAAAACTGCAATCTTCGAGTCAAGGGCGAGCGCGCCAAATCCAAAGTCAGGGTTAGAGGTGTTTTCAAGCACCGCTTTCCACTCAGCAAATGTAGAGTCTGGAGCAATAACGCAAGCTCGACCGTCAAGGTCTTGTGTGTTGGTGAGTATGTAATCCACAAAGTCATCAGGGTCCAGACTCACTTCTGATGTCGGGTCCCCATTTCTAATGGACACAAGTTCAGGGGCAACTCCGCCTGCCTGAATAAGTTCCCTCGATGCGGTATCAACCGTTTCAGCGGTAATTCGATAAGTGACATTGAGGCTATGAATCACGAGCTTGTCCTTGGCCCATTCCAGGGCAGATTCCCATGTGCGTGCGCCCGCGGGATGGGAACTTTGCTGCAGGTCGCCAACTATGGTCAAGGACTTGCGCACGGAACGTCGCGAGATGGCCCTCCACGCCATCTCGCTCAATTCCTGCGCTTCATCAACAACAATGTGCCCGTAAACCCATTCCCTGTCTAGATAGGCACGTTCGGCGACGGTGGCACCCGAATAACCCGATGTATCGCGATGCCCGATATGCATATCTGCAGTGTTGAGTTCGCGGTATTCATTGCTTTCCTGGGACCGAGCCTTGGGGCGAATCCATTCGCCAAGTAGGTCTGCGCATTCATCCAGGAGGGGAACATCATCCACGGTCCATTGGGAGTTCCGCTCCCGCAGAAGAAGGCTTTGTGCTGCTGGACCGAGTACTCCATCAGCGCATTGAGCCAGGAAATCTGAGTCAGTGAAAAGTTTAGTAATGACTTTCTCGGCGTTAGTTGGCATCCACATCAAGTTGAGAACTCGCCGAACGTTGCGATCATCAATGAAATCAAGGATTAGGTCGGCCTTTGTTTCCTGATCCGGCTGTTCATCCCCTTGAGAATGAGCAATGTTTCTAGCCATGTGGTCAAGTAGTCGTTTCAGGAAATTTTCTCGATTCACGTGATAATTCGCACGCTTGCTCAGGGATTTGCGCGATTCTCGAATTTGACCTCGCGTCAATTTAAGTATCGTGCCGCCCTCGGTTTGAATCGAAATATCCGTATCTGGCACTCGCGGCCACAGCATGACTGCTCGTTCAATTACTTGGGCCATCGATGCGTGACCTTTGATAGCGGATACTTGGACGGAATCCTCAGCGGTTGCGCTTATCCCTGGAAACAGTTGTCCGGGTGTCAAAAGAACAATGTCTGTTTCACCCAAACTTGGAAGGACCTGATCGATGTAGCGTAAGAAGGCAGCGCTGGGTCCAATGATCAAAATTGCGTCCTTGGCCAGGCGCTCTCGATGTGTATAGAGGAGCCAGGCAGCTCGATGCAGAGCAACAACGGTTTTCCCTGTTCCAGGGCCGCCTTGAACAACGGTTACCTGGTTCAGCGGGCTTCGAATAATGGTGTCCTGATCTGCGGCAATGGTCGCCAAAATGTCCGCCATGCGGCCATCCCGTGGAGCTGCGACAGAGTCTTGGGCTGCTTGGTAGCTCCCTTCACCGGGTTCGGTGAGCCATTCGTCATCTACATGGGTAACGACATTCTGGCCATCAATTAATTTTGTTGAGATTCTGCGACGCAAAGTCGTGTTCATGCGGTTGGCGGTGGTTGCTTGATAAAAGGGCGCGGCATTTGGAGCACGCCAGTCGATGAGCGCCATGTCTCCATCGGGGGTGCGTAGGCCGATGCGCCCAATTCGGTGAACCTCTAGGTCATCTGAATCGATACGGCCAAAATAGAGGCGATTGCATGCGGCCTCCGCGGAAATTATCTGAGAGCGGAGATTGTCCGAATGGGCTTCTCGTTCCAGATCATCCTGACCGGTGCCAGTGGACTGCGCATTTTGAATTGACTCCATGCGCTTGGCAAGGTAGGTATTCAGATCGGCCAAAAGGCCGTAGGCATAGTCAGTAAAGTCTTGCTCCTGCTTGACCGTGCCCGGCACTGAATTCTCCTATTCGGTGAACTTGCTTCATGGAGCGAACCCCGGTGAAATTGGTGTCCAACTATGCCATGGCGTAGATTCCCAACGTTCGTCAGGACTGGGTAGTGGGGCGTCTGCGCTTTTATTCTTTTCGGCGGCAGACTAGGCCCGTGGGTGATTCACATAAAGTTGCCGAAATTATCAGTGTCCTGCGAGAACCGAATCTTGTTGCGTGCTGCGCGATTGCCCCCAGTAGTGATCGTGAGGCACTGAGCGCGCTCGGCAAAGATTGTGCTCGCTCAGCCCTGCGTGGACTGGGAATTGAAGCCTTGGGTGAATTCTCCTATTCCGAACTCGGTGCCCCCCTTTGGATTGGTGGCGGTAATGCCATGAGTGGAATGCAGATTTCGATCGCGCACACCTGGAGAGTTGCATGTGCTGTGACTGCACCCAAGCAATTGGGCGGCATTGGAATCGATGTGGAACGAACCGATCGCAATGTTGACCGCATTGCATCCAGATTGTCTGATGAGGAAAAAGAAATGATTCGTGCATATTCATTCACCGCGTTGGACTTGATGTGTGCCAAAGAAGCAGCGGGAAAGGCCGCTGGAGTTGGTCTTGCCGGGTCAATATCTCGGTGGCAGGTGCGAATGCTCGATGGCACATTGAATGTTCTCGATCAGGACACTAGTTTTTCGTGGCGCATCC
>JALRGY010000042.1 GCA_023253325.1 Candidatus Nanopelagicales bacterium | reverse complement strand
ACAACGACCACGTGGTCCCAGGTCTATTCGCCGCGGGCGAGTGCGCCTGCGTATCCGTCCATGGCGCTAACCGACTCGGCACCAATTCCCTCCTCGACATCAACGTGTTTGGTCGTCGTGCAGGCATCGCCGCGGCCGAGTACGCCAATTCGGTCAAGCATGTGGAATTGCCCAATGACTCTCAGGGTCAAACAATCACCATGGTCGAAATGCTCCGCTCATCCAATGGGACCGAGCGCGTTGCACCACTGCGCAGGGAACTGCAGGAGACCATGGACATGAACGCACAGGTCTACCGCACAGAGGTCACGCTCAAGCAGGCACTGAACGACGTTCACGTTTTGCGCGAGCGCTACAAGAACGTGTCCATCCAAGACAAAGGCACGCGCTACAACACGGATCTACTCGAGGCAATTGAACTTGGATTCCTTCTTGATCTCGCTGAGGTACTCGTAGCCAGCGCGCTAGAGCGCAAAGAGTCCCGCGGCGGTCACGCCCGCGAGGACTACCCGCACCGCGACGATGTCAACTTCATGCGTCACACGATGGCAAGCCGAAAGGTCAACGCCGAGGGTGAAGAGTTTGTCTCATTGGAATACAAGCCTGTGTCCATGACCCGTTACGAGCCAATGGAGCGCAAGTACTGATGAGTGTCGACACTGTTACCGAGCCGTCAAGCACCGCCGTCGTTGTTGTTCCTGAAACAGTTGTTCCCGTGGCAACAGATGTCACCTTCCGCATTCGTCGCTATCGCCCGGAATACGATCAAGAACCACACTGGGAGGACTACACCGTCGCCCTCTACCCAACGGATCGAGTTCTCACGGCTCTGGAGAAAATCAAATCTGAACTCGACGGCTCTCTAACTTTCCGCCGTTCCTGCG
Organism: Candidatus Nanopelagicales bacterium; assembly: GCA_023253325.1. Lineage (GTDB taxonomy): Bacteria > Actinomycetota > Actinomycetes > S36-B12 > S36-B12 > UBA4592. The sequence goes on along the minus strand of JALRGY010000042.1, from coordinate 15,928 downwards.
GTCACGGGATTTGCGGCTCCGATGCTATGCGCATCAATGGTCGCAACCGCCTTGCCTGTAAGACGTTGGTCAAGGACCTTGATATTTCCAAGGTCATCACCGTTGAAGCCATTAAAGGTCTGCCACTGGAAAAGGATCTTGTGGTCGACATGGAGCCGTTCTTTGCTGCGTACCGCCAAGTACTCCCGTTCCTCATACCTGAAGGCCACGAGCCGACCAAAGAGCGCATCCAATCCGCTGAGGATCGCGCGCGCTTTGATGACACCACCAAATGCATTTTGTGCGCATGCTGCACAACTTCCTGCCCAGTTTTCTGGACTGACGAGGCCTACTTTGGACCGGCCGCGATTGTTGCTGCCCACAGGTTCATCTTCGATTCCCGCGATGCAGGGTCAGAGGCTCGCCTGGAAGTGCTCAATGAGAAAGAGGGGGTCTGGCGCTGCCGCACCACGTTCAACTGCACGGACGCATGCCCCCGTGGAATTGAAGTGACCAAGGCAATACAGGAAGTAAAACGCGCACTGATTTTCAAGCGGGTCTAGCCGCCGGATTGCGCACCTCTTAGTGCAATATTGCACGCGTGCAATATTGCGAAAAAGAAGCTTAGTCACGGGCGTGGCCGTTAACGTGCTTTTTTACGTGGCCTAATGTGCTCACATGTCTGAAAATAATGCTCGCAAAATCATCCTTGACTGCGACCCCGGCCACGATGACGCATTAGCAATCATGCTCGCAACAGCCAGCCCAGAGCTGGAGTTGCTAGGTGTAACGACCGTCGCGGGAAATTCTTTGGTGGAAAACACCACGCGTAATGCCCTCATTGTCCTCGATATGGTCAATCGCCCGGACATTCCGGTGCATGTTGGCGCGGGCAAGCCACTGGTTCGAGAACTGCGCACCGCTGCCTCTATGCACGGCGATGGCGGGCTCGACGGTCCAGTCCCTGCGGCTCCGAGCCGCTCCGCCAATGATGGGTCCGCACTCGAATTCATCGAAAATATTTTGAATGACGCCCCAGAGCCGATAACCCTGGTAGCGACTGGACCCCTCACCAACATGGCAGCTGTCGTGACCGAGTTGCCGCACCTGCACCAGAAAATCGCCGAACTCGTGTTTATGGGTGGCGCGATTGAATTGGGTAACTGGACGCCGGCCGCAGAATTTAACATTTTGGTGGATCCCGAGGCTGCAGAGATTGTGATGAATTCATCCATAAAAAAGACGATGATCGGACTCGAGGTCACCCATGAGGCATGGCTAGACGGCTCCCATGCCAATGAACTCCGTGGGACCGGTTCCTGCGGCGAATTCGTGGCCGAGTTGCTCGACCATTTTGTGGGCTTCCATCAAGAGCGATTTGAATGGCCTGGTGCGCCAATTCACGATGCGGTCACAATCGCGCACCTCATTGATCCGTCACTTGTGACAACTATTTTCACAAACGTCACAGTAGAAACATCCTCGGAATTAACGTTGGGGCGCACCGTCGTTGACGTTTATTCAGTAACGGACAAGGCACCCAATACGTATGTTGGCACCGATATCAACCGTGACCAATTTGTAACCCTGTTAATGAGCCGACTGGCCACTCATTCGTGATAATTAGGGGCTAGGCTCACAGCGTGATCACAAGCCTGTTTTTTTCGGGCACCATATAAACGGGGTGTCAGAAAACGCAGATATTAGATAAATAGGAGATACATTGAAGCGCAATTTCAAGTTGGGTGCCGCGGTCATTACCGTTGCCGCCCTGGCTCTGGCTGGTTGCAGCTCGAGCGATTCAACAGAAGATACAGCCGCTACAGCGAGCGAAACTGCTGCAGAGTCAGCGTCTGAAGCACCTTCAGAAGAAGCGTCTGAAGAAGCACCCATGGATGCCATGAAGGCATGTGAAGTAACTGACGTCGGCGGTGTCGACGACAAGGGCTTCAACCAGAAGGCATACAAGGGTGTCACCGATGCAGCAGATCAACTTGGTGTTGAAGCAATCGTTCTTGAGTCACAAGCCGAGACTGATTACATGCCCAACATCCAATCATTCGTTGACCAGGGTTGCGGCATCATTGTTACCGTCGGCTTCTTGCTGGGTGACGCAACGATGGAAGCAGCAAACGCTAACCCAGACATCCCATTCACCATTGTTGACTACGCATACGCAGATGGCGACATTGCAAACAACAACGTTCTCGGCCAGGTGTTCAACACCGATGAAGCTGCATTCCTCGCTGGCTACCTTGCAGCAGGCGTGTCCAAGAGTGGCAAGGTCGGCACCTTCGGTGGCATCAACATTCCACCAGTGACAGTCTTCATGGACGGTTTCTACTACGGCGTCCAGAAGTACAACGCGGACAACGGAACCAGCGTTGAGGTCCTCGGCTGGGATCCAGCAACACAGTCCGGCCTGTTCACCGAGAACTTTGAGTCCCTCGATGATGGTCGTACATTCGCTCAAAACCTCGTTGACGAAGGCGCGGACATTGTTATGCCAGTAGCAGGCCCAGTTGGCCTCGGCTCGGCAGCACTTGCCAGCGAACTCGGCACCGACAAGCTGATGATCATCGGCGTTGATAGCGACCAGTACGTTTCTGATACAGCCAACTCAGGGGTGTACCTCACCTCCGTGCTCAAGGAAATGGATGTCACAACATTCAACGCAATCAAGGCAGTTGTTGATGGCACCTTCGAAGGTGGCGTAACAGTGGGTACCTTGGAAAACGGTGGCGTCAACATTGCTGACTACCACGACATGGCATCAGTCGTTCCTGCCGAACTGCAGGCTCAGATTGAGACCATCCGTGCAGGCATCGTTGATGGCTCCATCAGCACCAAGGGCTAGTCACTGCACTACAGATTGACAAGTGCGCTCAAAGGGCGCATTGCTGGGGGAGGGGCCTGATTAATTCAGGCCCCTTCTTCATGCGAAACCGTTACGATGCGATGTCAAGCAAAAAGCATTCGAGAGGAGCCCGGATTCGTGGAACTTGAGTTACGCGGAATCACCAAGAGATTTCCTGGTGTGTTGGCGAATGACGATGTCTCCCTCACGGCCCGTTCCGGCAAAGTTCTTGCTTTGATCGGTGAAAATGGTGCAGGTAAAAGCACCCTGATGAATATTCTCTCTGGCATCTATCGACCCGATGCTGGCGAGATAATCATTGATGGCAAGCAACAACACTTTGCTGATCCAGGGGATGCAATTAAAGCCGGAATCGGAATGGTGCACCAGCACTTTATGTTGGTGCCGGTTTTCACTGTCGCGGAAAATGTTGTCCTCGGGGTCGAACCCACATTTGCTGGAAACATTCTCAACCGCAAGAAAGCAAATAAAGAAGTCGAGGAAATTTCAAAGAAGTATGGCCTGGCGGTTGACCCCAAAGCGCTGATCGAGGATCTCCCCGTCGGTTTGCAGCAGCGAGTTGAAATCATCAAAGTGTTATTGCGAGGCGCCAAGATTCTGGTTTTTGATGAGCCGACAGCAGTGCTCACCCCACAGGAAGTCACCGAGTTCTTTGGCATCGTCCATGAACTGAAGTCACGCGGTGCAACCATTATTTTTATCACTCACAAGCTCAAGGAAGCACTCGCAATCGCCGACGACATCACGGTCTTGCGAGGAGGAAAGGTTGTGGGCAACGCTGATCCCAAGACGACAACACAAGAAGAACTTGCGAGCCTGATGGTGGGCCGCGACATCGACTTAACGGTCAAGAAATCGTTGGCTAATCCCGGCGAGGTCGTCCTCGACATGGCTGGAGTTTCGGTGATGGATGACTATGGCCGACCGATCCTCGACTCCATTGACATGCAGGTGCGGTCAGGTGAAATTGTTGGTGTTGCCGGCATCCAGGGCAATGGACAGACCGAACTCGTGGAGGTCATTACGGGGCTTATCCCACTGGCCAGCGGTGCAATTCGACTGAAAGGCCAGGACATGGCGGGCTCGAGTCCTCGCGATATTCACAAGGACGGGGTTGCCCACGTACCTGAAGACCGAAATCACATGGGAATGATTGGATCGTTCACCTTGGCAGAAAATCTGGTTCTTGACTCCTATTATGAAAAACCGTTCTCCAAAGGAATCCGAATGCAGCGTCAGGCAATCGATGAAGCGGCCCGAGTTTTGGTCAAAGACTACGACGTTCGACCACCGCACATTGAGAACACCGGTGGAGCACTGTCTGGCGGCAATGCCCAGAAAATGATCGTGGCTAGGGAGTTCAGCCGCGATGTTCCATTAGTCCTGTGTGCTCAACCCACGCGCGGCATCGATGTTGGCTCTATTGAATACATTCACGAGCAAATCGTGAAAAAGCGCGATGAAGGCGTTGCCATCCTCGTAGTGTCAACCGAACTCGATGAAATCTTCGCCTTAGCGGATCGCATCGTGGTCATGTTTGATGGTCGGATCGTTGCGGAGTTGAATACCGCTGATACCTCACCGACGGAAGTTGGTCTCTACATGGCAGGGCAGGCGGCATGAACAAAAACCTGACCGCTGAAGAGAAAAATGAGCTGGTTAATCCAAAGGAGCGAGGCTTCACTCAACGGCTGGCCACCGCTACCGACTGGCGCACCGCACTTTTAATTCCCGCACTTGCTGTCCTCACTGCACTGATTATCGGGGTTGTCATCATCATGGTGACCGGCTCGAGTTTCAGCGATGCCATGGAGGCCTACAAGGCGCTGCTACAAGGTTCAGTCGGATCCTTGCGTGCTATCTCTGAGACTTTGACTGCCGCAACACCACTGATTCTGTCGGGGCTTTCGGTTGCCCTTGCATTTCGTGCGGGGCTGTTCAACATCGGTGCTGAAGGTCAAGCACTCATCGGTGGAATGTTTGCGGTTTGGGTCGGCTTCTCCATAACTGGACTGCCCTTGTACATTCACCTGCCTCTTGCCGTTCTTGCTGGAATCGTGGGCGGTGCGATTTATGGTTTCGTCCCCGGAATCCTGAAAGCCAAAACTGGCGCACATGAAGTCATCACTACGATCATGCTCAACTACATCGCGCTCCGACTGGTGGATTACTTTCTCAAAACTTCGATTTTTCAGCGCGAAGGCCGAAATGATCCGGTGTCAAAGAATGTGGAGGCCACTGCAGAGTTGCCGGCATTCTTGAGCAGTGTCGACCCCGCGCTTCGTGTGCATGCGGGACTCTTTGTTGCTCTCGCCGCGGCATTCTTTATTTACTGGCTGTTATTCCGGACCACCATTGGTTTCGAATTCAGAGCCGTCGGTGCTAATCCCAGCGCGGCTCGCTATGCAGGTATCTCAGTGACTCGGGTCTACATCCTCGTCATGATGATCGCAGGTGCGCTTGCCGGTACCGCGGGCGCTGGTCAGGTTCTCGGAGTCCTCGGCCGAGCCACACCCGGCTTTACCGCAGACCTTGGCTTTGACGGTATCGCCGTTGCACTTCTGGGTCGCTCAAACCCATGGGGCGTGGTCGCTGCCGCAATTCTCTTTGGCGGCCTGCGTGCAGGTGGTCAGCAGATGCAGGTTTCGGCCAATGTGGGCATCGACCTTATTGCTGTCATCCAAGGACTCATCATCATGTTCGTAGCTGCACCGGCTCTGATTGCCGCAATTTACCGACTCAAAACACCCGTAGCGTCGACACAGATCAGCAAGGGGTGGGCATCATGAGTAATCAAGGCAGCGATTACCAGGAGTTACCGGTTGAGAGTTACACCTCGGGTGAGTCGAAGTCCAAGGTGCTCAACAAGAACAAAATTCGCCGTGCCCGAATTATTGGGGTGATTCTTCTCATTCTTGCGGGCGTGGTTATGTTTGTATTGGCGCCGGCAGCGGAGGGCAACGCAACATTTGGGTTGAGTTTCCCTGACGACCGTTTCCAACTGGACGCACTCTCCGTACCCAGCACGGGATCGCTTTACATTTTGGCGCTTGTCTTAGGTTTCTTGGGTGGAACGCAATTCTTGAAAGGCTTCCAAAGCAAGTCCACCATAATCTTGGGAATTTCCTTTGCGCTCTTTGTGGTCGCAGTAATGATTTGGGCCACCGCGGGACAAGAATTCTCGCTGATCTCCATGCTGGTCTCAACGATCGCGCGATGCACACCGATTGCCCTTGGCGCGCTGTCCGGGATTTTGTGTGAACGAGCGGGTGTTGTGAACATCGGTATCGAGGGCATGCTGCTCGGTGGCGCGTTCACTGGCGTTGTCATGGGCTCACTCGTGGGTGGCTGGGTTGGTTTGATTTCCGCAACAATCGTGGGTGGCATGTTGGCGCTCTTGCTGGCCTTTCTCGCCATCAATTTCAGAGTGGACCAAATCATTATTGGTGTCGTGATCAACATTTTGGTCCTGGGATTAACGTCATTTCTCACCGCACAGGTGTTGGTCAAGAGACCAGAGTGGAACGACGCTCCAATCTTTCCAGCGATCAAGATCCCGATCCTGGGGGATATCCCCATCCTCGGACCAATGTTCTTTGACCAAACCATCCTTGTTTATGGCATGTTTGGTCTGGTTGTCTTCACCACCTACATGTTGTTCCGGAGCCGATGGGGGCTGCGCACCCGATCCGTGGGCGAAAACCCCAAGGCAGCGGATTCATTGGGCATCAGCGTTGCCAAAACCCGCTACCTCGCGGTTATTTACGGTGGCATGGTGGGCGGGTTTGCCGGCGCATGGTTCACCCTTGGCACGGTCGGTCGCTTTGACGAGGGCATGACGGGCGGTCGCGGTTTCATTGGACTGGCGGCCATGATCTTTGGTGCTTGGAACCCCATCGGTGCATTTGGTGCGGCGTTGATCTTTGGGTTCTCCGATTCCCTGCAGCAAAAGCTCGCATTGATCAACACACCAATCCCGACCGAGTTCCTCTCCATGACGCCTTATTTGGTCACCATCATTGTTGTTGCCGGTCTGGTTGGGCGTGCTCGCCCACCGGCAGCCGATGGTCAACCATTTGAAAAGCAATAGAGCGGGAAGGGATACTGATCCCATGATCACTGACGCCCAATGGGAACAACTGCAGCGTGCCGCTGAAGACATCATGGCAAAGGCCTACGCACCGTACTCACGTTTCAAAGTGGGTGTCGCGGGCTTGATGGACGATGGCCGCATAGTTGTTGGCTGCAATGTTGAGAATGCCGCTTATGGCATCGGGCTCTGCGCCGAGTGCGGCATGGTCTCAGCGATTCACGCCAGTGGTGGTGGCAAACTCATTGCGATTACGTGTGTTGATCAGCATGGAAACTCACTGATGCCCTGTGGCAGGTGTCGCCAACTGTTATGGGAAAACGGGAAGCCGGACACCCAAATCACCACGCCTGAAGGCACGTTAACCCTCAAGGACATCCTCCCGCAGGCATTCGGTCCCGAGGACCTAGAGACCCGTAAGGAACTCTGACCACATGACATCGACCAATCAAGTTGAACCATTTGCCGCGGTTGACATCATTCGTGCCAAGCGGGACAAGAACGTTCTGACTGAGCCACAAATCAATTGGGCAATTGATGCTTATACGCGTGGAGTAATTGCCGATGAACAAATGGCGGCTCTGGCCATGGCTATTTTGCTCAATGGCATGGATCAACGCGAGATTGTGCAATGGACCAACGCCATGATCAATAGTGGCGAGCGCATGGACTTCAGTGATTTGACACAGCCCACGGTGGACAAGCACTCGACAGGCGGAGTGGGCGACAAAATCACCCTGCCGCTCGCACCCCTCGTTGCAGCGTGCGGAGCAGCGGTCCCGCAACTCTCGGGCCGAGGTTTGGGTCACACGGGTGGCACGCTGGACAAAATGGAGAGCATCAAGGGTTGGCGCGCTGATCTGACCAATAAGGAGATGCACCAAATTCTCAAGCAAGTGGGTGCTGTCATTTGTGCTGCTGGGCCAGGGCTTGCTCCTGCTGACAAGAAACTTTATGCGTTGCGCGACGTCACAGGAACGGTTGAAGCAATTCCCCTCATTGCCTCGAGCATTATGAGTAAGAAAATCGCCGAGGGTGCTGGTGGCCTCGTTCTTGACGTCAAAACGGGCAACGGTGCATTTATGTCGGATCCAAATATGGCCCGGGAACTAGCCCGAACAATGGTGAACCTGGGCAATGACGCTGGAGTTAAGACAACCGCACTCATCACGGCCATGGATGTACCCCTGGGGCTTGCAGTTGGCAATGCACTCGAAGTTCAGGAGAGTATTGAGGTCCTTCAAGGAGGCGGACCGAGTGATGTTCGAGAACTCACCATCACCCTTGCCAGGGAGATGCTCCAACTTGCAGGAATCGATGTTGATCCAGCGGAGAAGTTGGACAATGGTCAAGCATTTGATGTGTGGAAGGCGATGGTTGCCGCACAAGGTGGCGACAATGACGCGCCCTTGCCGGTAGCCAAATTCGAACACACGCTCACGGCAGCGGACTCAGGAACAATTACCACCATGAATGCTTTGGCGGTGGGAATCGCGGCCTGGCGCTTGGGAGCGGGCCGAGCGCGCAAAGAAGACCAGGTCAGCCTCGGAGCCGGAATCATGCTGCACAAGAAGCCGGGCGAAAAAGTTGAAGCGGGTGAACCACTGCTCACCATGTATACCGACGAAGAAGCGCGGTTCGAATTGGCGCAGCAGGCCCTGGATGAATCACCAGTCACGATCGGCAGCGCGAATGAAATCAATCGGTTGCCGTTGATCGTTGACCGCATCGTCTAGGGTGAGCCCATGCCTGAATTCATTCCAGCTCCCGTCCTTATCCCTGTTCCCGGTGGCAAAGTCATCGAGGAATTCGCTGGCCACGTGGCCACGGGAGACGATGCCGTCTCCATCGCCCACATGGTTGCTCCGCCCGGGTGGGATGAACCCGTACAGGTCCCAGAGTTTGATGAGTTCACCATTGTGACAAGTGGATCACTCACCATTGAAAGCGAAGAGGGTCCCATGCTGGTCAAAGCCGGTCAGGCAGCAATCTCGCGAGCAGGAGATTGGGTTCGCTACCACACCGATGAGGGCGTAAGTTATTTCTCCATCTGTGTGCCTGCATTCTCCATCGAAACCGTTCACCGCTCCGATGAGGATATTTCAGTTATTGACCCGGAGTAGTTGAACGTCGTTTCGTGACCACCTTGGCGCTGCGCTGTACCAGAAAGCCAATACCGAGAGCGATAGCAATTCCGATCAGAGTAAAAGCAATCCTTGTCAGTGCGACATCGTCCTGGTCAGAAACAGAATTTGAGTCCATCAGAATAATCCCGGGAGTCAAGAGCATCACATAAACCCAGTAGGGCCCGGACACGAAATAGGCCATGGATACGCCGATGAAGAGAAATGCCATGGTGATCTGAACAAGCCCCTGCTGTGAATTCAGCAGGTGCAGGATTTCGATTGCAATGATTGCGATGGCGGTCCCAGCGAAAGTTCCTTGGATTCGATCTTTGGTGTGTTCCATGGTTTCGTCGTAATTCGGTTTCATCACGACAAAGATTGTGAGAATCATCCAGGCGCCGAGGTGTCCCGCGGAGAAATCCAGCAGTAGGAATGTGACGATTCCGGTGGAGAACGCCAGAGCGAGTGCATAGGGCAAGACAATCGATAGATCGGCGATCTTGTTTTTGGGCACGGTCGGCGCTTTTTTGTGAACTACCGTGCCGACAATGAAGGCCCACAGGCCACCGAGTGCAAGGAGTGCTGCGGTGGCAATCACCGGATCAATTGCTGAGAAAACACTCGAGTCCTTATCGGTCAAATCCGGTGGGCTCATGACGAGGAACCCCAGAACGATTCCGACCTCCATGATTGGGCTGGAAAGCCCGCGACGTGCTGCGAGCCCAATGATTAATGCTGCGAGCCCAACGAGAAGCGCCGAGGGAAGTGGTGAGCCATCGAATGCGCGCGCCAGGGTTCCCGTGAATGTCATAAACGCAAGAACGAGTAGTGATTGCCTGCGCGCACCGCCAAAAAATGCAACGGCGACAGGAAGTGCCCCAAAGAGGAAAACGCTTGCGGCCCCACCAACGAGAAAGGACGCGATTAAGATCCCAGGAACAAGCAGGATGAGGAAAAATCCGATTCCGAGGGCATAGCGTCGGGCATACAGTCTTGTCGTCGCTGCCGTGACCTTTCCCATGGGCTGAACTCTAGGGGGCGGAAATATTCGATTGAAGTACTGTCGACTGGATACTGGGCCTTACTGTGGGCCAGAAGGATGCAAGAGATTGAGTTGCGTGGCCTGTTCGACCGCATCGTGCCGATTATTCACTCGCAGGCGTTTGGTGATGCGAAGCAATTCTTGCTTGATTGTCGATTGCGAAAAACCGAGATGTGCACTGATGGCTTCATTTGATTTTCCCTCGCGTACCAACTCAAGTATCTCCACTTGTCGTGGAGTCAAAGTTAGCCCAATGGCTGATAGGGGGGGAGCCAGGTCAAGCAACCGACTTCGAGGATGCGACATCCAGAGGGCAAGAGCTGCAGCAATTGAATCGAGTCTCAAAAGATTCTCTTGGCCCCAATCATTAAACCGGTCACTGAGGAATGTATAGACCCCGATGGGTGCGCCTTCGAAAATGATCGGAGTATGGATCAGATCTCCGTCACCGTTCTCTTGTTGAAGCTCAGACCAAAATGGACCATCAATACTCAATGATGGATATTGGTGCACAACCTGTGAGAGTGGAACGATGATGGTGTCGCCGGACACAAATGCCTGAGTGATCGGGGCCTCTACGGATAGTGAGATTCTTTGGTAGAGCTGTTGGTCATCCTCATGACCGTGATTTCCTACTCGCCTCAATGACAAGTAATTTTCATGTATCCACAGGTCGCAGGCACGCGCGTGAAAGGAGGCAAGGGGGCTGCGAATCATTGACTGGGTCACACGGTCTGTAGGGGGAAATGAACTGAGGTACTGCAAGAACGTGGTGAGTCCACGCTCACTTGACGTATACGTCACGTTCGTTTCCCTCCCTCCGGTGCCTCACCCCGGTACATGACCCAGTCATGTACCAACTGGTGTCAAGTCAAAATGTCTTGTGCAGACCTAAGCAGGACAATAGTGCTACGTTGCGCTTATGCAACATGCAGCCATGGTTCACGCGCTAACTGCGCTGTTGGTTGGCATGGCTCGCGGGGGGATCCATGGCGACCAAGCGTTATCAGGACGGATTCTGAGCGCATGAGTCCAGATTCAACAGAACCACAGGTCGTTTTCGATTGGGGTCCAGAAGACTCTCAGGAGAAATTTTTCCGAGTGCAGGCTGAGCCCGAAGGCACCCGGATCACAGTGCACCCTGGATTATCCAGAGCTCAGGTTGACCAAGTGGCAGAAACACTCGGCGACCTGGGACCGTCTGTGATTAAGGCGTGGGAAAGGCATACGGGATTTACGGCTTAGGCCAAGTAAATGTGTAGCTCCCGCCTGACTGCTCGACAATCGGGGGCCGAGAGTCATAGGGATCGACGGCGCCAATTCGCACAAGGAGCTCATAAACGCTCACCTCAAGGCCACGTGCCAGGGGCTCGATAGTGTCAACTCGAGGGCGTTGTTGTTGGTGAAATATTCTGGAGATGTTTCCTTTGTCGGATTCGCATCTGTGCGCCAATTCCTCCAAAGTATTTATGCCCATGGCCGCCATGCGGTAACGCAACCATGCAAATGACTGCTCAGGTGTCGCATGCATTCAGGTACCTCAACTAGTTGGAATAGGCTCAAACGATCGGGTAAACTTTGCCATACAGCCGAGGCGGATGTCCATTTTGTCGGCTAAATATTTGTTCGCGTGTTGCCCGCGTATGAGCAATCGAGGCGTTGTTGGGCCATGGGGACTTTGATCGTATGCATAAAGCCCCTAAGTTTGCTCTATGACTACCGATCCGACATTAAAAGCTGCCGCGTCAAGCAGTCCCGTTCCCCTTGACTTGATTATTCAGGCTCCCAAGGCGCTGTTGCATGATCACCTGGATGGGGGGCTTCGCCCGCAAACAGTTCTGGACTTGGCTGCGGAGTTTGGTTATTCAGATTTACCAGCCAATGACGCCGAGTCGTTGGGTCGCTGGTTTTCTGAGGCCGCATTTTCTGGCTCGCTTGAGCGTTATTTGAAAACGTTCAAGCACACGGTTGGCGTGATGCAGACAATTCCCGCATTAACCCGAGTGGCGCGTGAATGCGCAGAGGATTTGGCATCGGATGGCGTTGTGTACGCGGAGGTGCGGTTCGCGCCTGAGTTGCACATTGAACAGGGTTTGAATGAGCACGAAATCATTGAGGCGGTTCTTGCAGGTTTTGCCGAGGGTGTTGCAGGTGCTGCCGCAGTGGGTCGCACAATTCGCGTTGGGGTTTTACTGACAGCGATGCGCACGGCTGCTAACTCACGTCACATTGCTGAACTCGCGGTTGAATATCGAGATCGTGGTGTTGTTGGCTTCGACATTGCGGGAGCAGAGGCAGGATTCCCGCCGACCCGTCACCTTGATGCATTTGAATACTTGCGCCGAGAGAATGCTCACTTCACCATTCACGCGGGTGAAGCATTCGGGTTGCCATCGATCTGGGAGGCAATTCAGTGGTGCGGTGCTGACCGCTTGGGCCACGGCGTTCGAATCATGGACGACATCACCGTTGATTCCTCAGGTTCGGCATCCCTTGGCAAGTTGGCCGCCTATGTCCGTGACCGGCGAATCCCATTGGAGCTGTGTCCAACATCCAATGTTCAAACGGGTGCCGCTGACTCCATTGCGTCTCACCCCATTGGGCTGCTGCGCAAATTGGGCTTCCGTGTCACGGTCAACACGGACAACCGCCTGATGTCGGGAACATCCATGTCACATGAAATGGATCTTTTGAGTCAGGCTTTTGGTTGGGGATTAGCTGACATGGAATGGCTCACTGTTAATGCGATGAAGAGCGCCTTCATCGGGTTTGATGAGCGCCTGGAGATCATCAATAATCAAATAAAGCCAGGTTATGCCGTGCTTAATAGCGAACTAGTTGAGCGGATGAGCCGTTAGTAACTACATGTCAGCAGGTGTATTTTTTCGGCTGAGCAGGATATCAATAATCCAATAGATCAGGCCAAGAATAATTCCAAGGATGGCGACCCCAAGAATATTGGTCAGTGCTGTTCCAAGGCCCAGCTCTTGGGCGTTGAGAAAGCCGTATGGGTAGGCGTTGATGATGGCGCCGCGGGTCATGGCATATAAAGCCCACGCGACGGGGATGATGAGCGCAGCGAACACCGTGGAGAGCCGAAAGAGTCCTCGTGGACCGATCATGAGCCAGATGACAATTGTGAGCACTGGAATGATGTAGTGGATGAGTGCGTTGGTCACAATTTGAAGGCCTTGGGGGTTTGCATCTGCTGCGAGCAAAATGTAGTAGACCAAGCCGGTGACAGAGATCATGACAAGTGAGTCCATGCGAAGAGTGGCAAAAATGGCACCTTTGCGCTTCACATTGCGCGCAAGCATGGTCAGCACGATTGCCACGACAATGTTGCTCACGTAGGTGAAGTAACTGAAAAAGTCGATGGTGCGACCAATCACTCCTGCAAACCCACTGGGATTGTCACCGTACGCGTAAGGCTCAATGACCGCTTCGGGGTAGACATCGAACACATTGAGCACGAAACCGAGGGCGATTGCAAACCAGGAAATGGCAGCGGTAATCGCGAACACGCGAGATTTGGTCATGGAAAAACTTTAGGGGACCTTTGGAAGGTTTATGGTCCATGACTCACTGACGGGCTCAAAACCCACTGATTGATAGAGGCTGATTGCAGCATTGCCATTGCTGACCGCTAGACCCAAGGTTGTGAACCCGTCCTCAGCGAGCGCTGTAATTGCGTTTGTGAGGAGTGTTCTGCCAATTCCTTGATGTTGAAATGGTGGGTCACACCAAATCTCCGAGACCCAGGGCCCGCCTTACGGTGCATCGCCTTCTCGCAAGCTAATAATGATCGCAGCGATAACGCGACCGTGATGGAGCACCGCCCGAGATGACCTGTGGTGGGCCCCGAGCAAGGATCGATCAAGGAGTGGTTGAAGATTCTCGGTTATGAGTTCCGCTTTCGTTCCTGGCAGAAAATCAGGGTGCCCGGGGTTCATGCTCGCTCTTTGCGACTATGACAAAGCCGGTTAGACACCCATGGGGTGCCACACGGTCTTGATCTCCGTGAACGCACGCACCCGGGACAATGTTGGAGTTTCATAGAAGTCTGGATCTGCCGGTGCTGTTCGCACGCGCTTGACCGTTCCTGCCGCTTCCGCCTCGAGCTGAGTGAGCAACTGGTGATCGGTGACACCGGTGAGGTCAAGGGCATTCACATCGGCATGACTGGCAAGCCATGGCATGATTTCCGCGGGATCGCCGGTGAGGATGTTTATATTGCCGCCGACAACATCACTCGTCGCAAGGCACTCGCTCAATGAGATCGCTGGGATGGGATTCTTGTAACTTGCAATCGCGATAACAGAATTACCTGTCATGACAATTGGTGCGATGACACTGACCAACCCGAGAAGGCTGGGGGAGTCGGGCGCAACAGCAGCGACAACACCCGTGGGTTCAGGGATGCTGAAGTTGAAAAATGGCCCAGCAACGGGGTTCGTGTTTCCCAGTACTTGGGCGTACTTATCTGCCCAGCCGGCATACCACACCATGCGATCGATGGCGGCATCCACTTGCTTGTGTGCTTTCTTGTTGGAGACACCTTCACACTGCTCAATGTCGACAACGAATTGATCCTTGCGACCTTCCATGACTTCAGCGATCCGGTAGAGCACCTGACCGCGGTTATATGCCGTGGCTTTTGACCATGAGGCGAACGCGGTTCGAGCGGCGATGACGGCATCGCGGGCATCCTTGCGGCTGGCCATGGCCATGTTGGCCAGGAATTCACCATTGGTGTCCAGCGCCTCATAGGTGCGACCGGACTCACTGCGGGGGAATGCCCCGCCAACAAAAAGCTTGTGGGTCTTGCGGACCTCAACGCGCTCAGGCTTGCTGTTCATCATGATGAATCCTCCACGTTGAGGTAGGCACCCAAACCTTGGACGCCACCCTCGCGACCAAAGCCGGACTCTTTGTAGCCACCGAATGGGCTGGCGGGATCAAATCTGTTGAAGGTGTTGGCCCAGACAACGCCAGCGCGCATTTTGTTCGCCATCCAGAGAATTCGGCTCCCCTTCTCGGTCCAAATACCGGCGCTCAGACCATAAGGGGTGTTGTTTGCTTTCTCCACAGCCTCATCAGGGGTGCGGAAAGTCAGAACGCTGAGTACCGGCCCAAAGATCTCTTCCCGTGCAATGCGGTGCGCCTGGGTGACGTTGGTAAAGACGGTTGGCGCGAACCAGAAGCCTTTTTCGGGGATCACACAGTCTGGGCTCCAACGCTCGGCACCTTCGTCGTCGCCGCTTCGGGTGAGTTCAACTATTCGGTCGAGTTGTTCGCGCGAATTGATGGCACCAATGTCGGTGTTCTTATCGAGTGGATCACCGAGGCGAAGTGTTTGGAGGCGCCGCTTGAGGGATTCGACTGTTTGCTCGGCGACGCTCTCTTGAACCAAGAGCCTGCTGCCGGCGCAGCAAACGTGCCCTTGGTTGAAGTAGATGCCGTTGACGATTCCCTCAATGGCTTGGTCTATCGGGGCGTCGTCGAAAACAACATTCGCAGCTTTCCCGCCCAGCTCAAGGGTGAGACGCTTATTGGTGCCCGCAACCTGTCGTTGGATTGACTGACCAACGGCGGTGCTCCCGGTGAATGCAACTTTGTTGACATCAGGGTGCTCAACAAGCATGCGACCTGTTTCACCAGCTCCAGTAATGATGTTGACAACCCCAGGAGGCAGGTCCGCCTGCTGGCAAATCTCGGCAAAGAGGAGGGCCGTTAGTGGTGTTGTTTCAGCAGGCTTAAGAACAACCGTGTTGCCGGTGGCAAGTGCCGGAGCAACTTTCCAAGCGAGCATG
>JALRGY010000041.1 GCA_023253325.1 Candidatus Nanopelagicales bacterium | reverse complement strand
GCATAGGCATCCCACAACAGGAACGGCGCCAGCACCGGGATGATGGTCAGTGCCAATCTCCGCGGCCGAACGAGCACTCGGGTGCGCAGAGCAACTTCGAGCCAGATTGAACCGACGATGACAAATGCGAGAACCGCCACGTAACTGAACTGACTCACCTGCACACCCTGACTCTAAACTGTTGTCCATGAGTGCACTCGATGAACACAGCCGAGTGGCCGATGTTCGGCGAATCGGCCTCCTAGGCGCCGAGAGCTCCGGCAAGTCCACACTCGCCATCGTCTTGGCGGGCGCACTCAATGACCTGGGCATGAATGCGATAGTTGTTCCCGAGTATTTGCGTGAATGGTGTGAGCGCCACGGTCGCACACCTGAACTCGGTGACCAAGTGGAAATTCTCCGCGGACAAATTGCTGCGGAGGACTACGCTGCCGAGGTCAATCCGGGCGCTATCCTGGTGTGCGATCCTGCAGCGATCACAACCTCCATGTACTCGCGGCTGTATTTTGCTGATCCATCAGAATTCGACCCTGCTCTATTGCTCAGATACGACATTCTCTTGTGGTGCGACATTGATTTTGACTGGGTTGCCGACCCACTCCGCGATGGACATCGCATGCGGGAGCACATGCATCACTTAATTGCCAATTCACGAGCAGATTTTGAACAAGTCCACGGCTCCCCCCTACCCCTGATCTCAGGGCCCCTACCTGATCGAATCGCCTTGGCAACAGCCGAAGTTTTAGGCAGGCGTGGCAACACGGTGTCCCTTTAAATTCCCCATAGACTCTCAAGAATGGACTTCCCTGCATCCGGTGCCGATTCCCTCGTGGGTCAGTTGGTCGATAACCGGTATCAGGTGACCTCACTCCTTGCCCGCGGTGGAATGGCCACTGTCTATATAGCAACGGACCTCAGGCTGGATCGAGTGGTCGCACTCAAGGTGATGCACCCCCACCTGGCCAGCGACCCGGGTTTTGTTGCCAGATTCCAGCGCGAAGCTCGCAGTGCCGCGAGACTGTCGCACCCGCATGTTGTTGGTGTGTACGACCAGGGTGAATCAGAGGGCAAGGTCTACCTGGCCATGGAATACATCCCGGGTCGCACTTTGCGCGATGTTCTGAGCGAATATGGTCCACTGACACTTGAGCAGTCGCTAGTCCTCCTCGACCCTGTTATCGAAGCCCTTGACGCCGCTCACAGCGCCGGCTTTGTGCACCGTGACATCAAACCCGAGAACGTCCTGATCTCCGATGACGGCAGAGTCAAAGTTGCGGACTTTGGCCTGGCCCGTGCGGTGGCCAGCAGTGAGTCAACTCAAACGGCGGGCATGATTATTGGAACGGTCACCTACCTCGCTCCTGAGCAGGTTGAGAGTGGCGACGCTGATGCTCGCTCCGATATTTACTCAACCGGAATTCTGCTCTTCGAAATGATCACGGGAACCGTTCCACACTCCGGAGAGAGCCCTCTATCAATCGCCTATAAACACGTCAACAGTGATGTCTCAGCACCAACAAGTATTCGCGCAGACATACCCCGTGAAGCTGATGCACTCGTGCTTTCGGCCACAAGGCGTGATCCGGCATTGAGATACCAAACTGCCTACGAGTTTCTCGCCGATGTTCGCCGAATTCGCAAAAGCCTGCCGCCGCCCAGACCATTCGTTGACGTTCGGGACACCTTGGTTGTCTCCCGTGAAGACCCTCGACTGGGAAACTCCCAAACAGCAGAGACAGGAAAGCCCTTTTCCCCGCGTGAATTCCCAGACAAGAAACCTCGCAAAAAGGGCCTCCTGGTCACCCTGGGTCTGGTGATCGCCATCGCCATCGCAGGTTTTGCTGGCTGGTGGTTAGCCGTGGGTCCGGGCACAAATATTGCGACGCCTGACCTCATTGGACAGACATTCGAACAAGCTCAAACCACGATCGCCACAACCGAATTGAGTCTCGAGGCCGGCGAATCCATATTCAGTGAAACAGTCCCTGCCGGTGTAATTGTTAGCACGGATCCAGAACCAGGTGGCGGCATTAACCCCGATGGGACAATTAACGCCTCGGTTTCCCAAGGTCCGGAGAGATATCTGGTTCCCGATGTCAAAGGGGAAACCCCTGAAGTTGCAACCACGGCAATAACCGGGGCCAACTTGGCACTGGGAGGACGCACCGAGGCATTTGATGACAACATTCCCGAGGGACTGGTTGCCAAGACTGACCCAAAAATTGGTTCTGAGCTCAAGCCTGACACCCGAGTTGATCTCGTTATTTCTAAAGGGCCCAAGCCCGTCAACGTGCCCAAGGTCGTTGGCACAAAAATAAAGGCGGCCAATGAGACGCTCACGGCACTCGGTTTAGAAGTTAAGCGCAGTGACTCCTACTCAGAAAGTGTTGACAAGAACAAAGTCATCTCCGTTAAACCCAAAGCGGGAACAACTGTGAACTCTGGTTCAACAGTTGATGTCGTTGTTTCTAAAGGCCCACCACCTGTCACAGTGCCAAACTTGGTGGATATGCCACGCAAAAAAGCCATTGCGGCACTCCAAAAACTTGGCTTGCAGGCAAATGTTCAGGTGGGCGAGGTGGCTCCGCTCAATAGAGTTATTAGCCAGACACCAGCACCGGGTACCGAGATACCCAAGGGATCTGTAGTAACAATTCGAATCATTTAGGGTTCAAACGAGCCAAGGACCGATTTAGTAATCAACACCCTCGTGTGCGAGCAAATCTATTTTGATTTCGGGACCGTATCCATAGCCACCGAGCCCATTACTGGAAACAACTCGATGACATGGAATGACCAACGCCACCTGATTACGCGCGCACACCGTTCCAACGGCCCGTGCGGCGCGCAGAAATCCTGCCCGCGCAGCGAGTTGCCCATATGTCTCAACAGTGCCCGGTGGAATTTCACGCATTCGATCATAAACAGCAGCGGAAAATTCGGTGCCGTGTTGTACAACGGTAATTCCCTCAAATGCGCTGAGATTTCCGTCTGCGTACTCGGCGAAGGCGTCGTGGAATGTGGACTTCTTTCTCAACTTCAGGTTGCCGTCACGATCTTGATAACTCGCCCACACTAGCGAGTTCGAAGGTTCATTAACCGCGAAGTGGATTGGACCGCCCGGGGTACGGGCCGTGCCACGCCATTCATCCGACACGCGCGCTTACCGCTTGATGAGCATGTCAGCAACCATGAAAGCGAGCTCCAAGCTCTGCTCACGGTTGAGACGCGGATCGCACGCGGTCTCATAACGCTGATGCAGGTCACTTTCTTCGACCCCACCCGTGCCACCCACACACTCGGTGACATCGTCTCCGGTGAGCTCTATGTGGATTCCACCCGGGAACGTTCCAAGATTGCGGTGAACTTCGAAGTAACCCTCAACTTCAGCGATTACGTCATCGAAAAGTCGGGTCTTGTGTCCTGTGGCTGCCTCACGTGTATTCCCGTGCATGGGATCGCAGACCCACACCACTGGAACTCCGCTTGCATCCACCTTTTGAACAATGGCTGGAAGCTTGTCTTTGACCTCTCGCGCACCCATTCTCGTGATCAACGAGAGCCTGCCAGGAATGTTGTTCGGGTTCAGGATGCGAGCTGCCTCAACAATGTCCTCAGGAGAGGCACTCGGCCCAACTTTCATGCCGATTGGATTCGAAATTGTCGAGGCAAAGTGAACATGAGCGCCATCGAGTTGACGGGTGCGCTCACCGATCCACAGGAAGTGACCTGACACGTCATATGGATTACCAGTGCGAGAATCAATTCGAGTGAGTGCGCGTTCGTAGTCCATGGAGAGTGCTTCATGGGCCGCGTAGAACTCGACCCGCTGGAATTCTTCAGGGTCAGCGCCACATGCGTGCATGAAGGCCAACGCACGATCAATATCAGCAGCCATCAATTCATAACGCTGTCCGGCAACCGAGTCACGCACAAAGTCTTGATTCCACGCGTGAACCTGGCGCAAGTCCGCAAAGCCACCCATGGTGAAAGCGCGCACGAGATTTAATGCAGAGCCTGAAGCGTGGTAGGCCCGCAATAGCCTCTCCGGGTCGGGTCTGCGAGCACCCGCCTCGAATTCGATCGCATTAACTGCATCGCCCAGGTAGGAGGTCATCTCGACCCCCTCACGAACCTCGATTGTCTTGCTCCGCGGCTTGAAGTACTGACCTGCCAGTCTCCCCATTTTCACAACGGGCAGCGATGCTGCGTAGGTCAGGATCACTGACATCTGCAGGACGGTCTGGAGCCTGGCACGGATTGAGTCAGCAGTATTTGCTTCGAATGTCTCGGCGCAGTCGCCACCCGTTAGGACAAAAGCCTCACCGCGAGATGCTGCAGCCAGACGGTTGGTGAGTTGATCACACTCCCCCGCGAAGACCAATGGAGGCATGCGTCGCAGGGTTGCAACAGACTGCTCAAGGGCATCGGCATCGGGCCACGGCGGCTGCTGAGCGGCTGCGAGCTCAGGCCATTCGACGACCATTGGGGTTTCGGAACGTGATTGCATGTGAGTAGGTTAGAGGTGCGGCTTAGCCGAAGAACGCAGTGGCTTCGCGGTAACGCTCAATGGGTACCGTTTTCAGGGTTCCCGTTGCTACCTTTAATGGCACTCGAACAATGTCAGTGCCCTGGAGGCCAACCATGGTTCCCCACGCACCCTCTTTGACCGATTCAATCGCCTTGAGACCAAAACGGGTGGCAAGGACGCGATCAAATGCCGTTGGGGTGCCGCCACGCTGCACGTGGCCGAGCACGGTGGTGCGGGCTTCGTGACCCGTGCGCTCCTCTAAAGCTTTGGCCAACCATTCGCCGATTCCGGCCAATTGGACGTGACCGAATGCATCTAATGGAACGTCCTTGGACATTAACTCCCCGTCCTTGGGCACGGCGCCTTCGGCCACACAAATAATTGGTGCGTAGTTTGTTTCGAACCGTGAATTAACCCAGCCGACAACCTCATCCAGATCAAAAGGTACTTCGGGGACCAGTACAACGTTGGCACCGGCTGCCATGCCCGAATGAAGGGCGATCCACCCCGCATGACGGCCCATGACCTCGCAGATCAAAATTCGGTGGTGTGACTCGGCCGTGGTGTGCAGGCGATCCATGGCCTCGGTCGCAATGGTGACAGCCGTATCAAAACCAAATGTGAAATCGGTGCCGCTAAGGTCGTTATCAATAGTTTTCGGCACACCGACAACTGGAAAACCAACTTCGGTTAGGGCGGTGGCAACTCCGAGAGTGTCTTCTCCTCCGATAGCGACAAGAGCATCAAGCCCAAGATCACTCATGTTCTTTTTGATTTTGTCTACTCCCCCCTCAACCTTGATCGGGTTGGTGCGCGAGGAGCCAAGGATTGTTCCACCGCGCGGCAGGATTCCACGAACCGTGTCGATATTGAGCTCCATGGTGAGACCTTCAAGGGGGCCTTTCCATCCGTCACGGAAGCCAACGAATTCAAAACCGTATTCCTGCACGCCGCGGCGAACAACCGCTCGAATAACAGCATTCAGTCCAGGGCAATCTCCGCCACCGGTCAACACACCAACACGCATTGCAACACCTTTCACAGGATTTCAATCACGGGAATGAAACAATATGTAAACGCTATCATCACAAACCCTTTGGTTGCCAGAGCCCTGCAAGTACAGTTTGACGGTGCCGTCCGTGCGTTCACATGACCAGGTGCTGGCCATCGATGCCGGCACGACAGGCATGACCGCCCTTCTCATTAACCACCATGGCGTGATCACCGCACAGGGCTATCAAGAGTTCCCCCAGCATTTCCCATTCGATGGTTGGGTTGAACATGACTTGGCTGAAATCTGGGCCGCAACATTGGACGCAACCAAATCAGCGCTTACTTCATTCCGCGAATTCCACGGGAGCGAACTGGAAATCGTGTCCGTTGGGATTACCAACCAGCGTGAGACCATCTGCTTCTGGGACCGGGAAACTCTGGGATCACCAAGAACTGCAATTGTCTGGCAAGACCGCCGGACCGCAGACATATGTGATGAATTGAAAGATCAAGGGTTCGAGGATCGCGTACGCCAATTAACGGGCCTACGTCTTGACCCCTATTTCAGCGCCACAAAGATTTCCTGGGTTAAAGCGAATGACTCGCATACATGGGCTCAGGTTGAGGGCGGACGGGTCGCCATTGGAACCGTCGACTCTTACTTGATCGCTCGTATGACTCGTGGACTCGAACACATCACAGATCACACCAACGCCTCAAGAACTTTGCTCTATGACATCGAATCAGGTACGTGGAGCAGCGAGTTATGCGATATTTTTGGCGTACCACTCAGTGCACTTCCCGAGATTGTTCCTTCGTACGGCGTCCTTGCCCATACAGACCCACAAGTCTTTCTCGGTATCGATGCTCCGATTGCCGGAATCGCCGGCGATCAACAGGCAGCGCTCGTTGGTCATGGTGGCTTCACTGCGGGGAGTGCCAAATGCACCTATGGCACCGGATCCTTTCTGTTGATGCATACGGGCGCTCAAATCGTCCAGTCGCCACATGGGTTACTCACAACTGTTGCTTTGGGTGAGCCCGGTGGTGAGCGGGCATTTGCACTCGAGGGTTCAATTTTTGTCACGGGCGCTGCTGTCCAGTGGTTGCGCGATGGACTTGGAATCATTCAAAGCGCAAGCGAGATTGAGGAATTGGCTCGCGGGGTGGAAGATTCGGGCGGCGTCATTTTCGTTCCAGCATTGACCGGGCTCGCCGCCCCGGATTGGGACCCACATGCGCGCGGACTCATCATCGGCATCACCCGGGCAACCACTCGCGCTCACATTGCCCGCGCGACGTTGAGTGCGATCGCTTGTGAAGTAAAAGATGTTGTTGACATGATGGTCGCCGAAGGTTCCCACGAGTTGCCATATCTAGCAGTTGATGGCGGCGCCGCGGAAAATGAATTGCTGTGTCAGCTTCAAGCGGACTTCATCAACATTCCTGTCAAGCCAAGTCAGCAACTCCAAACAACTGGGCTGGGAGCAGGATTCCTTGCGGGTCTCGGGGTGGGCTTTTGGCAAACCAAGGAAGAAGTAGCCCAACGCGCTCAAACCCTGGGAGAGTTCACTCCTCAAATTGACCGCGCGCAAGAACACTTGCAGTGGCGCCGCGCGGTAGTGCGCTCCCTCAATTGGGTTGACTAGTCATTAGGTGAACTAGGCAAAGCGAATTCAGGTTGGTAATGCCGAACGCGAGTCTGCATGCTCGCCCTTTGAAATCAATTCCTTTGCACGTGTTGCATACATATCAACATATTCCTGACCTGAAAGTGTCATCAACTCATACATGACTTCATCCGTCACAGAACGAAGCACGAATCGGTCATCTTCTAATCCTTCATACCGCGAAAAATCAAGTGGCTTCCCAAACCGAATGCCAACACGCATTAACTGCGGCCGAATTGTTCCCGGTGGCTGAATCTCATAAGTATTAATCATGGCAACGGGCATGATCGGCGCGTTACCTTCAAGTGCCATGCGAGCCAAACCTGTCTTGCCTCGATAAAGAATTCCATTTGGTGACCGAGTTCCTTCTGGGTATATGCCAAGAATATTTCCGCGGCCGAGAACCTGAAGTGCAGTTAATATCGCCGCCTCCGAGGCCCTCCCACCCGATCGATCAACAGGAAGTTGACCCACCCCACTGAAAAACATTCTGGTGAAAAAACCCTTAACACCCTTGCCTGTGAAGTAGTCGCTTTTTGCTAGGAAGGTCATTGGCCGCTTGACCATGAGCGGCAGGAAGAAAGAATCGGAAAAAGACAGGTGATTACTCGCCATGATGAGGGGACCTGATTCAGGAATATATTCCTCACCCTCCAGCCAGGGGCGAAAAAGCACCTTGAGCCACGGTCCAATGAGGATGTATTTCAAAAACCAGTACAACATCACCGCACCTCCCTCAGGTTTATCGCGTCAGCCCAGAGCCTATGGCGTAGGTGCTGTCTAAACCCGCAGGGTACAGAATGGGGACATCAAGTTGTGTCGACTAAGACAAGGAGATCTCATGCCGCTGATGTCTGGCGCCGAACCGTGGTTTCACGATGGAAATTCCACCGGAGTGCTCCTGATCCACGGCTTTACGGGTTCCCCTGCCTCAATGACACCGTGGGCGAAAGCAATGGCCCAGCACGGATGGACCATTCGAGTTCCCCGCCTGCCCGGTCACGGCTCCCGCTGGCAGGACATGAATTTGACCACCTGGGAAGACTGGTATTCCGAAGTGGAACGAAATTTTCAAATTCTGAAATCCAGTTGCGATCATATTTTCGTGTTTGGTTTATCCATGGGTGGCTCCTTGACTCTCCGGCTCGCCGAGCAGCACGGAAGTGAAATTTCCGGGATAGTTTTGGTTAATGCGGCTGTACATTCCGAGCGACCCGATCGACACCTGCTCCCCGCAATTTCGCGAGTTCTTAAGTCATTTCCAGGAATTTCAAATGACATCAAGAAACCCGGACAGGATGAAGTGGCCTACGGCAAGATTCCATTAAAAGCCGCTCACTCACTGTCCAAACTTTGGAAAATTGTCAAGGAAGACATTGCTCGAGTGGACCAGCCCATTTTGCTTTTCCGCAGCGAAGAGGATCACGTTGTTGAAGCATCCAACGCCGAATGGATTCTCGCGCATGTCAGTTCCACATCAACGAGTGAAGTCATACTCCATGACTCCTATCACGTGGCAACCCTCGACAACGATGCTCACATCATTGAATCAATGAGTGCTGACTTCATACATGAGATTTCTGGCAAGTAACCATGCCTGAGCACAAAGATGGTGACATCACTCCCGAAGAGAATAATGTCTGGGATGCAATCGTGGCCGACCTGAGCGGACAGGTCGATCTGGGTCCCCAATTCACTCCGGATCCTGAGCCCCAAGAACTTGTTGACGAATCACCCGACTACATCGATGCCTATTTTGATGAGGGTTACGAGCCGCCAGAACCACCGCCAATAAAAGCCCCAGATGACGCCATTGCCAGGTTCGCGTGGGCCGGAGTAATTGGTGGACCAGTTGCAATGCTGGGGAACTATGTCCTCGGTCTTGGAACCGTGGTTTCAGTTGCAGGTCTCGTTGCAACGATTGGCGGCTTCGCGTTCCTCATTTCCCGCAGAGACAAGCACGTGCCTCCAGGCGAGGATTTCGGCGATGGTGCCGTCGTCTGACG
The DNA here is from genome assembly GCA_023253325.1 of Candidatus Nanopelagicales bacterium. GTDB lineage: Bacteria > Actinomycetota > Actinomycetes > S36-B12 > S36-B12 > UBA4592. The sequence continues at coordinate 7,665 of JALRGY010000041.1, read as the reverse complement.
GGACCAGAAGCCACATAGACACGCGATGGTGCCGTCGTCTGAGAGGCAGCCTGTGGTCTCCTCGAGTAACTAGTTAAGTGCTGAGAACTTCCTGCGCGCAAGGTCCGCTGCCCCTACAATGCCGGCTTTATTGCCAAGTTCTGCGGCTTTGATTGTTGGGATTGGACGGTAAGCCCGCCCCATAACGCGATCGGCCAGAGTTGTGCGAGCACTGTTGAGTAGCAGGTCACCGGCCTCGGATACGCCCCCTCCAATAATGAACATTTCCGGGTCTAGAACAGCGGTCAGACTTGCCAGCCCTCGACCCAACCACATGCCAAGGGATTCCAACGCTGCCATTGCAACGGGATCTCCTTCCATCGCGGCTTGAGTGATGTGTTCACCTTTGATACCTTCGGGTGTTCCATCGCCGAGTGAAAGCAAGATGCCAGCATCAAAGAGTCTCTCAGCCGCAAGTTTCCTGGTCTCACGAACGAGAGCATTTCCACTTGCGTACTGCTCCCAACAGCCTTTGCGGCCGCATCCACACAGCAGTCCGTCCGCTACCGCTCCCATGTGACCGATCTCGCCTGCAGCACCGTGTGCGCCGCGAAGTAATTCGCCATTGAGGATTACACCCCCGCCGATACCAGTCCCAACAGTGACGGTGACAACGTTTTGGGCTCCTGCTCCCGCCCCATAAACATCCTCGCCCCATGCCGCTGCATTTCCGTCGTTCTCAATGAGTACGGGAAGATTGGTGGCATTTTCGAGGATTGCTCTCGCGGGAACATCTGCCCACTGCAAATTGGGGGCAAAAAGGACGGTCGACCCGGATAGATCTACAGGACCGGCGATAGCGACACCAATTCCGGCAATGGTCCCATCAACATTTGCAATAGTTTCGTCGATAACTTCTGCGACGACTTCAAGGACACCTGATGCATCCGTTCTCGGCGTCTTTTTGCGCACTTTGGTCAGGATTTCCCCATGATCGTCCACCAAGCCGGCCAGAATTTTGGTGCCACCGATGTCGACCCCGACGCTAATTCCCACGGAGCAGAGCCTAACTACCCTCGGTTTACCAAGGTCCCCCGACTAACTCCGACTGACGGGTAGCCATTGAATGTGCTGCCGTTCCAATTGTGAAGTGATCGGGTCATTGGATTGGCTTGAACTCGTTTCAATTCCCACTCCCCCCAGCATTCTCATGAACGCTCCGATATCGACCGACCGCAAATCAGCTGGCATCAAGTTTGTGATGGACGAGGGGGTTCCCAAGGATTCCAGCCAAACAGCCAGCTCCATGGGTGCCTCGTGAGACTGGTTTGGTAACTGGCTGGATGATTGGTCCGTTGATGGACCTAATGGCTCACCCTCTGGTGCACTCGGATTCTCATTTACATAGTTGGCCATAATTCCCTCCTCGCTGTCAAATGAAGCGAGATTCCCTGGCCATCGAGATGCACGCGGTCAGCTGTCATTCGTGAACATGCGGCTGGCAACTCGATGGATCGGCGGACCCCTTGCAAGTCAATGAATAGGACGTTGTCCAAAACACCAACGTTAAGAGGTATTTTTCTGGCACGCTTCATAGTCATGGAATAGACGTAGTTTCCATCACCAGCGTCCATCACATCTCCTGGAACAAGACATTTGCCACGACGCGTCCCTTTGCCAAATTTCTTGGAGTATTTCCCAAGCTCGGGTGCATGGATAACCGCAACTGAGCCCGCACCCGCACGTCTGAGTTTTTTAATCCATGCTTCTTGCTTGCGTGAGTTCACCAACGAATCTGATACCAAAATAACTTGGTCAATGCGCAATCCCAACAAACCTGCCTGCTGAATGTTGAGCCATTCCCGATCGACACAAAAGTGAGAGGCCCCAATTACTGAGATAACGCTTGTGGACTCGGATCGGAGCGCAGTAAGTGTTTTCTTCAGCTCAGCTTGTAACTCCAACAACGCGGGCCGAGCCTCAGACTGGTGAGTGCCGCACCACATGGCAAAGGATGCTGAATCAATTTGATTTAAGAACTGTTGAAGTGCATCAAGATCTGAAACTGCACTGACTAACCCCGAGAGTGATTGCCATTCAACGAGTTCTGAACCTTGACGTCCTGGAAACCTATGGAGGTTTGATAACAATGAAAGGTTGTCAACGACATCAAGACTGGGCTGCGCAAAATGATTGTTCGCATGTAGAGCAGAAATAAACCTCTTCAAGGCACCGGGAATTTGCGAACGCTCCCCTGAAGTTGAATTTAACCCCAGTTCGTGGGCCGCTGCGCCACAGAGAAATCGTATGCCCATGATGGATGCTTAAGCAGAAGCTCCGGATTCGACTCGCTGCTTCAGTCCCTTGAGAGCAGTATCGACAATTACTTTTTCCGCTTTGCGCTTGAGCATGCCAATCATGGGAATTTTGACATCCACTGAAAGTCGATAATGAACAGTAGTCGTTCCATCACCGTTGTCCGAGAGTTCATACTCACCGTCCATTGCCGTCAACATTTCAGCTTTGGTGAGTGTCCATGTGACTTTACTGTTGCCCGTCCAGTCATATTCCAATTCGTAGGTGTCCTTTATCGGACCCGATGCCAAAGTGAAGCGCGCATCGGCGGGGCGATCATCCTCTTCGAATTTGCTCAAAATAGTGACCGACGTAATTCCATCGCTCCATTGGGGGTACGCCTCAAGGTCGGCAATAACCTGCATGATTCGATCGGGTGTGGCATCTATTGAAATACTTGATTGAGTTTGTTCGGCCATGAGCCAACCGTACTCCTAATCAATCGTGGCCATTAGAGATCTATCGCGAATGGTGTTTGACGACCGTGAAAATGCCCTACATTGATGCATTCAGTTTTCCCAATTCGGAGTCTAGAACGCAATGGTTGGTGCACGTGTCCAAAAAAGTGATATCGAGGCTGGAACTCGATAATGTATTGCGTCAACGCTGAACTTCCAACCTCAAATCGCCTAGCCACGGTGTCGTAATTGAGGAGCTCATGTCTAGGAGGAATATGCGTGAATAGAACATCCACCTGTCCCATCGTTTGCAACTTGGTTGCATATTCCTCAGGAGTCAATTCATATGGTGTGCGCATGGGACTCACCAACCCTCCGCCCAAAAAGCCCCATCGCTTGCCATCCATCTCGATGACCTCTCCGTCAAGAACGCGGTGATCTGCTTTGATGAATTCCGGCCAGAGTGCCGGGACGTCTACATTGCCATAGGTGAGGATCGCAGGGGCAGGCATCGCCTCAAACATGACCTCGTATTGCTCACGCACCTTTTGTTGGAGTACGTCCCAACGCTGCTCTTGACTGGACACCCCAATGGCCTTCCATGCATTCGCGCTGAACTCTCGGGCTTCATCGAATCTATTCCCGGTGCGCAACTCAATGTAAGTACGGGCGTAATCCTCACCGAACAGATCCGCATAAATTCCATGACCCGGATCGTCGTAATCGAGGAACAAGATTAGGTCTCCCAGACACACGAAGACATCGCTGCCTGTCGCAGCCGCCGTTATCGCCGACGTTGCACCGTGAACATCGCTGGCAATGTGGACGCGCACACTCACGCGGCTCCGTGGTGCGAATGATCGGTGCCTAATTCGAGGTCATCTTTGATTTGCCAGATGATTCTCTTCCACGAGGTCACTTGCCTGTGTCGTAGTTTCGAAACATACCGTTGTGCGCGGGGGGAACCAGTAAAATCACGCCGCTGCGTAGTACTGCCTTCGACCGTTGGATCAACACGCAGGTAGTAATGCACAACGACTCCTGCATGGGCTTGTTCAAGCCACACCTCAGATGATCCAATAAATTCGCCCGTCACCGTCCAGCGAAGGCCCTTTTCGCCTCTGTCGTTGTAGACCGACAAGATTCGATCAGGCCACCACGCGCGCCAGCGCGATTCGTCACGAAAAACCGCGGAAACCATCGAAATATTGGCCCCTATGTAGGTGTCATCGGCAATATCAATGGCCACCTGGGTCGAACTCGTCATAGGAGAACGATAACCCCTAGAGATCAAGGTGAAAGGCTTCAGCAGAGATCCCTAGCCAATCACCAGGAATTCGCGTACCGTAGCGCTCAAAGAAGCCCCCTCAAACAGATCTCATAAGTGGACTTGTCCCCATGACTTGCGTCCTCGATCTCAATAGCGAAAGGTATCGCCGCCATGCTCAAGGAGTTCAGTATTCCGGCAATCGTGCCCGCCCCTACCTCAGGTAACCTGACCGATCACGTCCTGGAAAATATCGCGACGGATCCACACCAAATTGTTTTCTCGATTCCCCGCGGCGATGCTTGGGTCGGGGTTTCCACGGAAGAGTTCCTGTCCCAGGTCAAAGCCGTGGCCAAGGGAATCATCGCCAGCGGGATTCAAGCTGGTGACCGCATCGCTGTCATGTCGCGCACTCGATATGAGTGGACCTTGGTTGATTACGCCATCTGGTGGGCTGGCTGCATCAGCGTCCCCGTCTATGAAACCTCGTCAGCTGAACAGGTCCAATGGATTTTGTCCGACTCGAATGCAGTTGCACTTTTCTGCGAGCGGCATTCAAATAAAGTAGTTTTCGATGAAGTAGCCGTTGACCTTCCCGACGTCACGCGAGTCTGGGTTTTTGACGATGGCGCAATTGACACTCTCTCGCGTGCTGGTGTCGATGTCTCCGACTCCGAGCTCGAAGCACGGCGCATCTCACTGCAACCGGAGACAATTGCCACCATCATTTACACCTCAGGAACAACGGGGCGCCCCAAAGGTTGCATGATCACTCACAAAAACTTCATGTTTGAAGTGGACAACATTGTTCAAGGTCTCTCCGACGTCTTCCTGAGTCCCAATTCGTCCACCCTGCTTTTCCTTCCCATAGCTCACGTATTTGGTCGCACAATTCAACTCGGTTGTGTCCGTGCTCGCGTCCGCATGGGCCACGCCCCAGACGTCAAGGAGCTACTCCCACTCTTGGGGAGTTTCCAACCAACGTTCGTACTCTCTGTGCCCCGTGTTTTTGAAAAGATCTTTAACTCATCGCAACAGAAGGCCATCGCGGGCGGCAAAGGACACATCTTTGAGAGCGCGACCAAGGTTGCAATCGAATACAGCGAGGCAATCGATGAAGGTGGCGCAGGAATCGGGCTAAAAATCAAACACGCCATTTTTGACAAATTGGTTTACAGCAAAATCCGGGCTGCTATGGGTGGCAAGATCGAATGGGCCGTTTCAGGCGGTGCGCCTTTAGGCTCTCGCCTCGGACACTTCTTCCGCGGCATCGGCGTAACAATCCTTGAGGGATACGGATTGACTGAGACTGCAGCGTCAACAACCGTTAACCGACCCAATGCATTGGCAATTGGAACCGTGGGCCAACCGTTTCCTGGTGCAAGCGTCAAGGTTGCCGAAGACGGCGAACTCCTCCTTGCGGGTGATCAAATTTTCGCTGGCTACTGGAATAACCCAGCAGCCTCGGCAGAGGTTCTTGAAGCCGATGGTTGGTTCCACTCAGGCGACATAGGCGAGATCGACGACCGTGGATTTGTCCGAATCACCGGTCGTAAGAAGGAACTTCTTGTCACGTCCGGTGGAAAGAATGTTGCGCCAGCCGTCCTTGAAGATCGGCTGCGTTCAAACTACCTTGTCAGCCAGTGCATGGTGGTCGGGGACGCCCAACCATTTATCGCCGCCCTTGTCACCCTTGACCCCGAGGCTATCCCTGCATGGCTCAAGCAACAGGGTCGACCTGAGGACACCCAGATCGCAGACTTGGTTAATGACGAAGTTCTGTTGGCTGAAATTCAAGGGGCCGTTGATGGAGCCAATAAAGCTGTTTCCAATGCAGAGGCGATCAAAAAGTTCACGGTTCTGCCCCTTGACTGGACCGAGGAGGCCGGCCAAATGACCCCTTCAATGAAGCTCAAGCGCAATGTAGTCATGAAGGACCATGAGGCTGAGATTTTCGCTCTTTACAACTAGCCAATCCTCAGAAATTCAAACTGGGCAAACCCTTTGGGTTTGCCCAGTTTCTTGTGCTCACAGAATCGTTCTTAGCCAACGCGGCCAATGCCGCTAAATCGCGTGTTGTACCAGGGCCCCAAGATGTTGGATACAAGAACACCGCTACTGGGATTTGCTGCGTGGACCATTTTTCCGCCACCAATGTAAAGACCAACATGGTGAGCCCCGCTACCGAAATAGAAGACTAGGTCACCAGGTTGTGCCTGGCTCAATGGGATTCGTCGGGTGATGCTGTACTGCGAGCGACTGTAATGTGGCAGTGAAACACCTGCTTGGCGCCAAGCGGCCATGGTCAAACCTGAACAATCGAAGGAACTAGGTCCACTGGCTGCAGCCACATAGCGGTCCCCAACCTGCGATAACGCATATTGGATAACTCGAGCAACCCGCCCGCCACCGGTAAAACCGCCACCGGTCGATGAACTCCCGGAACTAATCGCCTGAGAAGCAGCGCGAGCTGCCGCCAAAGCAGCCGCTCGCTCGTCTGCCGCCATTTGGGCAATACGCCGACGCTCTGCCGCCTCAAGCCCAGCCAAGACTGCTTGGGCCTCGCGGAGGCGGTTATTGGCCTCAGATTTGGCGTCACCCATTTCACTGCGGATTTTTTTTGCAGTTGATTCCTTGTCAACGAGCGCTGCTTCGGTTTGGGCAAGCCTCAGTCGCGTGGTCTGCGTTGAACGAATGGCAGCAGCTTGGCCTTTTTGCACTTGATCAAGTGCCGCTGCCTGGGACAGGAATTCATTGGGGTCCTCGGCTAGGAGGATCTGAAGTGAAGAGTCAATACCGCCCGATGTGTAGGTAGCGCGGGCAAGATCATCTACCGAACCCATGATTTGGTTGAGTTCCTTGCGTTCCCGCTTGACCTTGGCCTTGAGAGTGTCTAATTCCTTTTGAATGCCGCCAAGTCGGTTTCTGGCATCGTTATAGCGTTCTGTGGCAGCTTCAGCCTTACCCTGGAGATCCATGACCTGCATGCGAACTTGCTGAAGATTGACGGCGCCCGCACTCGGAGCTACGACAAAACCTGAAACGAGGAGTCCAGCAACACCTGATGCGATCCCAATGCTGGAGATGGCGCGTCGGAGGTGACGGTTTCGCATACACGTCCTCCTGTCGACTTGCTCGGTCAGGCTTCATTCGCCAGAAAGTTGTCCCTCAACTCAATTGGGGGGAGATGTACCTCCGACGTTGCCTGAGGGCGCCTCGTTCCCGAATATGCCAAAAAGGTAACAGATTGATGTCAGTCCGCACCTCCGGCGACCCCTAAAAGCGGGATTAGCCCGCCTTTTGTGAGGGAATCAGCCTCAAGGGGGGCACAAGCCCAGAGTCAGCCAAAACCGATAACGCCCCCACATGCTCATCAGAGACTTCAGCCTTGAGGGGCACTTCAGGTACCCCTAAGAGCACCGACACAACACAGTCCTGACAGGCCAACCCCGCCACCTCACATGTACCGCAATCAATAACCATGGCAGCACGGTATGTGGGACCCCTGACATTGACCACCTTTAAGGGGAGGAACCGGACTCAGATCGGGGCCTAGACCCCGCCGTCTCCTGCCGCTTCCTTGTCCGGTCCGCCAAACTCAGGCCGGAGGACAATCTCAATGCGATCAGATGCTCCGCACCACCGGCAGGAAACGGAAGAAACGTC
>JALRGY010000040.1:6979-17169 GCA_023253325.1 Candidatus Nanopelagicales bacterium | reverse complement strand
TAGACTCTGGATTAGAGGAAAAAGATATAAGTAATTTTAGAACAGGAATTGTAATGGGTTCAGGTGGGCCCTCAATTGAAAATGTAATCTTAGCAGCAGATAAAACTAGGGCTAAAACTCCAAAATTGATGGGTCCATTTATTGTCCCAAGAACTATGGCAAGTACTGCCTCTGCAACTCTAGCAGTTCCATTTAAAATCAAAGGTGTGAATTATACAATTAGCTCGGCGTGCGCAACGAGCGGGCATGGAATTGGTAATGCCATGGAATTAATTCAATATGGAAAACAAAAAGTTATGTTTGCTGGAGGTAGTGAAGAGCTTCATTGGGCAATGACAGCAATGTTTGATGCAATGACTGCTTCTATGACTTCAGATGGGCCACCAATCGCCGCGATGCGTAAGTCAGGTCCATGTGACTTGGAATAACTTCGAATGTGAATGCAACGTTCTGGGATGTATCGTCCAATGCTCACATCGTCTGCCTGTGCGATGTCACCGCTGTGATCATCTTCAATGATCCAACAGGCTGAAGTACTCAAAATCTGCGCTAACTCGGATGATCTGAGCGTCGTCATGCTTGTCCCCGTGGGATTTTGTGCCCGCGGTTGGATGAAAACGGCCGCAGGTTCAAACTCCAATGCCCGGGCCAACTCATCTGGCACGATCCCCTGTTCGTCCATGGACACGGCCAACATTTGTGCACCAGCCCGCTCCAAAAGATCAAACAATGGTGGAAATCCAGGTGATTCAACAACTATTCGGTCACCAAAGGAAACAACGTGATCGATGATTCGAGACAGTGCGTCAAGGGCCCCATCGACCACGGTGATCCGCTCAGGAGCAAAAGGCCACGTGCGGCGCAACTCATCATCCAGGGTGCCTAACACCGGTTCATCGAAATAACTGCTTGACCATTCGGTCTGCCCGCGGGTGACTCGCTCAACGGCTGATAAGAGCGATGGAAGAAGTGCCGGGTCGGGCGTGCCCTGTGAAAGGTCCAAACCCACTGCGGTCTGGGGACCGCCCAGCCCCATGTACCGATTCGGTCCTGTTCCGGGGGTCGAAAGGGCAACAAAAGTACCCGCGCGACCCCTCGTGATGAGGGCGCCCACCAAGGTGAGTGACTGCCAGGCCTCACTCACGGTTGCCGGACTCACCCCGAGTTGGGCACTGATTTCCCTGACGGTGGGCAGCCTGTCCCCCGGGCGCATAATTCCTGCCGTGATCAATCTGTGCACCGAGGCAGCAATGCCTTTGGCCGATCGGTCATCAGAGGTAAGGAGTAGCGAGGCAATGAAATCCTGAGGCTCATCCACTCCCGCGACCAACGGTGAAACAGAATCAATTGCCATGGATCTCACCCCCTCGCAGCACGCTGAGACTGACTGCCAGTCCCGCGAGATGTAACGAATGTGTTAAAACGCTGTATAACACAATTGATTTCGTCTAGTCTATTGAATAACACAATTTCATCAACAGGTTTGCAAAAATAAAACTGCCAATTCAGGGCGGCAATGGAGGATCAGATGACAACAGTTAGAGCGGCTCTCGTCCAGACAGACTGGACCGGAGATAAAGAATCAATGATTCAGAAGCACGAGGACTACGCACGCGAAGCCGCGGCACAAGGCGTTAAAGTCATTTGTTTCCAAGAACTTTTCTACGGCCCGTACTTTTGCCAGGTTCAGGACGCTCAGTTCTACGAATACGCTGAATCCATTCCAGGACCCACCACTGAAAGATTCCAGAAACTGGCCCGCGAACTCGAAATGGTCATGGTCCTCCCCATGTACGAGGATGCAGGCCCGGGATTCCTCTACAACACGGCCGCCGTTGTCGATGCTGATGGCAGCTATCTGGGCAAGTACCGCAAGCAGCACATTCCACATGTCAAGGGTTTTTGGGAGAAGTTCTACTTCCGCCCAGGCAACGGGGGCTACCCAGTTTTTGATACCGCGGTCGGGAAAATTGGGGTTTACATCTGTTACGACCGACATTTCCCCGAAGGCTGGCGCGCACTAGGCCTGAATGGCGCTCAAATTGTGTTCAATCCATCGGCAACTTCCCGTGGTCTGTCTCAATACCTTTGGTCGATCGAGCAACCTGCCGCTGCCGTGGCCAACGAGTACTACGTGGGCGCAATTAACCGAGTGGGCATCGAAGATCTAGGCGATGACGACTTCTATGGTCAGTCCTATTTCATCGACCCAGAGGGCAGTTATGTCGGCGAAAAAGGTGACGCCTACAAATCTGAGCTCATCGTGCGCGATTTGGATCTCGAGCTCATCACAACAGTTCGCACCCGCTGGCAGTTCTACCGTGACCGCCGCCCCGATGCCTACGACGATCTCGTCCGCCCATAGAAAGGTCCAGACACCATGAAGATTTTGATCAAGAATGGATCGGTAGTTACTCCGCTTGGAACATCACTGGCCAATGTCCTGATTGATGGGGAAACAATTGCGGCTGTCATTGCTCCAGGCGACACAACACTCGGTTCTGAGATTGAACACTCCGTGGACCGCGTTATCGATGCCACAAATAAGTACGTGATTCCCGGTGGCATCGACTCGCACACTCACATGGAACTCCCATTTGGTGGCACATTCGCATCGGACACATTCGAAACTGGAACTCGCGCCGCGGCGTGGGGTGGTACCACCACCATCATTGACTTCGCTGTTCAGAAATATGGTGAGCGCGTCCAAGATGGACTCGCCACCTGGCATGGCAAGGCAGCGGGAAACTGTCATATCGATTACTCCTTTCACCAAATAATTGGCGGAGTCGATGATGACTCTTTGAAAGCGATGGACGAACTCGTCAACGAAGGCATCACCAGCTTCAAACTGTTCATGGCCTACCCAGGTGTTTTCTACAGTGACGATGGTCAAATCCTTCGAGCCATGCAGACGGCCGTCAACAACGGTTCCATGATCATGATGCATGCCGAGAATGGCATAGCTATTGATGTTCTAGTGGCCCAAGCCTTGGCCGAGGGCAAAACGGACCCGAAGTACCACTCCCTCACTCGTCCTTGGGAAACTGAAGCGGAGGCGACAAATAGGGCGATCATGTTGGCTCGGATGACCGGCGCACCCTTGTACATCGTTCATATGTCCGCGAAACAAGCGGTCAATGTCTTGCAGGGCGCCAAAGATGAAGGCTGGAACGTATTCGGGGAGACGTGCCCCCAGTACCTCTACCTCTCACTCGAAGATCACCTCTCGCAACCAGGCTTTGAAGGTGCAAAGTGGGTCTGCTCCACACCCCTGCGATCCAAAGAAGAGGGACACCAGCAAGAACTATGGCGCTACCTGCGCACAAATGACCTCTCAATTATCAGCACTGACCATTGTCCTTTCTGCTTCAAGGAGCAAAAGGAACTTGGAGTAGGAGATTTCTCAAAAATCCCTAATGGCATTGGTTCAGTCGAACACCGCATGGATCTGATTTACCAGGGAGTGGTCGATGGACAAATCAGCTTGGAGCGCTGGGTGGAATTGTGTTCAACAACCCCCGCCCGCATGTTCGGGCTTTATCCACAAAAGGGCGCTCTGGCGCCTGGATCCGATGCCGACGTCGTCATCTACGACCCAGCTGGCCGCACAGAAATCGGGCTGAACAAGACGCACCACATGAACATGGACCATTCCGCCTGGGAAGGAACCGTTATCGATGGACACGTTGACACGGTGATTTCACGCGGCAAGGTCGTTGTCGAGAACAATGAATACCACGGCGCTAAGGGGCACGGGAAGTTTCTCAAGCGTGGGCTTTCGCAATACTTGACCTAACAGCACAATCGCAACCACATCAATATCACAACAAATAACTATGGAGCTAATACTGTGAAAACGATTGACCATTGGATCGACGGAAAGCTAACGCCATCTACCTCGGGCTCTTTTGCCCCCGTGTTTAATCCTGCAACGGGTGAACAACAAGCCCAGGTGGGTCTGGCCAGCGTCTCCGAAGTTGACGCAGCGATCGAATCAGCCGCACGGGCTTTTGTCACTTGGCGCTCCATGTCAATTTCCAAGCGCACCGAGATCATGTTCCGGTTTCGTGAATTGGTTGTAGAAAACAGGGACTACATCGCTGAACTAGTATCCATCGAACACGGCAAAGTGCCCAGCGATGCCGCCGGAGAACTTGCTCGCGGAATTGAGAACATCGAATTTGCGTGCAGCATTCCCACACTGCTCAAAGGTGGATACAGCGAGCAGGTATCCACCGGGATCGACGTATATTCCCTCCGCCAACCACTCGGCGTCGTGGCAGGAATAACTCCATTCAACTTCCCGGCAATGGTTCCCATGTGGATGTTTGCCAATGCCATCGCAACAGGCAACTGCTTTGTGCTCAAGCCCAGTGAAAAGGATCCCTCCGTTTCCCTGTACATGGCCGAATTGTTGAAAAAGGCCGGCCTACCCGATGGTGTGTTCACCGTTCTTCAAGGGGACAAGGTCGCCGTAGACCGCTTGCTTGAACACCCCGCAATCGCCGCAATCAGCTTTGTCGGCTCAACTCCCATCGCGCGATACATCTACTCAACGGGCACTGCCAACGGTAAGCGCGTTCAGGCACTTGGTGGAGCTAAAAATCACATGGTGGTTCTGCCCGATGCCGATATCAATATGGCTGCTGACGCTGCTGTCAGTGCTGGTTTTGGTTCCGCCGGTGAGCGTTGCATGGCCATCTCCGTTGTCGTGGCCGTAGGTGGAATCGGTGACAAATTAATTGAAGCAATCCAGGAACGCCTGCCCAAGTTGATCACGGGCCCCGGCACAGACCCCACCGCTGAAATGGGTCCGCTCATCACTCGTGAACATCGCGACAAGGTGGCCTCGTATCTCGAGGGTGCTTCAGCAGAAGGTGCAACGCTCGTGGTAGACGGTCGTGTCAATGACCTCCCCGCTGAAGGTTTCTTCCTTGCTCCGTCACTCATTGACAATGTCAAACCCGGGATGAAGGTCTACGACGAAGAAATCTTTGGACCAGTGTTGAGCATTACTCGCGTTGATACCTATGAAGACGCTGTAGACCTAATCAACAAACATCAATACGGCAATGGCACAGCAATCTTCACCCGTGATGGTGGAGCCGCGCGTCAATTCCAATTTGACATCCAAGTTGGCATGGTGGGAATTAACGTTCCCATACCCGTTCCAGTTGGCTACTACAGCTTTGGCGGCTGGAAGGCATCACTCTTCGGAGACATCAACATGTATGGACCAGCAGGCCTCGAGTTCTACACCCGTACCAAGACGGTGACTTCGCGCTGGCCTGACCCATCAACATCGTCGGTGGATCTCGGCTTCCCACTCACTCGTTAATAACTCGAATAGTTCTCGAATCTGAATCAATAGGAGGATCACGATGGATATCGGCGTAGTACTTCAATGCACACCACCAGCAGCACGGGTAGTCGACCTTGCTCGACGCGCAGAGACCTTTGGCTTTAGTTACGTGTGGACATTTGACTCACATATTTTGTGGGAAGAGCCCTACGTGATCTACAGCAAGATCCTCGACGAAACTCGCAAAATCAAAATTGGTCCCATGGTGACCAATCCCGCAACACGAGACATCACCGTGACGGCATCGGTTTTTGCAACACTCAATGAGATGTACGGAAACCGCACGGTGATTGGAATTGGACGCGGAGACTCAGCAGTCAGGGTCACCAACGGAAAACCCGTCACCGTCGGTGAGTTGCGTCAATCCGTGATCGAACTCAAAGGCTTGGTTAATGGCGAGTCGGTGGAGTACAAGGGCAACAACATCCGACTTCCTTGGGCTCGTGACAGTCGGACCGACGTCATGGTTGCCGCCTATGGCCCCAAGGTTCTAGCACTCACGGGTGAGGTGGGCGACGGATTCATTTTGCAACTTGCTGACCCTTCAATAGCTGAATGGACAATTAAGGCGGTCAAGGATGCAGCCGCTGCAGCAGGCAGGGATCCTGAGTCAATTTACATATGCGTTGCGGCCCCGGCATACGTCACCGAGGACCACGCCCATGCGCGGGATCAATTGCGTTGGTTCGGTGGCATGGTCGGAAACCATGTGGCAGACATTGTCGAGCGCTACGGCGACAATGGCGGTGCAGTTCCCCAGGCTTTGACCGATTACATCAAGAACCGCCAGGGATATGACTACAACCAGCATGGGCAATCGGGCAACACCCACACTGACTTCGTCCCCGACGAAATCATCGACAGGTTCTGCATCATTGGTCCTCCTGAGGAACATGTTCGCCGTCTGGAGGAACTCAAAGCATTGGGTGTGGATCAGTTTGCGCTCTATTTGCAGCACGACGACAAGGATCACACGCTCGCGCAATATGGCGAGAAAATTATTCCGGCAATCTCAGACGTCGTGCTAGCGAAAGAGTAATTCGTGAGAGAGCCTGTTAGCGGCAAACAACGCGGTGCCACGCGCACGCGGGTGCAACGTGGAGTGATCTCCATTTTGTGGGCACTCGCGGGTGTGGCCCTCGTAGTTTTCATGTGGGAGGCCGTTAAATTTGTGGGTTCTTTCATCGACTTACCACTCAACACCTCCGATACATCGATGCCGCATGTATGGACCATGGTGGACGCTTTTAGCAATCCTGTGGTTCGTGGTTCCGATACAACGGTTCTTCAGGCTGTCGTATCGGCTACCTTGACCTCCCTCAAAATTGCCCTTGGTGGATTTGCCATCGGCGTCACCTTTGGAATTATCCTTGCCGTGATCATGCAACGGTTTGCGTTCTTTGAACGTGGACTGCTTCCATTTGTCATCGCCTCGCAAACGGTCCCCCTCATTGCCCTCGCGCCCCTGATCGTTGGACTGGGAAATCGGATTTCACTTGGACCTATCGAGTGGACCACAACGTATTCCGTTATGTTCATTGCCGCCTACCTCGCGTTCTTCCCCCTGTCTGTAGGAGCCTTGCGTGGATTACAAGCACCCAGTGCGACATCGCTCGAACTCATGCGCTCATATGCCGCTCGCCCAAACCAAATGCTGTGGAAACTTCGCTTCCCATCATCGGTGCCCTACCTTGTACCCGCGCTCAAAGTTTCCGCCGCAGCGGCCGTTGTGGGCACCGTCGTCGCGGAGATTTCAACCGGCGTCAAAGGTGGCGTGGGTCGTTTACTCATTGAATATGCGCGAGAAACAACATCGCAACCCGCAAAGGTCTATGTTGCAGTCTTCGGAGCTATCGCTTTGGGGCTGGCAGCCGCTGCCCTAGTTTCAGCTCTCGACCTGTACCTGACCCGCAATCTGCCCAAGGAGTCACAAGCATGAGCAGCGTTCAGACATCACATCAGGCCGTGGACGTCCAGGGCCTCTGGAAAATTTTCAATGAAGGCTCCAATAACGAGGTCACCGCGCTGTCAGATATCAATCTGAGTATTAAGCCCGGAGAATTCATCTCACTTATTGGACCCTCTGGCTGTGGAAAGAGCACTCTGCTCCGTGTTATCGGTGATCTCACGGATGCAACGCGAGGTGAAGTATTTATTGCTGGTGAAACGGCACATATTGCTCGCGAGAAGCAGCTCTATGGAATCGCGTTCCAGCAGGCGGCTCTTTTTGATTGGCGCACAGTGCGCCGCAATGTGGAGTTGCCACTTGAACTGCAGGGACTTGGCAAGAAGGAACGGCGTGAGCGCGCACTCGAACTCCTCGAACTCGTGCAATTGAGCGATTTTGCCGAACACCGACCTTGGGAGCTTTCCGGTGGAATGCAACAGCGCGTTGCCATTGCACGGTCACTCGCTGTCGATCCCCCACTCCTACTCATGGATGAACCATTCGGTGCACTCGATGAAATGACCCGCGAGCGCATGCAAAACGAACTTCTCCGAATTTGTCAGGAGACGGGGAAAACAATCATTTTTGTGACCCACTCAATCCCTGAAGCCGTGTATCTCTCGGACCGCGTAGTCGTAATGTCACCTCGACCCGGCCGCATTACACACACGGTCCCCATTGAACTTGGTGAGCGCAATGAAGACACCCGCGAAACCGATACCTTCTACGCTGGAGTGACCGCCGTGCGTGAAGCCCTGCGTGGGCGCTCCACCTCAGCGAGTCCATCACGGATTGAAGAGTTCTAATGTCGACACAAACAGCTGTGCAATCACGTAGGACCGGCCGGTTCAGCGGGATTTGGCCACCCATTCTGATTGCAGTCCTCTTCTTGGCTGCTTGGCAAATATTTGTTGTTGCCAGAGATATCCAGCCGTATTTGCTTCCTGCGCCTAGTCTGATCGTGACCAATTTTTTCACAGATTTATCCCTCATGTGGGCAGCCGCGTTTTACACGGGGACAACGGCATTTCTTGGACTTGTCTTTGGCACGGTTCTTGGGCTGGTCATGGCGCTACTCGCATCGCGCTTCATAGTCGTCAACCACCTGGTGACGCCACTCGCTGCAGGCCTCGCGGCCGTGCCAATTATTGCTTTAACACCTATTTTGAACAACATGTTCAACATCACCAGCCGCACTCCCCGCGTTCTCGTCACCATGATCATCGTTCTGTTCCCCATGTTCGTGAACGTGACACGCGGTTTGCTCCAGGTCAAGCCTGTTCAACTCGAACTAATGCGTTCAATGAATGCGCACCCGCGCACCACGCTGAAGGTGCTACGCATTCCGAATGCAATTCCATTTTTCTTCACAGGACTCAAAGTGGCTGCGCCATTGGCGGTCATTGCTGCATTGGTCGCTGAGTATTTTGGCGGCCCCCAAGAAGGACTTGGCTCTCGCATCGCAAGTGCGGCAGCCAACACGGCATATGGTCGAGCGTGGGCATACGTCGTGGCATCCATCATCACCGGCCTGATCTTCTACCTCGTGGTAGTGGCTGTTGAAAAATGGACAACACCCTGGACAGGTCGAACCCAGTCGACCTGACACATCAATAGGAGGAACAATGCGCGCAAAAGCACATAGTCGCATCGCCAAAATAGCTGGCGCTGCAACTGTCGTTGCGCTTGCTCTGTCAGCGTGCAGCAGCAGTTCAGATACCACTGAAACTGCAGCTGATGCCACGGCAACCACAGAGGAAAGTGCGGCAGAAGAAACAGCAACAGACGCTGCTGAAACAGGCGAATGCACGGAACTCACACCCGTGAGTCTGCAACTGCAGTGGTTCGTGCAGGCCCAATTCGGCGGTTACTACGCAGCCAAAGACAAAGGCTTCTATGAAGAGCAATGCCTCGATGTCACAATCCTCGAAGGTGGCGTCGACATCGTTCCTCAGACAGTGCTCGCACAAGGTGGAGCCGACTACGCAATTGCGTGGGTTCCCAAGGCACTGTCATCGCGCGAGCAAGGCGCGATGATCACCAACGTTGCTCAGGTTTACCAGCGCTCAGGAACCCTTCAGGTTTCGTGGGCTGATTCGGGTATCAGCACTCCAGCAGACCTAGCCGGCAAGAAGGTTGGCAACTGGGGATTCGGCAACGAGTACGAACTCCTTGCCGGGATCGATGCTGCTGGCCTAAGTCCTACAGCAGACATGGAAATGGTGCAGCAGCAGTTCGACATGCAGGCACTGCTTAACCGTGAAATCGATGCAGCACAGGCCATGACCTACAACGAGTACGCACAGGTCCTTGAAGCAGTCAATCCCGACACCGGTGAGCTCTACCAGCCAGCCGATTTCAATGTTTTGAACTGGAATGATTTCGGTGTGGCCATGTACCAAGACGCAATCTGGGCATCACAGGAGCGTTTGTCTGATTCTGCTTACCAAGACCAGACTCAGCGCTTTGTCACCGCTTCACTCAAAGGCTGGATTTACTGCCGCGATAACGCACAGGAATGTGCTGACATCATCACGGCCAATGGATCTATGCTTGGCGCAAGCCACCAGTTGTGGATGATGAACGAGGTAAACAAGTTGGTGTGGCCATCACCTGCAGGTGTTGGCGTCACTGATCCTGCGCTCTGGGATCAGACAGTTGCCGTGGCAACAAACACCAAGAACCTTGAAGGTGTGGCAATCATCTCAGGCGCACCAGACGCTGAGGCCTATACAAATCAGTACGCAGAGGCAGCCGATGCTGCACTCGAAGCTGAGGGACTCAATGTCACCGGCGATGGATTCGCACCACTAACGGTCACACTCAATGAGGGTGGCAATTAGTCAAGAAGCGATAAATCAAGTGAGGGGCGGCGGC
>JALRGY010000040.1:0-6969 GCA_023253325.1 Candidatus Nanopelagicales bacterium | reverse complement strand
AGGGTAAATACCAAATAAGCTGCATAAAACTAAACCTGCCTTAAGTTGGGGCAGGTTTAGTTTTTGAATCAAAAGCTGTGGATTAGTCTCCGATGTAGCTCATCACGTGCTTGATTCGGGTGTAGTCCTCAAAGCCATACATGGACAAATCCTTGCCATAGCCTGAGTGTTTGAATCCACCGTGCGGCATTTCAGCGACCAATGGGATGTGCGTATTGATCCAGACGCAACCAAAGTCGAGAGCCTTTGCCATGCGCATGGCGCGACCGAAGTCCCTTGTCCACACTGATGACGCCAACCCGTAATTCACCCCGTTTGCATACTGCAATGCCTGGGCTTCATCGTCAAATTTCTGGATGGTTATAACTGGTCCAAAGATTTCGTTCTGAATCATTTCATCTTCTTGCTTCAGGCCTGCAACGACCGTTGGTGAGATGTAGAAACCTCTATCGCCCTGTCGGGCGCCACCTGCAACGATTTGCGCATGCTTTGGTGCACGATCGAGAAAGCCGAGCACTTGATTCATTTGGTTCACGTTATTCATGGGAGGCACTAGTCCATCGCCCGTGGGACCATCAACAAAAGTGGTGGCCGTTCCGGCCGCTTGTTCGGCCATGGCTGCTACGAAGTCGTCATAGATCGCAGGGGCAACCAACATGCGAGTTGCCGCGGTGCAGTCCTGACCCGCATTGAAAAAGCCAGCCACAGCAAGCCATTCAGCAGCAGCAGCGATATCCGCATCATCAAAAACAACAACGGGCGCTTTGCCCCCCAATTCCAAATGAACGCGCTTCACATCCAGTGCAGCCGACTGGGCCACCTGAATACCCGCGCGGACCGAGCCAGTGATAGACACCATTTGAGGCGTCTTGTGCTCGACGAGTGCTTTACCTGAATCGCGGTCCCCACAAACAACATTGAAAACACCAGGAGGGAGAGCACCCGAGTCAGCGATCAATTGGGCCATTTTCAAAGTAGAGGCAGGAGTTGTATCGCTGGGCTTGAGCACCACGGTGTTTCCAGCAGCAATGGCCGGGATGTACTTCCAGACAGCCATCATCATGGGATAGTTCCAGGGGGTTACCTGGCCAATAACCCCGATCGGTTCGCGGCGAACCATTGATGTAAACCCGGTCATGTACTCGCCCGCAGCACGCCCTTCGAGCACCCGCGCCGCTCCAGCAAAAAACCGAATCTGATCAATCATGGGCGGAATTTCCTCATCCATGGTGACCTGAATTGGCTTACCCGTGTTCTCGCTTTCGACAGCCACCAGTTCCTCAGCGTGGTCCTCGAAAGTTTGAGCAATCCTGAGCAACGCCTGCTGGCGCTCTGCTGGCGTGGTGTTTTTCCATGAGTCGAATGCGGTGGCAGCAACCCGATATGCAGCGTCAATGTCGTTTTCGCCTGAAACGGGGGCCGTGGCAAAAACCTCGCCCGTGGTTGGATTTACCAATTCGCTGGACTTGCCCTCTCGGGTCTCAACGAATTCTCCACCTACGAAGTTTTGAAAAGCTGTGGTCATTATTCCTCCAAGAGTCACGAATTCGGTAACCGCAGCCTACCTTCAGTTTCGCGTTTTCGGTATCCTTTTGCTCAAAATTCGCGCTTTTTCGTGGCTAAATTGATAAATTATTGCGGATTCACTTGCTTTAAGCGTTTTATCAGGTCATTATGTCCATATGGCACCACGTCCTCGCAGCGCTCCGCAACTTGATGATGCCTCAAAAGCCATCATCGAACAGCTGCAACAGGACGGCCGCCGGCCCTATGCAACCATCGGCAAAGCCGTCGGGCTCTCGGAGGCAGCGGTGCGCCAACGCGTTCAAAAGATGTACGACACAGGTGTCATGCAAATTGTGGCGGTCACCGATCCTGCCCAGGTGGGATTTAACCGGTCAGCAATGATCGCGATAACAGTTCACGGCGATGTGGAGGCGGTAGCCCAAGAATTAGAGAAAATCCCTGAAATCGATTATCTCGTTGTGGTGGCAGGTAAATACGACATATTGGCCGAATGCGTAACCATCGACGATGAACAACTTCTGCACCTGACTAACACTCAAGTGCGATCTATTCCAGGGGTCACCTCGACAGAAACTTTCGTCTATCTCAAGCTCCGTAAACAAACCTACACATGGGGAACCAAATGACAACGACACCGCAATACGTAACAGAATCTGGTAGTGATGCCCTCGCTGACAAGGCTCGGGACCACCTGTGGATGCACTTCACACGCCATTCAACCTACTTTGAAGGCCATCACGTTCCCATCATCACCAAAGGCGAGGGTGCCTATGTTTGGGATGATCAAGGGAACAAATATTTTGATGGACTCTCCGGACTTTTTACCGTGCAGGCCGGTCATGGGCGCCATGAATTAGCTGATGCTGCGGCTAAGCAAGCGAAAGAACTTGCCTTTTTCCCCATCTGGTCCTATGCCCACCCCCAGGCCATTCTTCTTGCAGAGCGTCTTGCACACATGGCACCTGGTGACCTTAACCGGGTCTTCTTTACCTCCGGTGGCGGTGAAGCCGTTGAAACCGCTTGGAAACTGGCCAAGCAATATTTCAAATTGACGGGCAAAGGCACTAAGCACAAAGTAGTTAGTCGGGCAGTTGCCTATCACGGGACTCCGCAGGGCGCTCTCAGTATTACGGGCATCCCTGACGCCAAGATTCCATTTGAACCACTTGTTCCCGGTGGCGTAAAAGTTCCTAACACGAACTACTATCGGGCTCCCGAGGAATTTCAGGGAGATGAAAAAGCCTTTGGTCTCTGGGCAGCCAACCGAATCGCTGAAGCCATCGAATTCGAAGGCCCTGACAGCGTTGCTGCTGTATTCGTGGAACCAGTGCAGAACTCTGGGGGGTGCTTTCCGCCTCCCCCCGGTTATCTCGAAAGAGTGCGCGAAATCTGCGATGAATATGACGTCCTCATGGTCGCTGATGAAACCATTACCGCTTTTGGTCGGATCGGCGATTACTTCGCGGTCAATCGTTTTGGCATAACCCCAGACATCATTACCTGCGCCAAAGGCATGACATCCGGGTACTCTCCATTGGGCGCGATGATCGCAAGTGATCGACTCTTTGAGCCATTCAAAAAAGGAACTACGTCATTTCTACATGGTTACACCTGGGGTGGACATCCTGTTTCAGCCGCCGTCGCCATGGCAAACCTGGATATTTTCGAGCGCGAAGGGCTCAATGAAAACGTTCAAAATAATGAAGGAAACTTCCGTCGGACGCTGGAAAAATTGACAGACCTTCCCATCGTGGGTGATGTCCGCGGTGCCGGCTACTTCTATGGAATCGAACTGGTCAAAGACAAGAAAACCAAAGAGACCTTTAGCGGTGAGGAAGCCGAGAGACTCCTTCGTGGATTCCTGTCCAAAGCCCTATTTGAAAGCGGACTTTACTGCCGAGCCGATGACCGCGGCGACCCTGTTATTCAATTGGCTCCACCGCTCATAATTGGTCAGCCAGAATTTGATGAAATCGAGCAGAAACTGCGTTCAGTGCTTACAAGTGCACTTGAAATCCTCTGACGCATCGCAATGACTCGCGAAACAAGGGCTACGGCTGACTCGTTTACGCAGGTTAAACGTCTGCCGGATAAAGCACGCACCGACGCCGCCACGATGTTCGACATTCTTGATGCCGGCATAGTGGCTCACGTTGGAGTGGTTGACGGCAATCAACCAATCGTTGTCCCCGTGGGCTATGCCCGTGACGGCAATCGACTGCTCATACATGGGTCTTCGGCTTCGCGGCTGTTCAAACTATTGGACCGTGGAGAGCCTGCAAGCGTCACGGTAACTTTGCTCGATGGTCTCGTTCTTGCGCGCAGTTTATTTGAATCAAGCATCAACTATCGGTGTGTGATGGCCTTCGGCGTCGCACGCCGTCTGGAGGGTGATGCCGAAATCGAGGGCTTGCGAATCATCACCGAACACCTCATGCCTGGTCGCTGGAACCATGCGCGTCAACCAACCTCCCAAGAACTCAAAGCCACCATGACACTCGAGCTCGAGCTCGATCGATGGTCAGCGAAAGTGAGCGAAGGTCCACCTGACGATCTAGATCAGGACTTGGCATCCACCGAAGGAGCTTCGCTATGGGCGGGAGTCGTGCCCATCACCGAAAGTCTGGGGACCCCCATCGCGGATCAATATGTCCCGAGCGGGACCCCCGTTCCTGATTACATGCAAACGTGGAGCCGAAACTAGCCGTGAACACTTCGCTATGGATAGAGAAGGGCTCCTCCGATGTCCAGCAACCTATTGGCGAACCACTCCGTTCCCATGTTGACGCCGATGTCGCGATAGTTGGCGCTGGCTTTACAGGTTTATGGAGCGCCTACTACCTCACGAAACTTGATCCGAGCCTTCGTGTCACGATCGTGGATGCTCATTACCCCGGTTATGGAGCCAGCGGGCGAAATGGCGGCTGGGTGTCTGCCCTTTTCCCTGCCCACCTCAGTGCTCTGGCACGAGCTAGCTCTCGAGACAAAGCTCGCCACATGCATATTTCCATGAGGGAGAACGTCTCAGACATCGGTCTTGCTATCGAGGAAAATAACTGGGACGTTGACTGGACCCATGGTGGAACCGTTGTTGCCGCCAGAACTCCGGTTCAGAATCGAAGAGCCGAAACTGAAGTGACAGACCTAGCACAATGGGGCTTCGACTCGGATCTTTTCTATTTAACTAGGAGCGAAACACTCAATCGAATCAACGCAACCGATGTCCTTGGTGGGACATTCACTCCACACTGTGCGGCGATAAATCCATATAAATTAGTGTGCGCCCTCACTGGCCACCTCCAATCTCGTGGCGTGAAGTTGTATCAGGACTCTCCTGTAACAGCCATCGAATCTGGCCGAATCATTGGTCATCAATTCTCGGTAAGAGCCCCCGTAACGATCCGTGCCACGGAGGGCTATACCCCCTCTCTGGCGGGATTTGAAAGAAATCTCGCCCCCGTTTATTCCATGATGCTGGCAACGGAACCCCTTACCCCTGAGGTTCGCTCCTCAATCGGCCTCGCTGGCCGGGAAACATTCTCAGATTTCCGCAACCTCATCATTTACGGCCAAATCACCGTTGATAACAGGATCGCCTTTGGTGGACGTGGGGCGCCCTATCACTTTGGATCCCGGATCGATGCGCGTAATGACCACAACGCAAACGTTCATCGGGAATTATGGAGTGTCTTAACCGACATGTTCCCCGCCTTGCACGAAACTCGTGTCACTCACACCTGGGGTGGTCCTCTAGGAATCGCACGTGACTGGTGGGCCTCATGCGGGTTTGACCCAGCCACGGGGCAGGCCTGGTCTGGAGGGTATGTGGGCGATGGTCTTGGAACAAGCCACCTCGGGGGTAAGACACTTGCCCATCTGATCACGGGAGTCCCTTCAGAGATCACCGAACTTCCCTGGGTGAATCACCGCTCACGAAAATGGGAGCCAGAGCCTTTCCGTTGGCTTGGAGCCAACGCAGGACTTCAGGTCATGCAGCGGGCCGACTCCTACGAAGACCGGACCGGCAAGGAATCAAAAACTGCTCGCCTAGTGGGCAGACTCCTCGGACACTGACCCCATCAAAGTCTCGTGGTGTACTACTCGTTGGACGCATCAATTGACATCTTGGTAAAAACGACGTGAACGCGCGTTCTGCCCAGCTTTCCGTTGAGGATCGCGAAAATTTCCTGGCGCCAATGATCGAGCCTTTCCATGTTCACTTCACTGTGAAATGACACTCGAACATCGGCTTCAATGAGAGAACCGCGCTTGACGGCATAAACATCAGTCACTTCTAATGCAGGAATTGTCACGAGCATCTGACGAATTTGATTCTCCAGTTCAGGATCCATCCGTGATCCTGTTATTCGCCCAAACTCCGCCCGAATCGTGTGCCATGGTTCAGGGATCAAAAGCACGACCAGCACAATGACAAGCAGCGAATCCGCGATTTGTCGAATGTCGAAGTCTGCGCTCGTGAGGAAGGTTCCTGATGGAATCATGGCAACCGCAATGAAGGTCACCCCTGTTGCTGCACTCATGATCGCATCGAGTTTCGTTGCATTGCGCTCAGCATGGAGAACACCAGAGTTCGTATTACGTTCGGCCCTGGCATAGTTCATGGACAGTCCAAAAAAGATGATCCCCGCAAGGAGTCCATAACCACCGGCAATTGCTAAATGAACATCTTCGCTCTCGCCGTAAAGAAAGTAGTACAGGAGCGAAACAACTGCCCCGATGAACGCCAACCCGATCATGCCAACGATGATCAGACTCCGCGCCATCACGTAGAAATTTTCCACTGAACCGTTGCCATAAGGGTGATCATGATCAGGGCGAGATCGAGCGGAAACCAGGACCTTGCGAGCGACTATCGCGCTGACAAAGTTGAGCATTGAATAGGCAGCATCCACTGAAAGAGCAGCGGCCGAGGACAAAAAATAGGCGACCAATCCCAATACCGCGAGTATCAACATGGTCCACTGCCCAAGACGCAGGGCGTTACGCTCGCTCACCGAAGGAACACTAGCCTGTCCATCATTCCCAAATTGGATCCAATCTGCGAATTCCCGATGTGCACCTGTTAGCCTTTAGCCGTGTCCATAGCCTCTCCACTCACCCTTTTCGGTATTGACAGCCTCCTGTCAGAGGAGGAGCGCGCCATCGCATCAGTCGTCCGCGACTACGTTGAAGCAAATATCTCCCCCGAGATAGCGGAATGGTTCGAGAAAGGTGACATACCCGCTCGATCGCTGGCCAAAGATTTCGGCTCCTTAGGACTTTTGGGTATGCACCTTGAGGGCTACGGCTGCGCCGGCACATCTGCCGTTGCCTACGGTCTAGCCGCGATGGAGCTTGAAGCAGGTGACTCAGGTATCCGCTCCCTCGTGAGCGTCCAAGGCTCACTGGCAATGTATGCGATTCACGAATTTGGTTCGGAGG
>JALRGY010000003.1 GCA_023253325.1 Candidatus Nanopelagicales bacterium | reverse complement strand
ATGAATCGGGTCGCTATGTCACCGATGAGCTCGCACAGAGCATCAGCCCAGCTCTGGCCCAACGGCTCGTCATGCGCGGGCAAGAACGAATTTTCATGTTGACCGAACCCGGCGAGCGGGAGGTGTTCCTGTCGCAGCGTGATGTTCGCGAACTTCAATTTGCCAAGGCTGCCATCTCAACAGGTTGGGCCATTTTGCTCGAGGAGTACGGCATTGAGCAAAAGGACGTGCAACAGGTGCTCCTGGCCGGTTCATTTGGCAGTTACCTCTCGGCCAAGAGTGCGAAGGCGATTGGCCTGGTCCCCGATATTGCTACGACGCGAATTCTGAGTGCTGGGAATGTCGCAGGTGAGGGAGCAAAAATGGTGCTCCTGTCGGGTTCTGAACGCAATGGAGCGAAGTCACTCATGAATCTGGTGCACTACGTCGAACTTTCTGACCGCGAAGACTTCAATGACCGCTTTGTGGGAGAACTTGCTTTCCCCGGATAACTTGCTTCCCCCCGAATAGTTCGTGGGAAGCCACCTGCTTGCCTTTGTCGCGTGGTGCAGTTGGTGTGCGGCAAATTCTTGGATCTCATCCATTAAATCGGATAATTCGGGCCTCAAACCTCGCAAACCAACGTAAGTGCGCCAAGGATTCCTCGAAAGTCTCCCAGAAGTCCCGCATGAGGGACCAGAAAGAGTTCCCAAAAAGGGCAAAGGGGTTGTGCAGACTTATATATAACTGATATATCTATCCCATGACGTTGACTCAGGAGGCTTATGAGGGGCTTCGCACCCTTATATGCACGGGGGAATTGGCTCCTGGCGATGTTGTTTCAGAGCCGGCTCTACAGGAATCCCTGGGTCTTGGGCGCACTCCCATTCGTGAGGCCATCCGCATGCTCGCGGCCGAACACCTCATCGATGTTTTCCCTCGCCGCGGCATGTTTGTAGCTGGGGTTGACCCGCGCAACCTACGTGCCATGAGTGAGGTGCGCGCAATCCTGGAGCCCATGGCTGCTCGATTGGCCGCAGAGCGCCGTACCAGCGAGGACCTGATGAATCTGCGAACCGCACTCAATGAGCTTGAGGTGCTGGAAAACAGCAACTTGAGGGATCAGGAGCGGGCACTGATCGATCTTGATTCACGGATCCATCACTACATCTACCAGTCAACCAAGAACACGTACCTCGCCGCAGACCTGGACCGTTATTACATGCATTCACTGCGAATTTGGAATCTGGGATTGGGGCGCATTGGACATTTGCGTCAAGCGGTGCTCGAGCACAAGGAATTGGTTGAGGCTGTCATTGAAGGTGACAGTGACCGAGCGTTTAACGTGATGAACAAGCATGTTTGTGAGTTCGAAGCCGAAATGGCACAAGCAATCTAAATAAATCTTCTGCACCGAACGCAGAACATTATGAAAGGGAAACACATGAGTGATCTGCCTAGCTCCGCCAAGGCCGTAATTATTGGAGCAGGAATCGTGGGCAACTCCGTTGCCTTCCATCTCGCCGACCTCGGCTGGCGCGATCTTGTGCAAGTTGACAAGGGACCGCTGCCCAACCCGGGTGGTTCGACAGGTCACGCATCAAACTTCATTTTCCCCGTGGACCACGGCAAGGAAATCACCCAACTCACCGCCGACAGCGTGCGCCAATACCGAGACATGGGTGTTTTCACCGAGTGTGGCGGCATTGAAGTTGCTCGCACACCCGAGCGCGTACAGGAATTGCATCGCCGGATGGCTTCTGCAAAATCATTTGAAATCGAAGACACAGAAATCATCACACCAGCACGCGTAAAGGAACTTGTTCCATTCATTGACGAGTCCGTCATTCTCGCGGGTTTTTACACCCCAAGCGTTGGCGTTGTTGACTCGCTCCGCGCGGGCACGATCATGCGCGAAAAGGCAATGGCGCTCAGTGCATTGACGGTCTCCGCGAACACCGAGGTCCTGGACATTGAAGTCACCAACGGCAAGGTCAGCGGCGTTGTCACAGACAAGGGCACCATCAAGACCGAATACGTTGTTATCGCATGCGGTTGCTGGAGTCCCAAGATCGCCGCAATGGCGGGGGCATCTATCCCACTAACGCCGGCAGTTCACCAGATGAAGGACATCGGCCCAGTTCCTGAATTCGCCGATGCCAAGGGTGACATTGAGTACCCCATCGTTCGCGACATGGACACAAACATGTACGAGCGTCAGCATGGAACAGGACTTGAGGTTGGGTCTTACGCTCACCGCCCGATCCTGCACGACGTTGATGAGATTCCTTCAAACGCTGAAGCGGCCCTCTCACCAACCGAGATGCCATTCACCCAAAAAGACTTTGATCTGCAGGATGAGCATTCCTATGAACTCATGCCTCAAATCATTGGCAACGAGAGTGTTGGTCAAAAGTACGCCATTAATGGCCTGCTCTCATTGACCCCTGACGGCATGCCCATTCTTGGAGAGACCCCTGAGGTCAAAGGCTTGTGGTCAGCCGCTGCAGTCTGGATCAAAGAGGGCCCGGGCGTTGGGCGCATGATGGCCCAATGGATGGTTCTCGGTGAGCCAGAGATCGATCTCCACCAATCGAATGTTGCACGCTTCTATGACCATCACAAGACCCGCACTCACATTCGTGCGCGAACATCTGAAGGTTTTAACAAGACCTACGGAATCGTGCATCCCGCTGAGCAATGGGACAGCAACCGCAATGTTCGCCTCTCGCCCTATTACGAGCGCGAAAAAGCCCTGGGTGCGGTCTTCTACGAAGGTGTTGGCTGGGAGCGTCCATTCTGGTACGAGGTGAATGCCCCATTAGTCGAAAAATTCGGCGAGGCAGTCATGCCACGCACATCAGAGTGGGAATCACGGTGGTGGTCGCCAATTATCAATGCGGAGCACTTGCAGATGCGCGAGACTGCAGGACTCGTTGACCTTTCGGCATTCGCTATTTTCGATGTCACCGGACCATCGGCGCTCGACGTCGTACAGCGAGCAGCGTTGCGTCAAATGGATGTTGCCGTGGGCAAGGTTATTTACACGCCAGTGCTCAAACCCAATGGTGGCTACCAGTCGGACTTGACCATCATGCGCCTTGGCCACGATCACTTCCGAGTGGTGACCGGTGGAGCGCACGGCATGGCGGATCTGAAGTGGTTCCGCGATCACTTGCCAGCAGACGGAACCGCATCTGTTTCAGATCTGACGTCCGCGATGTCAACAATTGGTATCTGGGGACCCAATGCACGCAAGATCATGGAAAAAGTCACCAGTGCGGATTTGTCTCACGAGGGATTCCCATTCGGTACCTGCAGAGTGATCGAGATTGGGACGCAGCGGGTGCTTGCATCGAGAATCTCTTATGTCGGTGATCTGGGCTGGGAGTTGTACATCCCTGCAGAGCAGGGCGCAAAACTCTGGGATGCCGTGTGGGATGCGGGACAGGAATTCGGTTTGATTCCGGTCGGCATTGGCGTTTACGGCACAACGGGACGTTTGGAAAAGGGCTACCGCGCTTATGGCGCTGAACTTGATTCCGAGTACACCGTGCTGGAGGCAGGCATGGCTATGAAGAAGGTCAAGGACCAAGACTTCACGGGTAAAGCAGCCCATTTGCGTCATCGCGATGAACCTGTGGTTGCCCATATGTGCGGCCTGACCATCACTGATCACACCAGTTCAACGGGTGAGAAGCGGTACCCACTTGGTGGAGAACCCATTCTTACCAAGGATGGCCAACCCATCACTGATGCCAAGGGCCGCCGGTCATTTGCCACAAGTGCAGGCAGTGCACCATCGCTGGGCAAGCACATCATCATGAGCTACTTGCCCCCCGAGTATGCCGTCGAAGGAACCGAACTGCTCGTGGAATACATGGGCGAGCACTACCCGGTTGTTGTGGAGCGAACGGGTATCGCAGGTCTCTTCGACCCAACAAATGAACGGATCATGGCGTAATGGACATTGCTGTATGCATCAAACGAGTGCCACTACTTGGCAGTGCAATCGTGCTCACCGCGGACAACATGGCCATTGACACGTCAAAAGTTGGCTTTGGTCTGAGTCCGCACGAAGAGTGCGCGGTTGAGGCGGCCGTGAAGCTGGTCGAAGAAAACGGCGGCTCGGTCACACTCATCAACATGGGACACGTTGATGGTGAAGAACAGATCCGGGAGCAAATGGCCATTGGTGCTGATCGAGCAATTTTGATCGACACCAATGGTGTTGAGCCTGATCCACAGGCGGCGGCAGCGGCGCTGGCCGATGCAATTAGTGCCGATGACACCGACTTTGATTTGGTGCTCATGGGTTCAGAGAGTGCGGACTACGGCGGCTCACAAACGGGTATCCGCGTTGCTCACAAACTTGGATTACCGGTTGTGACATCCGTCAAGGGACTCAAGATTGATGGCGGCATAGCCACATGCGAGCGCGCCGTGGGTTCAACCCGAGAGGTGTACACGGTGCCGCTTCCCGCTGTGATAACAGTGAAAGACGGTCTCAACATTCCGCGGTATGCATCGGTACCGGGTCGCATGAAAGCACGTAAAAAGCCCGTTGACATCAAGCAGGTTTCATTTGCTGATTCACGCATCACCACCAAGCAGTTGGTCGTTCCCGTTCAAGAGGCAAAGGGAGCAACAAACCTCGGCACGGGTGCCGAGGCAGCAGATGCCCTCGTTGAAGTTATGAAGCAGATCGGAGTTTTGTCATGATCCTGGTGTACGCAGAACATGATCGTGGAGAGCTCGACCCAGTAACTCTGCAGGCAATCTCAGCTGCCAAGGCACTGGACGCAGATGTGCAAGCAGTAGTCGTTGGTCACGGTGCCAAGGACGTTGCGACCGAACTCGCGGCGTTTGGTGCCGTGAGCGTTCACGTGGGCAATCACCCCGAACTGCTCGACTTCACTCCACGCGCACATGCGCGCGCTGTGAATGCACTCGTGACGGCCAATTCTCCCCGAGCGGTGATAGCGGGTGGAACACCACGCGGAAATGAAGTACTCGGTCATTTGGCAGCGATGCGTGATGAACCATTCGCGAGCGAGTGTGTCTCCATTGAACTTGCCAGCGGTGACACCGCAGAAATCGTGCGTGCGCGCTGGGGAGGCAACCTGCTCGATGAGGCAACAGTGAAATCAAGCCTGCTGATCGCAACGGTTCAGGCGCATGCTTTCGCAGCAATTCCTGCTGATTCCCCACTTGTCGTGAGCGAATTCGATGTCGAATTAGCCGACGGTGACGTACTCGTTCGTGTCGAGGATCGTGTGGGTTCATCCGCGGGCGGGGTTGGCTTGGCTGAGGCCAAGGTTGTTGTTTCCGGTGGACGTGGCATGGATGGCCCTGACGCATTCGTCATGTTGGAGGAAATCGCTGGCTCAATTGGCGGTGCTGTCGGTTGCTCCCGCGTGGTGACCAGTGCGGGCTGGCGGCCGCATGCAGAACAGGTGGGTCAGACTGGCACGAAAGTGGCACCCGACCTTTACCTTGCCTGCGGAATTAGTGGTGCAACCCAGCACATTGCCGGCTGCAAGTCTGCGAAAACACTCATTGCAATCAATACCGATTCGCAGGCTCCAATCATGGGATACGCGGACTACATGGTGGTGGACAATGTTCACACGTTCCTCCCGCTCTTCATTGAAAAATTAAAAGCCGCAACCAACTGATGAGCCATATAGTGGAACGGGAAAATTAATGCCCAGTGATATTGATATCGCTCAAGCTGCAACTCTGCGACCCATTGCTGAGATCGCTGCTGAGCTCAACATTCCAGAAAGCGCAGTCGAGCCATACGGTCGGACAAAAGCAAAAATCGATCTTGGCTGGTTAGCAACATTGCCGGAGCGCCAGACCGCGCGATTGATTTTGGTCACGGCAATCAGTCCAACTCCTCCGGGTGAAGGCAAGACAACAACAACTGTCGGGCTGGGTGATGGACTGCGCAAGATTGGCAAGAACACCATGGTGTGTCTGCGGGAACCATCATTGGGCCCGGTCTTTGGCATGAAGGGCGGGGCTGCAGGCGGTGGTTACGCTCAGGTCGTACCCATGGAAGACATCAACCTTCATTTCACCGGTGACTTCAATGCAATTGGACTGGCCAATAACCTTCTCGCTGCATTGATTGATAACCATATTCATCACGGAAATGCACTCGGTATCGATGTTCGGCGAATCACTTGGAAGCGCGTGCTTGACATGAACGATCGAGCATTGCGTGATATCACCGTTGGCTTGGGTGGTCCAGGGAATGGCTTTCCACGTCAGGACGGCTTTGACATCGTTGTTGCATCAGAAATCATGGCCATCTTCTGTTTGGCAACTGATGAAGAAGACCTGCGCGAGCGCATTGGGCGCATTGTTGTGGGCTACACCAGGGGCAAAGAGCCAGTGACGGCAAGTCAGCTCAATGCCCAAGGTGCCATGACCGTGCTACTCAAGAATGCACTGGCACCGAATCTTGTTCAGACTCTTGAAGGGACACCCGCGTTTGTGCACGGTGGTCCATTTGCCAACATCGCGCATGGCTGCAACACGGTAATCGCGACGACGAATGCGTTGAAGCTGGCGGATTACGTTGTTACCGAGGCAGGTTTTGGTGCGGACCTCGGCGCTGAGAAATTCATTGATATAAAGTGCAGGGCCGCAGGAATCCATCCGTCCGCGGCCGTCATCGTTGCCACCGTCCGAGCTTTGAAATTTCATGGCGGTGCGGATCCAAAGAATCTGAGTGAAGAGAACCTTGAGGCGCTTGAGTTGGGGTTCGCCAACTTGGACCGCCACCTGGACAATATTCGCAACAACTATGGCTTACCGGTTGTTGTCTCAATCAATCATTTCACCGCGGACACTCAAGCGGAAATTGACCTTTTGACCACGCATGTTGAGGCAATGGGAATCCCCATTGTCGTCTCAATGCATTGGGCTCAAGGTGGTGCAGGAGCAACCGCATTAGCCGACGTTGTCGCGGGTCTCTGTGATGCGGATGCCAGACCTGCAACACAACCGCACGAATCATTCGTTTATGAAGACAAGTTAACGCTCCTTGAGAAAATTTCGGCCATAGCAAGCACAATTTATGGTGCTAGTGAAGTCACGGCTGATGCCAAGGTGCGTGCCCAACTCAAAGAGCTCCAGGAGCTCTATGGAGACTTCCCCGTGTGTATTGCAAAGACGCAGTATTCATTTTCAACGGACCCTGCGCTCAAGGGAGCACCCGAGGGGCACAGCCTCAATATCCGAGAAGTTCGACTTTCGGCGGGCGCTGGTTTCATCGTCGCAGTGTGTGGCGACATCATGACCATGCCAGGGCTCCCCAAAGTGCCGTCCAGTGAGCGCATTGACCTGGTCGATGGAGCGATTGTGGGATTGTTTTAAACCATGTCACAAACTACTCGCCCTTTCACCACTCTTCGCTGGGAGAGCGAGAAGGAAGGCGCGCGTGCACTGCGCGGGGACCGAATTGATCGTGTTGTTGTTGAAGCGCCGCTCACCATTGCGTTGGGCGAACAAGTATTGGCAACCACAATGAGAACACCGGGGCACGACTTGGATTTGGCGGCAGGTTGGCTGGTAAGCGAAGCCGGATTACGAATGCCAGACCAGATCACAACCATGCGGGCATTCGCTGGGTCAACGCGATTACGTGCTGTTGGGACAGACTACGAAGTTGACCATGATGATATTACGAATCCAGAGATTGACACCGTGCGAGTGACGCTAGCCGAGAATGTCATCCCACCGAGGCCACGTGCTTACATCACATCTTCATCATGTGGTGTGTGCAGCGCTGATGTCCTTGATGAATTCACACCGCCTTGGGCTCCATTGCATGGACCAAAATGGAAATTCGACCCACGTCAGGCATCACAAATGGTCGAGCAAATGCGATCGCGTCAAAAAATGTTCGACATGACCGGTGCGCTTCATGCAGCCGCACTGGTTGGTCCGGGCAACGAAGTTCTATTTGTGCGCGAGGATGTCGGTCGACACAATGCAGTGGACAAAGTTATTGGACACGCATTAACCAGCAACCTCCTGCCATTGACAGACCATGTCCTCGTGGTGAGTGGTCGAGTTTCATACGAAATAGTGGCCAAAGCGTTAACCGCATGCATTGGAGCCATTGTTGCGGTGTCGGGTCCAACAAGTTTGGCGGTAGAATTGGCCCGCGAACATGATCAATTACTCATTGGTTTCGCCCGCGAAGGTCGCATGAATGTTTATAGTGGTCAGGAGTGGGTGGCGTAATGGCCAAGAAGAGACAGGAAGAGGTCGCCCTGCCAGAAGGGGAGTTTGATCAGGAAATAACGGTCTTGTTAGATCAACTGTCTCAGGAACCCGGTTCGCTATTGCGTTGCTTGCAAAGAATCCAAGAACATTTTGGTTATGTACCCGAGTCTGGGATTCCAGTGATCGCTCGACTATGCAATGTTTCGAAAGCTGAAACTTTTGGCGTCCTGACGTACTACTCGGATCTTGTGACCGAGCCGCCTGCGCAAGTTACCGTCCGTTTGTGTGCAGCCGAGGCCTGTCAGGCTGTTGGCTCACGGGAATTGGAAAGTGAGTGGAAAGACCTTTGCGCTGGCGAATTCGCTGGTGAAAGTGTCGCCACGAAAGAGGTCTTTTGTCTGGGGAATTGTGCACTGGGACCTGCCGTGATGGTTAATAACGAACTCCTTGGGCGTGCCACGGCACGAAAGATTGAGTCGCTTGTCTCCAGCATGGTTGGTGGATCATGAAAATATTTGTTCCACGCGATAGTGCCGCAGTTTCTGTTGGAGCGGACAGGGTTGCGGCGGCGCTGCAAAAGGCGCACCCTCAAGCGGTCATCGTGCGCAATGGCTCGCGTGGAATGCTCTGGCTCGAGCCACTCGTTGAAATTGAAGTAGGTGGAGCTCGTCATGCATTCGGGTCGGTTCAACCAGAGGATGTTGACGCACTCAACCTTTCAGGAGACTTTGCATCATCTCCTTCCTATCTTGGAATAACTCATGAGTTGACATGGTTAAAAAATCAACAGCGGTGGACCTTTGAGCGCGTGGGAATCATTGACCCAACGTCGAGCGACGATTTTCTTGCACACGGGGGCCTCAATGGTTTGAGAACCGCACTCCAGATTGGGCCAGAGGCAACCATCACTCAGGTGACCGAGTCGGGTCTTCGGGGCCGTGGCGGGGCAGGTTTCCCCACGGGCGTTAAGTGGAAAACTGTCGCTGATGCTCAGGCGGCAGTGCATTCAGGAGATCCACTGGGTTCTCCGTTGCATAAATACGTGTGCGTGAACGCCGATGAAGGCGACAGTGGAACTTTTGCGGATCGCATGTTGATGGAAGGGGACCCATTCACTCTGCTGGAGGGAATGATCATTGCTGGATTCGCGGTCGGGGCTGACACGGGATACATCTACATAAGGAGTGAGTATCCCTCTGCCATTCACTCTATGCAGCAGGCAATTGACGCAGCTCGCGCATTGGGCTGGCTCGGTCAATCCATACTTGATTCAGACTTCTCATTCGACGTGCACGTGAGGGTCGGAGCCGGCTCCTATGTCTGTGGTGAAGAAACCGCCATGTTGGATAGCTTGGAAGGCAAGCGCGGGATGGTTCGACCGAAGCCACCGCTTCCTGCACTCGAAGGACTTTTTGGGGTTCCCACTGTCATTAACAATGTCATTTCTATTGGCAGCGTTCCAGCAATCCTGGCCAAGGGTGCAGGTGCCTACGCTGAACTAGGCACAGGTCGATCACGAGGCACCTCGGTCTTTCAGCTCGCAGGGAATATTGCGCAGGGGGGCATCGTTGAAACGGGGTTTGGCATCACATTGCGCGAACTCATTGACGGTTATGGCGCATCTACTCTTTCTGGTCGCCCCATTCGCGCGGTGCAGGTTGGCGGCCCTCTCGGGGCTTATCTCAATGAAGCCGAATTGGACACTTCGGCAGATTACGAATCACTTCTAGAGATCGGCGGGATGCTGGGCCATGGAGGCGTCGTCGTTTTCGATGACACCGTGGACATGTCTCGTCAAGCAAAGTTCGCCATGGAATTTTGCGCTGAAGAGTCCTGTGGCAAGTGCACGCCGTGTCGAATTGGGTCAACTCGTGGCTCTGAAGTCATTGACCTGATTATTAGTGGGCACGATAGAGCAGAGAATATTGAATTATTGGAAGATCTATGTGAAGTTATGAGGGATGGATCTTTGTGCGCAATGGGCGGGCTTACTCCTTTACCTGTCCTGAGTGCACTCCACAAATTCCGATCAGATTTTGAGCCAGCAGGGAAGGAACGGGCATGAGTATCACCACTTCCGACCTAGGCACGCCTGAGGTTGATTCACAGGAGACGGTGCAGGTCACCATCGATGGTCAGCAGGTGGAGATCCCATCAGGAACGTCAGTCATGCGCGCTGCCGCCCTCGCGGGCAAGAGTGTTCCCAAGCTTTGTGCGACCGATTCCCTCGATCCATTCGGCTCTTGCCGGCTGTGTTTGGTTGAAATTGATGGGCGCAAGGGGACGCCTGCATCATGCACAACTCCGTGTGAGCCGGGAATGTCTGTTACTACTCAGTCGCCACGATTGGACAAGCTGCGCAAGGGCGTCATGGAGCTGTACATCTCTGACCATCCACTTGATTGCCTGACATGTCCTGCCAACGGGGACTGTGAACTGCAAGACATGGCCGGCGTTGTTGGATTGCGCGATGTCCGATACGGCTTCGAGGGCCATAACCACTTGGCTGCACCAACCGATGACTCCAATCCCTATTTCTCGTTTGATGAGTCAAAGTGCATTGCTTGCAGTCGATGCGTTCGCGCCTGCGATGAAATCCAAGGAACATTTGCTTTGACCATTTCTGGTCGTGGATTTGACTCCAAGGTCTCCGCGAGCGAGGGTCTGAAATTTATTGATAGTGAATGCGTGTCATGTGGTGCGTGTGTTCAGGCGTGTCCCACATCCACTCTGCAGGAAAAAACAGTTATTGAACTAGGCGTTCCAACTCGCCAAGTAAAAACCACCTGTGCCTATTGTGGTGTGGGCTGCTCTTTCATCGCCGAACTCCGAGGCAATGAACTCGTGCGCATGGTTCCTGACAAAAACGGTGGAGCGAACGAGGGACACTCATGCGTCAAGGGTCGATTCGCCTGGGGATACGCCTCGCATGCCGATCGAGTCACAGAGCCCATGATCCGTGATCGCATCACCGATGCTTGGAAAGTTGTTTCCTGGCAGGAGGCAATTGATTTTGCATCTCGAGGGCTCAAAGCAATACAAGCGGAGTCCGGAATCGATGCAATTGGAGGAATTACATCATCTCGTTGCACCAACGAGGAAGTGTATGTAGTCCAGAAATTGGTCCGGGCAGGATTCGGCAACAACAATGTTGATACCTGTGCTCGCGTATGTCACTCTCCAACTGGCTATGGCTTGAAGCAAACTTTTGGCACGAGCGCAGGGACTCAAGACTTCCAGTCGGTGGAGCAGTCTGACGTCATTCTGCTTATCGGTGCGAACCCGACCGATGCGCACCCGGTATTTGCTTCGCGCATGAAGCAAGCGCTTCGCAAGGGCGCACAACTGGTAGTGGTTGATCCACGCAAAATCGCTCTGGTGGAAACGCCGCACATCAAGGCTGCGCATCACTTGCAACTACGCCCCGGAACGAATGTCGCGATAGTCAACGCCATGGGCCATGTCGTGGTCACGGAAGGGTTGGTAGACAAAGGGTTCGTCGAGGACCGTTGTGACATGGTGTCGTTCAATGCGTGGCAGGACTTCATCTCTCTCCCGGAAAACAGTCCGGAGACCTTGCAGTCGATTACGGGTGTGAGTGCCCAGGAGCTTCGGGCTGCTGCGCACCTATTCGCGTCCGCGCCGAACGCTGCAATCTATTACGGTCTCGGCGTCACGGAACATTCCCAAGGTTCGACCATGGTGATGGCGATGGCGAACCTTGCCATGGCAACGGGAAACATTGGCCGAGCAGGAGTTGGTGTCAATCCGCTGCGAGGCCAAAATAATGTTCAGGGCTCATGTGACATGGGGTCCTTTCCACACGAGTTCAGTGGCTATCGACACGTGTCAGACGAGTCCACCAGAGAGTTGTTTGCATCACTTTGGGGGACCGACATGCGAGCCGAACCGGGCTTGCGAATCCCCAACATGCTTGATGCTGCACTCTCCAAGTCATTCCGCGGAATCTACATTCAGGGTGAGGACATTGCTCAGTCTGATCCGAACACCGAGCATGTAACGGCTGCACTCTCTGCCATGGACATGGTCATCGTTCAAGACTTATTCTTGAACGAAACGGCGAAGTATGCGCATGTTTTCCTCCCGGGCACATCATTCTTGGAAAAGGATGGAACGTTCACCAATGCCGAACGCCGCATAAATCGAGTGCGGCCAGTGATGCCAACGCAAACAGGAATGGCCGAGTGGGAAGTGACCTGCGCATTGGCTCAAGCAATGGGTTATGACATGCATTATTCCGATGCAGCTCAGATCATGGATGAAATTGCGACTGTCACACCTACATTCGCTGGCGTTTCATTTGCCAAACTCGATGCGGTGGGCAGTGTGCAATGGCCGTGTAACGACAATGCACCAGATGGCACGCCCATCATGCACGTGGAAAAATTTGTGCGTGGTGAGGGCCAATTCATCACTACCCCATACGTCCCGACCGATGAAAAAAGCACCCGCAAGTATCCATTGCTGCTCACGACCGGTCGGATTTTGAGTCAGTACAACGTTGGTGCTCAAACTCGACGCACCAACAATGTCGTGTGGCATCAGGAAGACGTGTTAGATATTCATGAGTCGGATGCTCTTGAGCGCGGGATCACTGATGGTTCCTGGGTCGAGGTCTCCAGCCGAGTTGGCGCGACTCAACTGCGCGCTCGCATCACTGATCAAGTTCCGGCTGGAGTTGTATTTACCACTTTCCATTACCCCGTTAGTGGGGCAAACGTCATTACCACTGATAACTCCGATTGGGCGACTAATTGTCCGGAATACAAGGTCACTGCGGTCCAAGTGCAACCTTCCAGTCATGCGGTGAAAGCGTGAGCGCTGGCGACAATCAAACTTTGATCAAAATGGTTGAACAGATAGCTCGCAATATTCCTGACAGGTCTCATGTCACTCAAGCTGTTGGAGATCACTTGCGCACTTTCTGGGCGCCATCCATGATCGCCCAGTTGGATGCTTATGTTGGCAACCACCCCCAAGAGGCCTCGGCGGAAGTTCGAGGGGCTTTGAAGTACCTGAAGCAGAAAGAGGAGAAATGACCGAAATCCAAGTGACCTATTGGCGTGAAATCCCTTCCATGGTTGCGGCTCGCGCTGGTGAGGAAGTTGCCAAGGTGCAGTTGCCCCAGAGATTCCAAGAGGCAATCGACGAGGCAGCCATGAGGCTGGGAGAGTCCAGCTCCGATGATTATCTCGCAGGATGGACCCGATCTCCATGGGAGGAATATGAAGGAGATCCCATTGAGGCCTCGCAGCAAAGATCACAAGTACTTGATGCAGAGTGGGATCAAGACAGGCTTGATGCCTATCTCGATTCACTCGGATAGGGCCCGAATATTTGGACATCGCTCCAAAGTTTGGGAGCACTTTGAAAGATAGGGTACGAACATGGATAGGTCCGCGAGCGCAGGAATTATCGGGGCGGCATTTGCCATTGGTCGATCCTTTCAACCGAACCTTTTGACCAGGGGGTCAACTGATCAGGCAATCATCACGGGGACTTCCTCGGGTATCGCCTACCAAATCTTCAGCGCCGCAGATTCACTGCTAGCTGCTACGGCATCGCGTCTTGGCCGAACCGATGAGCCGTCTGCCACATCTCGTTTGGTGGTTGCGGGAGCTTCTGCCGCAGTTGGTCTGGGAGCTGCATATGCCCTCAAATGGCGCGAGCATGAGCCAGACATCCGAGCCATTGGACGACTTGTGGCACACGGAATGGTCACCACCGCGGGCGCCAGCGCACTCGCAACAGCAACGAATAAGAATTTCAACGCGGGTCCAGGTCGCAAGCAAATAATCGCTGCCGTAGCCGTGGGGGCTGCAGCCTGGGCTTCTACTCAGCCCTGGAGATCGCTGCCTGGCTCGGCCACCTATGGCAATGTGGAAGGTGCGATCGAAGTGGGTGGCAAGTACTTCTTTGAAGACCAGGCCCGCGAGGTCACCCCCGCGAAGGCGGCAGGAATTGGCGTTGGCGTTGCTGCCACGACTCTTGGACTCTCCTATGCGGAGTCGGCTTTGACCAATGCCCTCGCGCACGGAGCAAGCATCGTGTTGGGTGGTCAGCCGCAGGATCATCGAGCCCTCGGCCGAATGACCAGCCTTGCAATTTTCGCGGGCGCAGGTTGGTTTGCGGTAAGCCAGGTCGACACTTGGCTCAGCAAAGGTGGTGGAGGCATTGAGCCAGGTCTCATGACACCACCGGAGGCTCCTGAGATCACGGGATCACCGGCATCTGGATTGCCGTGGAATAAGCAAACCCGTGAAGGCGCGCGTTGGTTGAGCATGGCGCTGAGACCCGAGACGATTAACAGTGTTATGCAAATTGATAACGCCATGCAACCCATTCGTGTTTATGGCTCACTTGAAATTGCATCAGGTGAGGAACAACGTGCTCAGGTTTTGCTTAATGAGATCGACCGAACCGGTGCTTTGAATCGAAAGGCGTTCGCTTTGTTTTCGCCCACTGGTTCGGGCTACGTCAATTACGTTGCCAACGAAACTTTTGAATACCTCATGGGTGGGGATTGCGCATCCGCAGCAATTCAATATTCGGTGTTGCCTTCCGCGCTGTCCTTAACTCGAGTAGATGAAGGCACTGAACAGACCCGCATGGTCGTCCAGGGAATCGTTGAACGACTTATGGCAATGCCAGAGGACAAACGTCCACGCTTCTTCCTCTTTGGCGAGAGTCTCGGATCTCAGGTCAGTGAAGAAATGTTCACCGGGCTGGGGACCATGGGACTCCAAGGCACGGGCCTTGAGGCGGCGCTGTGGATCGGTACACCGTCTGCGACCAAATGGCGCAAGCAGTTGTGGGGAACGCGGACCATCGCTCAAGCCCCTGAGGTGGGACCGGGCAATATCTTCCTGCCGCGAAACCTCAAAGACTGGAACGAACTTCCCGCCGCGGAGCGGGACAAGGTGCGGTTCTTGTTGTTGATGAACGGCGACGACCCAATTCCAAAGTTTGGCTCACAGGTGCTGTGGCGAAGGCCAGATTGGCTTGGCCCACAAGAAATACGTCCTTTGGGCACACCTGTTTGGACAACCTGGGTTCCATTCACCACATTCCTCATGACTTTCTTGGACATGATGAATGCCCTTGTGCCCACGCCTGGAACTTTCGCTGAAGGCGGTCACGACTACCGCATGGTCCTCCCAACCGCGATTAGCAAAACTTGGGGTCTTCCGGTGGACGACGTGTCCATGGAGCGCATGAATCGCGCGCTCCGTCAGCGCGAACTTGCGTGGGAGTTGTATCGCGATTGGACTTCTGCAGAGGCAAAACCAGGTCAGGACATCGATAAGGCTAAAGAGAAAGTGCTGACCAATGCATCCAAGTATGTGGGTCACACTGTTGATGAAGCGGAACTGCAATCAATTGTGAGTGCTGGGCTGCACCCCGTATTAGACTGAAATTATGACACCGAATCTCCGAGCCAAAGCGGTTGTATGTGCGGTACTCGTGGGTCTCATATCCACCACCGGTCTGAGCACCGCCCTCGCTGACCAAATTGTTCGAGGTGAGGGAATTGCATCCGCCAAGCTGGCACCGATCACGGAGCCTGTCATAGTTGAGATCAGGTCTGAAGGTGACGGCCCGGTGAAAGTAAAACCGGTTCTCAAGGGTGGCGGAAAGACTTTTGCGTGGGTGAATTCGATTGGACCTTGGGCGGGAACGGTCTTTCAGGAGCAGGAAAGTAAGCCGGTAATCGCTGCGAGAGTGACTGCACCTGGACCGTGGAGCGTAGTTGTCAAGCCTCTGGCACGTGCTCCGAAAGTGACGAGGGGCGTTAACTCCCAAGTGATTCAACTCAAAAAGCGAGCAAGCGGAACCCTGGTCAAGAAGTTTACCTTTCAGGGCCAAGGGTTATTCAAGGTCTTCCCCATCTCTGCAAAAGGGATGAGTGGGTTTTCCCTGATTGACCAGGCAGGACCCTTCACAGGCAAGGCCTACTTGCCACCAGGCACTAAGTATGTGGCAGTTGTTGCAACTGGTCCTTGGCAGATGAATTAGAACCTGTTCACGTGAAAACGGGAAAAATAGTGCATGTTGTTCATGTACATGCTGAGGGTGAAGTAGGCGACGTCGTTGTCGGAGGAGTAGCGCCACCTCCTGGTGCATCGGTATGGGAACAATCGCGCTTCATTGCAAGTGACGATTCACTGCGCAATTTTCTGCTCAATGAACCACGTGGCGGCGTATTTCGTCATTACAACCTCTTGGTTCCTCCCATCAATCCTGACGCTGATGCAGCTTTCATCATTATGGAGCCGGGAGATACACCTCCAATGTCAGGATCAAACACAATGTGCGTGGCAACTGTGCTCTTGGAAACTGGCATTGTTCCCATGAGCGAGCCGGTTACTGACATAGTCCTTGAGGCGCCGGCAGGTTTAGTCACAGTGCGCGCCAGTTGTAAAGATGGCAAAGTCACGTCTGTTCGGCTGAATAACCTGCCAAGTTTTGTCATGCACGATTTAGTGCCAATTGAAGTCGAGGGATTGGGAACAATCACGGTCACGACCGCTTTTGGTGGTGACAGTTTTGTCATGACTGAAGCGCGTGATTTGGGCTTTGATCTCGTGCCCTCCGAGGCGCACGATCTGGCCCGCATCGGAATGAGCATTCGTGCTGCAGCCAATGATCAATTGGACTTTGTGCATCCTGAAATACCTGAATGGAGGCATCATTCATTTACATATTTCACTGGCCCTCGGAGTCGCAATGAACGGAATCAGTTGACATCCACGAACGTGTGTGTGATTAATCCGGGAAAACTTGATAGATCGCCCACTGGAACAGGGTGCAGTGCACTCATGGCAGTAATGCACAGTCGAGGTGAAATGAGTGTCGGTGACGAGTTTATTGGCCGCTCAATTATTGGTTCAGAGTTCACTGGTTCCATTGTTGAGCCGTTAGATCTCGCTGGCGTTCCTGCGATAGTTCCATCGATTCAGGGGCAGGCCTACATTTACGGCACCAGTCAGTTCTACGTTGACCCGGCGGACCCATGGCCCTCGGGGTATCGAGTTTCTGATACCTGGCCCATGTACTAGCCCATGTACTAGCCCATGTACTAACAGGCCGTAACTGCCTGGGCCCTGCATCTCACAAGGATTTTTGAACTGTGACTTTCAGGGTTGAGTTTTATCGTTGTCCACGTGAACCATTCACTATGGTCATCGCTGTTAAATTTCTCCACGTTCGAGTCCTTGGATGACGTCCTTGGCTCGAGAGCGGATTTCTTCTAGCTCGCTCAATCGATCGAGACCTCGCAGTTGCTGGCCCATGCGATGGTTTCCTGAAAATTCCTGCCGATTCCGGTCGAGGAAATCCCAATAGAGTGTGGTGAATGGGCAGGCGTCATCACCAGTGCGCTTCTTTGGGTCATACACGCAGCCACCGCAGAAGTTACTCATGCGCGAGATGTATGCACCCCCTGCCGCGTAGGGCTTGGTCATCATGCGACCACCATCAGCATGGACACCCATACCAATCACATTGGGAACCATGACCCAATCCGCCGCATCGATAAAGGAGCGGCGCATCCAGTCGAGAAATTCCTGCGGGTTGACTCCCGTGAGCAGCGCGAGGTTGGCCAGGAGCATCAGGCGTGGAATGTGATGTGTCCATGCTCTTAGTTCGACGTCACTGATCACTGTGCGCATGCAATTCATTTGAGTTGATTCGGAATCTTCAAAGAGGGGCAACAGCGAACGTTGAGCGTTGAGTTGATTTTGCTCCCTGTAGTCGTTCTCGAAAAGCCAATAGACGCCATTGATGTATTCGCGCCAGCCGATTACCTGCCGGATGAAACCCTCAATCGATTGAATGGGCACGCCGCCTTGTTCGTATCTTTCAATCGCTGCGGCAACAACTTCACTGGGGTGTAGTAAGCCGATGTTCAAGTAGGGGCTGATCAAGGAGTGGTTGACCGTCCACGTATCAGTGGGCATTGCGTCCTCATATGGACCGAAATCCGCGAGCGCATTTGTCACAAAGTGATCCAGTTGTTTCAATGCACCCTGTCGCGTTGTTGCCCATGTCCCGTTGGGCATGTCACCCCACGCGGTGAATTCGTTGAGGCGATCTATTGACGCTAAATCAATGTCATCGAATTCAAAATGCAGCGGTTGCGGCCACATGTGCGGGGCTTGGCCTTTGCGGTTCTTTGGCGGAGGCAAGCGATTGTCGGCATCGAAGTTCCATTGGCCACCTTCTGGCTGGTTACCATCCATGAGGAGATCGAGCCGCTTGCGCTGCCATCGATAGAAGTACTCCATGGTCAGCGACTTGTAGCCCGACGCCCACTCCACAAAGTCATCGTGGGGTGTGAGGAACAAATCGTTGGGGAGTAGCTCTACGCCCAGTTTGAGGAGTAATTCTTTCTGCGCTCGCGAGCTGGGAGTTGTAGCCCGAAGTGCCACTCCGGGATTTGCCCGGATGAACTGGTCAACTCCGCTAGCGAACGTGTCACTGGCAATGTAAGTAACAGTGAAACCGCGTTGGACCAGTTCCTGCCGGAAATGCTCGGCAGCAGAGAGTAGGAAATAGAGTCGTTGTGCGTGCCAACTCCTAGACGTGAGCATGGAGACGCTCTCGATGAAAACAACGTGATCAGTTTGCGGGTCGGCGCTTGCCAACGCCCCATGGGTGAGACTCAATTGATCGAAGGAGATAACCACCGCATGACTCACGGGATCATCATGTACCATCCAGTGGTTACTTGAACGCGCAACTATCTGATGCGCGGCATCAATGCTTTTTGTCAGGAGTCCTCGTGAGCGCGTCCGCCGTCCCCCTTTCCGCTGCTGTTGTTCCAGATCCCAATCGGTGGCGCGCGCTGATCGTGATCGCCATCGCTCAGTTGATGGTGGTTCTTGATGCGTCAATCGTGAACATCGCATTGCCAACTATGCAGGCCGATCTTGGCTTTGATGACGTACAGCGCCAATGGGTCGTGACGGCTTACACCCTCGCATTCGGAGGTCTGCTCCTACTTGGTGGGCGTATCGCCGACTTCGCAGGTCGCAAGCGAATGTTGATAGTGGGCCTACTGGGATTCGCGGGTGCTTCTGCGCTCGGTGGATTGGCAGTCAACAGTGCAATGCTTTTCGCCGCTCGCGGATTACAAGGCGTTTTCGCTGCGTTGCTGGCACCCGCTGCGCTCAGCTTGATCTCTGTCACTTTCACCGAATCCAAAGAACGTGCGCGAGCGTTCGGTGTCTACGGTGCGATCTCGGGTGCCGGTGCGGCAATTGGTCTAGTCATGGGTGGCGTGCTCACCGAATTCGTTTCCTGGCACTGGACCCTGTGGGTGAACGTTCCCATCGCAATTTTCGCCGTGCTTCTCGCTATTCCTTTTGTGCATGAAAGTCGTGCTCACGGAGACACTAAGTACGACATCCCCGGCGCTGTGACCGCGACCCTCGGTCTTGTCTCTTTGGTTTACGGCATCACGCA
The DNA here is from genome assembly GCA_023253325.1 of Candidatus Nanopelagicales bacterium. Lineage (GTDB taxonomy): Bacteria > Actinomycetota > Actinomycetes > S36-B12 > S36-B12 > UBA4592. The sequence continues at coordinate 39,418 of JALRGY010000003.1, read as the reverse complement.
GGCTGAAGCCAATGGCTGGACCGGTCAAACAACCCTCGGCTTCATGGGTCTTGGTCTTGCGCTCTTGACACTGTTCATCTTCATTGAAATGCGTTCATCGCATCCGCTGTTGCCACTGAAGATAATTCGTAACCGCAACCGTGGTGGCGCCTATCTTGCGAGCTTCTTCGTCGGTATTGGAATTTTCTCCATGTTCCTGTTCCTCACCTACTTCTTCCAAGCAGTCTTGGGTTATTCCGCCCTCAAATCAGGAATGCTATTCCTGCCATTCTCTGCAGGTGTGATTGTCAGTGCTGGAATTGCGAGTCAATTACTCCCACGTTTTGGACCACGCTTTGTCACCTTTGGCGGTTTCATACTTGCCATCTCCGGACTTGCCTGGTTCACAAAGATGGCGGCCGACACTTCTTATGTGTCTGGAATTTTGCCTCCCATGATTCTCATCTCCCTCGGAATGGGATTGATCTTTGTACCGCTTTCGGCAACCGCGCTTTACGCCGTTGGTGACCACGATGCTGGTGTTGCGTCTGCCGTTTTGAACACAAGCCAGCAAATTGGTGGCTCGGTGGGCATCGCATTCCTGAACACCATTGCGACATCTGCCACTGCCGCTTACATCGTGGCAAACCAACTTCAAGGTCCAACACCTGATGCTCTCGTTGAAGGATTCACCGATGCATTTGGTTGGAGTGCGATCATCTTGGTCGGTGCCGCAATCATTTGGGTCAGTCTCGTGAACATGAGTAAGAAGGACATGGCCAAGGGTGACGCGGTGAATGCCGCGCACGTGTAATTCTTCAATTGAGATCTAGGACTACGGTGCTGATTTTCTTCAGCTCTCCAGATACTCGAAAGTGGGGCCGTGGGAAACGGATGCGGCATGGACACGAACCAGAAGTTCAGCCGCTTTGGGCTCCTGCAGATTCCCATTGGAGTGGTGCACACTACGCTCATGAATGAGCCGCAGCCAGACCACAATGAAGATCTCACCGACACCGATCTGGAGGCTGTGGCTGGGGGCACGGGCTTAGGTGGAGGCTGTGAGCCCAGCACCCAAAACGTAAATCAGAACCCTATGTGCGGCGGCTAGTCCCCTGCCCAGCCATACTCGTGCAGTGACCACTGAATCAAGGGTCTATGCACTGGCTTTGCGCGCCTGGCCTCATTTATATTTGCGGTGCCCGAGGACGAACTCTCGGTCAAGTAATGCCCTAGCGACACGAGCAAAGACTCATGTTCTTGGGTCGAGCCTTTGACTATGGCACCGTGGAGGTCATGCACATACTTCCCCTGAATCGCGCAGTACCGCGAAAAATAGTGTCCATGTCCATGTCCCTCGGACTGATTGCCAGTGGTGTCGGCTTGGTTGCCTCGAGCACTACGGCGCAGGCAGCAACGGGCGATGTCACGAATTTTCCCCTTGCATTTGCCAATGCCGCCCCTGAGGGCCTAGCCCTTGATAACTCGGGTGCGATGTGGATTGCGATGAGCGCCGTGGATCAAGTTGCTAAAGCAACTCCGACCGGGGTGATGGCAACCATCGCCATTGCAAACGGCGATGCGAATGCGGGGTCTCACAGTTTCGCATTGGGTTCCGACTCGCGCATGTGGCTCACCGAGCGTCTCGGTAACCGAATCGGCGCCTTCAATGCCGACACCAATACCTATCAGGCATATGACATTCCCACCAAGGACTCCCAGCCCATGGGGATCACAGCAGGCCCCGATGGAGCCATGTGGTTCACCGAATTTGCTGGAAACAAAATTGGGCGAATCACCAAAACTGGTGCGATTACCGAGTTTGCCCTGCCTGCCGACAGTGGTCCCACAGCTATCGTGACAGGACCTGATGGTGCGCTGTGGATCACCATGCAGACAGGAAACACCATTGGTCGCATGACCACATCAGGAGTTTTGACCCCGTATGCACTCCCGAACTCAAAATCAGCCCCCACGGACATCACTCTCGGCGAAGACAACAATCTCTGGTTCACCGAGCGAGACGGAAACCGACTTGGTCGCATGAGCGCCAAGGGTTTACTTGCTGAGTTCTCGCTCCCAACGGCAAATTCGCTGCCTGAGCAAATTGCTTTGGGGGCGCAGGGAGATCTGTGGGTGACGCAGCCGGGTGCCAATCGGATCAGCCGCGTGACCACCGCAGGCATTGCAACCGAGTTTATTCTGCCAGGATCGAACACCGGTCCTTTTGGAATCGCCGCCGGTGTTGATGGCAACATGTGGTTTACCAGCAAGACATCGAACAACCTGGGTCGACTACTGACAGGTGTTGTTCCAACACCAGATGCGGACCCCAATCTGACGGCAACGAGCACAAAAACTGGCGCCACCGTGACGGCAAATCCTGGTAAGTGGAATTACCTGCCATCGTCTTACACCTACCAATGGGAACGTTGCAGTGCGAACACTGACGCATCATGTCAGGCGATCACTGGAGCAACCAAGGACTCCTACGTTCTGACGGATGACGATGCGAGCCAATTTGTTCGGGTCTCTGTCAAGGCAACGAACCTCAATGGAACATCAAATGTTGCAGACAAGAGTGCGCGCCTTGCTATTGATGGGTTACCGCCCAAATTGCCACCGACACCGGTTGTTGGTGCACAAACTGTGCAACTCGTTCCTGGGGTGACTGCAACTCTCAAAGCCGCTAAGGCCATCAAGCGAGGAGATCGCAGATTATTCCGCACGATATTTAGTAGCAACTCGGTTAAGGGCAAAGTACGCATGAGCATTGTGAATGCTGCCGGACTCGAGGTGCTCGTCATTGCAAAGGGCAAGTGGGTTAAAGGGAATGGGATTGCAAAGAAGGTAAAGCGGATCCCACGGTCGCTGCCCAAGGGCTATTACACCCTGAAGGCTGTTTACACCCCGAGGGTCGAGCAGACCACGGTCTACCCGATTTCCACCATGTCCAAGCCAATTCGCATCAAGTAGTTACGTTGCACTAGCCTCTCCCAGGCGGGCTTCACACACGGTGACGCCGTTAGGTATAGCCTGAATCTGCGTGGGAGAGGTAGGTGCGCGTGGCCGCGCTCCTTGCTCTCCTTTCAAGTTTCTCCTGGGGTGTCGCCGACTTTCTTGGTGGCCTAGCTGCACGACGTGCAGGGTCCGCCCAAGTTCTCGCTGTGACGTATCCAGCGGGCGGAATCGTCATTACGATTTTTGCTTTGACGGTAATTCCCGGTGAGTTGTCCACAGGACTCATCGGCTATGCACTCGTCACGGGCATCATTGGGTCGATAGCAATCGCGCTGCTCTATGCCGCGTTGACCCGGGGCCAGATGGGAATTGTCTCCCCGATTACAGCCGTGATGAGCGGTGCAGTGCCGGTGATCGTTGGAGTTGTACTTGGTGAGCAGCCATCCACGTGGGCTTACCTGGGTATGGCATTCGCCGTATTTGCTGTGGTTCTGGTCAGTCGAGAGTCCGCCCACCATCATGGCCGCACTCCACCGGTGGCAATCGTCATGGCGATTGGTTCAGGCATTGCCATTGGGTTCTATCTCACATCACTCGGACTTGCTCCTGAGAACTCTGGGGTGTGGGTTGCAGCTTTAGGCCGTTGGGTTTCAACCATCATCATGTTGACTTTTGTTTTCATTGTGGTTCGCAAGTTTGACCGCGTGGCATTTCCCTGGTTGCTCGCCATTAGTGCAGGAGTATTGGATGCGATGGCCAATGGGATTTTCCAACTCGCATCCCAGCGAGGCCTTCTTTCCGTTGTTGCGGTGCTGGGATCGCTATATCCGGCAGCCACTGTTGTGCTAGCCCGATTCGTCATTAAGGAGCGGATGAACGGACTACAAGGAGTAGGAGTTGCGTTGGCATTTTGTGCGGCGGTACTTCTTGCGCTTGGTTCCTAGGAGTTTGTGCGGGCCGCAATTGCTTTGCGGGTAACCACGAAAAGAAAAATGTTGAAGGCTGCGAAAAAGAGCAGCGCGAAAGCCGCAATGCCCCAACCAATATTTAGCCCGCTCAAAAGACCCGCACCAAAAAAGACGATTGCTGCAATGAGTTGCAAGACGGATGCAAATTTTAATTTTCGAAGTTCACGAATTTCAGGTGACAGTGGCTCGCTCATGCATCTAATTCTGGCTCAGAGTCACTCTCAACCGTTGCTTTTGCTCCGGCAAGTATTCCGACACCTTTAAGGCCATAGCCAACAAAGGGACCGATGAGAAGGGCAAATAGGACCGTTCCAATGCCGACCGTCCCCCCGAGGAACCAACCGATGACGAGAACTGTGGCCTCGATCCCAAGTCGCACGGTCGAAACGGGCCAACCTGTCCTGAAATGAATTCCGGTCATCATGCCATCACGTGGACCCGGTCCGAGGTTGGTGGTGAGGTAGAGGCCGCTACCGATTCCCACGAAAGCAATGCCAACGATCACCACGATCAACCGAACGACAGGATTCTCGGGGTGCGGAATGACTGAGCTCATCACCTGCAGGGCCGTCGCAATGACAATGGCATTAGCAATTGTTCCAAGCCCGGGGCGTTCACGCAGGGGTATCCACACCAGCAAAACGGTCAAACTGATGAGAAATGTTGCCACGCCAATGTCGATGGGTGCCTTGGTGGAAATTCCCTGAGCTAGGACGGTCCACGGACCAACTCCCAGGTCAGCAATGACGAGAAGCGCCTCTCCGGTGCCAAAGAGCCAGAGACCGCCAATAAGGATTGCGAAAGTAGATGGCTTAGCCGACCATCGGGATTCTGAGCGCCAGCGTGTGAGGGGAACGCTGCGTGAGGGAGTGAGGAATCCAGGAATAAATGCCATGGATTTTGCACTCCTTCGGACGGAAATAGCGTGAGTGGGTTAGGTTGGTGGAATGCGATTAAAGAAAATCGCGCTGGTTACCGCCGGCCTTTTTCTAGGGGCAACCCTACTGAGCGGGTGCGGTGGTTCGGGGGACGAGGGCGCGGCAACAGTTGACGGTGCGACCGACGGCCAAGCGGTTGATGGAACTGCAACCGGGACGCAGGAACTCATGGTTGATCAAGAGATCACCGTACTGGACCAAGAACTGGCTTATCCGCCAAAGGGTGCCGCAAAGATCTCCAGTGCGATCACCACACTTGAGCCTGGTCAGGAAACAGGATGGCAGTTGCATCGCATTCCCGTTTACGTGTACGTCATGAGCGGCACCTACACGGTGGAATATGAGGCGGGCGTTACCAAAGAATTCCCGGCTGGTAGTTCTTTGATGCAGGCGACAAAGACGAACTACAACGGGATTAATAAGAGTGAAGAAACAGTTCGATTGCTCACGGTCTATATGGGTGCCAAAGGCAAACGCAACGTGGTTAAACAGTAGGCCGAAAATCTAAATCGGTTCCGTTTCCGAATTCACTCAGTTCAATCTCTGTCACGCCATGTTTCTTGAGATAAGCACGAGCGCCCATGTCACCGCTTAATTCATGGAGCAAGGGTGCCCAATGTTCACGCCCTAATTTCACGGGGTGCCCGATCTCGCCGTTGTAGGTGGCTTGGAGTAGATCTCCGGTGGACAGGCGCATACGCTCAACGGCTTCAGGTGTGAGGTCAATGAGGTCGACCAAAGTAATGATTGCAGCGTCTGCTTCAGGGTGACTTTCGATCAAGTGCTTCAGAGCAACTTTGAGCGAAGACCCCATCCCACTCTCGAAATCGGGGTTGATCACTAGCTCACAATTGGGAACGTCACCGACCCAAGCACCCAAGACGGCGACAATTGGGTCGGCTCCACCCCGCGCCAGGGTGTCCACAGCCCGGTCAATGAGTCTCTGCCCTTCGAATTCATAAGGTGCTTTTGGTCCACCAAATCGAGTTCCTGAGCCCGCTGCCAGCACGATTCCTGCGCAATTGTCCTCGTGAGTTGATGCATCTCGAGACGAACTGGCCATACTCCACCATAATGTGTTGACCATGTCAGTAACAGTTCACCTCGCGACCGTGACCACGGATCCCCTGGACGCCGTTGCCATTACTGCGCTCGTAAGCGACAGCTCGACCGGTGCCGTTGTTGTCTTCTCGGGAGATGTTCGTAATCACGATCATGGCAAAGAAGTACTCTCCCTGACATATGAGGCCCACCCAAGTGCAGGGGACGTAATTCGATCGGTGATGGATTCGCTGGCACAGACTCTCGATGTCACTCATATTGCGGCTGCGCACCGAGTGGGCCCGATCCCGATTGGGGAGTCTGCATTGGTCGTGGCGGTGGGAAGTTCGCACCGGGGTGATGCATTCAGTGCCTGCCGTGAGATCGTGGACCAGATCAAGGAACAACTTCCCGTGTGGAAGCATCAATATTTTGCCGATGGAACAGATGAGTGGGTGAACTGCGCGTGAGTAAATCCGAACTGGTCGACAGTTATGGACGTGTGCATAGGGACCTTCGGGTTTCACTGACAGATAGGTGCTCGCTGCGGTGCACCTACTGCATGCCTGCAGACTTTTCTGATTGGATTGCGAATGAATCCCTTCTCACGACAGAAGAGTTGCTCACTGTTATTGGTGTCGCGGTAGAAAGTGGAATCACTCAAGTTCGCTTAACAGGTGGCGAACCGCTGCTTCGCAGAGACATCGTTGATGTTATCCGCGGAATTAACGCTTTGCCGCAACCACCGCGCATTTCTCTGACCACCAACGCGCTTCGCTTGGCCGAGGTTGCCCAGGACCTTAAAGATGCAGGTTTACAGCGTGTCAATGTTTCGTTGGACACTCTCTCTGCCGAAAGATTCAAAGCCATGACGCATCGCGATCGATTCAATGATGTGATCGAGGGGATCAAAGCCGCGCAAGCTGCTGGCCTCACGCCGTTGAAAGTTAATTCAGTGTTGCTTAAGGGTGTGAACGACGATGAGGCAATTCCACTGCTGCGTCATGCACTTGAGAATGACTGGAACCTTCGGTTCATTGAACAGATGCCTCTTGACGCAGGTGATCTTTGGGCACGCCCGGTAATGGTTACCGCCGATGACATTCAGTCACAGCTGGAGCAGGAATTCACGCTGACACCTGTACCGACTCGTGGATCGGCACCTGCTGAGGAGTTTTATGTCAATGGTGGGCCTGCAACGGTTGGCATCATTGCCAGCGTGACTCGCCCGTTCTGCAGCGCATGCGATCGCTTGCGACTCACCGCTGATGGCCAGTTCCGAAACTGCCTATTTGCCCGCGATGAAACTGATGTCCGTAGCATCATGCGCTCAGATCTCAGTCAGGAAGAAAAGATTCAAGGTGTGCGCGACATCCTTCAGGTGGTCACCAAGGCCAAACTCCCTGGACACGGAATCAATGACCCGAACTTCATCAAGCCGGACCGCCCGATGAGTGCCATCGGCGGGTAGTTTGCGCCGATCGTGAGTCTGGCGGGTAGTTTGCGCCGATCGTGGGTCTGGCGGGTAGTTTGCGCCGATCACACGCTGGACGGCGAGGTCAATTTTCAGCACGCCAATGCCCTGTCTGATTTAGCCACCAGAGAACGGTGGCATGTTTGATTTAGCCACCAGAGAACGGTGGCATTACATCAACCCTGGCCCCATCAACAAGTTCGATATCGCCGTCTATGCCGAAGGACAGTCCATCAACGAGCATGGAACATTGAGGGATAACCCGAACCAAGGCAGGAAATTGTTTGACGAGTAACAGACGCAATTCATTCAACGTCGTCGCATCCATTGTGACGCTGTCCCGTTGAGCTGCATGTCGTGCGGCGGCAAAGAGATTTACAGTTACGTTCATCGTGGTGCACCGGGATGGATGGGACCTTCGGTGCTGGCCAACTTCTGGCCGGAGCCACCCCAACGGTTTTGCACGATCTCGGCGCAAATGCTGATGGCGGTTTCTTCGGGCGTGCGCGCACCGATGTCGAGCCCAATGGGCGACTGGATGCGAGCGATCTCCTCAGCAGTGATGCCTGCTTCAACCAGTCGGCGGGTGCGGTCATTGTGAGTTTTACGTGAACCCATAGCGCCGATGTAGCCGGCATTTGTTTTTAACGCTGCTTTGATCGCGGGCACGTCGAATTTAGGGTCATGAGTCAGGACAGCGATAACGGTGCGCTCACTGACTTCCTGTTGCTCTAACCAGCGGTGCGGCCAGTCGACAACCACTTCATCCGCATCAGGGAATCTTTTCTTGGTTGCAAAGACGGGTCTCGCATCACAAACCGTTACGCGGTAACCGAGAATCTTGGCAACGCGCACGAGCGCGGCTGAGAAATCGATTGCACCGAAAACAAACATGTCAGCCGGCGGCGCATAACTTGCCACAAAAACTTGGAGCCCCTCACCGAGGCGTTCACCTTCAGGGCCATATTCAATTGTTGCCGTTCGGCCTCCAGCGAGCATGCCAAGTGCATCCTCGCGAACAGTGTCATCGAGTCGTTGCGTTCCCAATGTCCCTAAGGTTGATGTGGGTGTAATGACGAGGTGGTTACCAACGAGGTGAGGGCCTTTGACAATGGTGGCAACCGCGACAGGTTTTTGTGCTTCGATTTGCTCGGCAACGAAAGGCAGTTCGGGCCAGGACTCTGGCGTGACTGACTCCACGAATACATCGAGTAGTCCGCCGCAGGTCAGGCCGACCGCGAATGCATCGTCGTCGCTGACTCCATAGTGGTGGAATTGGGGTTGGGCGTTGTCAAGGACTTCAATGCCGACATCGAAGAGGGCTCCTTCAACGCAGCCACCGCTGACCGAGCCCACGGCCTCTTGGTCTGCTGTAACCAGCATGGCCGCGCCGACCGGGCGAGGGGCTGAGCGCCAGGTGTTGACCACCGTGGCCATGGCCGCGCCTCCGTTGTCATATGCCGCGAGCAACTCGGGCAAAACTTCGCGCATGAGGGAGCCTTCCTGGTGAAACATTCGGGTGGCTGAACCAGAGGGGAACTGGTAGCACCTCAACGTTACTCCAGATCGGTTTGATCGGCAGGGTTGATCGCATTGTCCGTCCTGCCAGTTAAGGCCGGATCGATAGGGTTAAGACATGCTCAGTGTTGAGGAATACCGCGATTTAGTTCTTGCCGGTATCGAATCATTGCATCCCATTGAATTACCCCTGAGCGAAGTTGACGGATGCCTGTTGGCCCAAGACGTCGCGGCCCCATGGCCGTTGCCCTCATTTGATAACTCGTCCATGGACGGCTATGCGGTCCTGCAGGCAGATATTGCTGGGGCGAGCACCGAAAATCCGGTGACTTTGCGAGTCATCGATGACGTTCCCGCCGGTTTTCGATCACTGGAAACTTTGGTCTCGGGGACCGCGATAAGAATCATGACAGGTGCGCCAACCCCTGATGGCACACAGTGTGTTGTCCCGGTCGAGATGACCGATGGCGGTACGGAAAACGTCACGGTGAGTGCATCGGTCGACTTTGGCGGGTATGTGCGAAAGATGGGGGAGGACATTCTCATCGGCGAGATCGTCTTGCGCAGAGGCACACTTCTCAATGCACGATCCATTGCGTTACTCGCCGCCGTTGGTCAATCACGGGTTCTTGTGGTTCCTCGGCCTCGCGTGGCTGTTATGTCAACGGGGACAGAGCTCGTCGAGCCAGGCACACCGTTGGCCCACGGCCTGATCAGTGACTCAAACTCTTTCATGCTTGTTGCAGCGGCGAATAGTGCCGGCGCACTCGCCTACAGGGCCGCGCCAGTACAAGATGATGAAGAGGAATTGGAACGAGCTCTTAATGATCAAGTGCACCGTGCTGACATTTTGATCACTACTGGCGGCGTCAGCATGGGTGCCTACGACCCTGTCAAGGCAGTTTTTCAGAAGCTGGGCTCGGCGGAGTTTTACAAGGTCGCTATGCAACCCGGTATGCCGCAAGGCTGTGGCAGTCTCGGGGACCCGGGCATTCCGGTCATCACACTGCCAGGAAATCCGGTGAGCGCATATGTGTCATTTGAAGTATTTGTTCGTCCGGCGTTGCGCAAGTTGCGCGGACTTGACCCAGTGTCTGATCGCAGCAAAAAAGTTGAACTTGCAGTGTCCATGACCTCACCTGAACACAAGTGTCAGTTTGCGCGGGGCAGGTTTATTGATGCAGATCATGTTGAGCCAGTTGGTGCGGGCCAAGGGTCCCATGTGATGGGCGGCTTGGCACAAGCTGAATGTTTCATTGTCATACCCGCGGGTGTGGCAACTGTTGACGCAGGAACCGTTGTTGAAGTCATTGATATCCGAGAAGGCAGGTAACCTGTTATGTCCAGTGAAGGATTTACCCACCTCAATGCATCCGGTGAAGCACGCATGGTCAACGTCGCACAAAAAGACATCAGTGAGCGCAGCGCGACCGCCCGCGGTTTTGTGGTTATCTCCCCAGAAGTGATTGAGAAGTTACGCACAGGATCTGTCCCCAAAGGCGATGCGCTTTCAGTTGCTCGTATCGCAGCTATTTCTGCAACCAAGAAGACAAGTGAATTGATCCCGCTGTGCCACCCGCTAGCAATTCATGGTGTTGATGTTGATCTCACTGTTGAAGATTCAGGTGTCTCAATACTTGTAACCGTGACCACGGCGGATCGCACAGGTGTGGAAATGGAAGCGCTCACCGCGGCAGCCGTTGGTGGCTTAACCCTCATTGACATGGTGAAGGGATTGGATCGAACCGCACACATTCGTACCGTTGAATTGCTCGAGAAAAAGGGTGGTCGTTCAGGGCATTGGGTTCGTGAAAGCGCGGATTCGTAAATGAGTGCATTTAAGGCTCAGGTAATCACTGTTTCAACGCGTGGAGCGGCAGGAACTCGACCGGATACCTCGGGTGAAATCATTGTTGCGGCTTTGGAAGCCGGTGGATTTGATGTTTCTCCCACGGTCGTAATCCCCGACGGCCCCGACGTCACATCAGCGCTTCGAACCGCCATTGACAGTGGTCATGATCTTGTGATCACAACAGGAGGCACAGGCTTAACCCCCACGGATTTCACCCCTGAAATGACGATCCCAGTCATTGATCGGGAGATCCCGGGCATTGCCGATGCCATCCGGGCCTTTGGACTCAGTAACGGAATTCCTACCGCGGCTCTCTCCCGAGGAATTGCCGGCCAAAGCGGCAAGTCTCTGGTGGTAAACGCCCCTGGATCGCCCGGTGGGGCAAAAGATGCAATGGCCGTGCTCATGCCGATCGTGATCCACGCCCTGGAACAGATTTCAGGCAGCGACCACTGAACTAGTTCACTTTTTGTTCACAGATGAATTCGTTCACTTGTTGTTCACCAACTGGGCGTTCAAGGTTCACGCAATTGCGCCTCCGCATAAACCTGGAACTGGAAAGTTTGCCCTGTGGCAACCGACACCCCCTTGCGGGATCTCTCCGGCGGCAAGAGAGCTCACCGCGGAGACCGAGTTTTTAATCGCACAATTACGGGCGCGGCATTCACTTCACTGGTAGTCCTTGCTGGAATCACAATTTTTCTGGGGGCTCAAACAATTCCGGTTTTACAAGACCAAGGTTTGAGTTTCTTAACCACCACAGTGTGGGATACAACAGGCGTACCACCTGAGTATGGCATTGCGGGCATGCTTTACGGCTCACTTCTCCTCGCCGTGATTGCGTTGGTGATTGCGGTGCCCGTCAGTTTGTTCCTCGCCGTGTTCATGGTGTTCTTGGCACCAGCCAAACTGTCCAAGATTCTGACAAATCTGATTGATCTGATGGCTGCAATTCCGAGCGTGATCATTGGATTGTGGGCCTTTTATGTTTTGGTCCCACCGGCCGAGGAATGGCAGCAGTTGTTGAACCAGTATCTCGGCTGGATTCCATTGTTTGCCAATGACTCGGGCAACTTCAGTGGCACCCCGTTCATGGCCGGTTTGGTTTTGGCGATCATGATGATTCCAATCGTCACGTCGATTACGGCTGAAGTGCTTAAGCGAACACCTCCTGAGTTGATCAATGCGGCGGAGTCACTGGGATGCTCCATGTGGACCATGTTGCGCTATGTCGCTCTGCCATTCGGTCGTGGTGGAATCGTCGGCGGCATCATGCTGGGCTTGGGCCGGGCACTAGGGGAAACAATCGCGGTCTTCTTTGTTCTGAAAATTGTCTTTGACATCAACTTTTTCAACATTCTCGAGTCAGGCGGTGGGTCCGTCGCAACACTCATTGTTTCCAAATTTGGTGAGACCAATGGAGAGTTCGAAGTCCAAGTACTCCTTGCCGCGGGCTTCTTCCTGTTTCTCGGCACATTGCTTGTCAACGCACTTGCAAATCTAATCGTCCGACGGACAGAACGGCTACGATCATGACAACGGTGATGGAGCGGCCAGACAGTTTGAATGGCCCAGCGATTGAACAAATGCCACGGCGGCCGTGGAGTAAACGACCAGCAAAATTCTGGCTTGCAACGGCCATTGCGGTAGTGGTTCCCATCGCGGTGGTTGGGTTAATTTACTCAGCGGACGTCATCCCACCAGCGATATTGCTCACGGTTATCTACTTCCCCTTGCAACTCGTGGCGGCAGGGTTGGCTGCACTCGCAACAAAGGGCAAACACGGAATCCTTGACTCATGCATAATCGTCCTGGCCATTGGTGCCACTGCGTTAAGTGCGATAGTTCTTGGATCAATGCTGTTCACAATCATTGCACGGGGGATTGAGGCCTTTAGGCCATCATTCATCTTTCAAAATAGCGTGTACATCAGCCCGAGCACACCTTTGGATTACGGTGGCATTGGTCACGCAATTATTGGTACGTTCCTGATCGTTGGCATCGCAGTCATCATCTCGGTGCCCTTGGGAATCGCAACAGCTGTCTACGTCACTGAAGTGCGGGGCAAGGCCGTTCCTTATGTCAGGTTCTTTGTCCAAGCGATGAGTGGCGTTCCATCCGTTGTTGCGGGTTTGTTTGTGCTCACAGTGTTCATTCTCACGGGAGTCCTGCGTCAGAGCGCACTTGCCGGTGCAATTGCCTATGCAATCCTGATGTTGCCGACCGTTGCCCGTACCGCAGAAGAAGTCCTTCGTCTTGTGCCTGAAGAACTTCGCACTGGTGCACTCGCATTGGGTTCAACCCGAGCTCGAGTTGTTTCCAAGGTGGTCATTCCTGCGGCGAAAACAGGAATCATCACGGCAATCTTGCTTGGCGTGGCTCGCGTCGTGGGTGAGACCGCACCGCTGTTGCTCACGGCTCTCAAAAACGACCAAACCGTGGTCAACCCGATTTCTGATCCGATCTCGGCGCTGCCCACATATATTTTCGACAACGTTGCGCAGCCCTACCCCGATGCGGTGACTCGTGCGTGGGGGGCGGCATTGGCGCTCATGATTTTAGTAGCGATTTTGTTCACGGTGACCCGCTATCTGGGGGGAAGAAAGCGAAGCGCGTAAACAGCAATTCTTTTGACAATCATTAGGAAGGAAATGACATGGACAGTGTTAAGACGGCGACACAGGAAATGATGAACAACATGAGTGAACTCGAAGTCGAAGTTGACAAGAGCAAAGCTCCTGTTGGCACAACCGAGATGGAAGCCAAGAATGTCAGCGTGTGGTTTGGCAAGCGCAAGGTTCTCGAGGATGTGAACATGGCGTTTCCCAAGAATTCGGTCACCGCTCTTATTGGTCCATCAGGCTGTGGCAAGTCGACCTTCATTCGCACGCTCAATCGCCTCCATGAATTGATCCCCGGGGCTGCGCTTGCAGGTGAAGTCCTATACGAGGGCAGCGATATTTATGCCCAGAACGTTGATCCAGTGCATATTCGCCTTTCCATCGGAATGGTTTTTCAAAAGCCAAATCCATTCCCTTCCATGACGATCCGCGGCAATGTTCTTTCGGGCTTGAAACTCTCAGGCATGAAGCGCAGCGACCACGACGACATTGTTGAGCAAACTTTGACGTCAGCGGGACTATGGAAAGAAGTTAAGGATCGACTTAATGCTCACGCGGGGGATCTTTCCGGTGGCCAGCAACAACGACTGGTGATTGCTCGCGCACTTGCTGTCAATCCTCATGTTCTTCTTATGGATGAACCATGCTCCGCCCTTGATCCAGCATCGACGCTCAAGATCGAAGAGACGATTCGCCAGTTGTCCAAAGAAATCACCATCATCATTGTCACCCATAACATGCAGCAGGCGGTCCGTGTTTCTGACTACACCGCCTTTTTCCTCGCCGAGGAGAACAAGCCTGGTTACGTGGTCGAGCAGGGTGCAACGACAGAAATCTTTGGCAACCCGCAGGATCAGCGCACTCTGGATTACGTCAATGGACGATTTGGATAACTAGCAGGTGAACAACCTCATGGCGGGACACCAACTGTTCACCTAAAGGTTAGCCGGATGACAAGTGAGCGATCATTTTCATCCACTTTCACTACCTAGATTACGAATCAAGAAATGTAAATCCAACCCCAATAAAGGAGTAAAAGTGCGAAGAATCGTTGCACTCGCAGCAAGCGTCGCAGGTACCACTGCACTCGTAGCGTCGTCACTCATGGTTGCAGTTCCTGCAAATGCTGCAGAAACAATCAGCGGTGGTGGTGCTTCCTTCCCATACCCATGGATTCAGGCATGCGCCTCAGATTTCAATGCATCACAGAGCAACTTCAAAATCCAGTACACCAGCACCGGATCCGGCACGGGCAAGTCAAACTTCACCAAGGGTGTTTTTGACTACGCACAGACCGATAGCAAGTACTCATCCGGTGAGCCATCATTTGGTTGGGAGTACATTCCCAACATCGGTGGAGCTGTGACCTTCCCCATCAACCTGAAAAACAAGAAGACTGGCCGCTCACTGGGTTCATCTATCCAGCTCAAGCAGACCACTCTTGCCAAGATTCTGGGTGGAAAGATCACCAAGTGGAACGACAGGGAAATCCTGAGGTCCAATCCACGTATTGCAAGCGGTATTCCGGCAACACCAATCACCGTTGCTTACCGGTCAGACAACTCGGGTACGACCAACAACACGTTGCAGTACCTGAATGCCTGGGCACCAAGCATCTTCGCCAAGGTTGGTGACAGCATGACTTCGGCGTTTCCCGGTGGCAACCCACCTTCAAACAGCGTCGCAGGCAAAGGCAACGCAGGCGTCATGGCACTTGTCACAGGCAAAGAAGGAACAATCGGTTACGTCGACCTCGGCGATGCCAAGGGCTACCCCGCCGCTCGTGTTCAGAACGCTCTCGGCGAGTTCGTTGCTCCCTCGTCAGCATCCGCTGCCAAGAACCTTGCGAACCAGACCAACATTGGTTCCAACGGTCTCGTGAGCTTGAACTACAACGTCAAGTCCAAGGGCGCCTACCCGGTGGCGATCTTCAGCTACCTGTTGGCACGCACCGATGGCAAGGGTCCCAACGGTTTGGGAGTGCGTCAGTTCGCTGACTACTTGATCCAGAAGTGTGGACCACAGCGTGCGGCTTCACTCGGATACGTCCCAGTGGGTGGCAAGGTGCTTGCAAAGGCTAAGTCACTTGCTCTTGCTATCAAGTAAGTAAGTTTCTTAAAAGTAAAAAACGACCAAAGGTGAGGGCAATGAACCAGTTTCTTAATCGTCGCTGGGGCATTGCCCTCATCGCGGTCTCCGGGCTAGCAGCATCTCTAGCATTGAGCGGATGCACTCCACCCATGCCACCTGACGTACTAGCGGCTCAGGTGGAAAACCAAATTGACTGCAAATCAGGTTCACAGGAAGTTGCTGTTCCTGCAGATTTCATGGGCAGTCTCGACATGGTCAACGTGACGCTCGGTGGTATGTGTCCTGAGCAGTTGATCACAGAAGTTCCGGCAGGGACGTCCGCCGGCGTCGAAATTCTCGACCACGCCCCATCAGCTGATCAAGCGGCAACATTCGCTGAGATGTGCACCGGTGAAGTCATCACGGTGCCAATTTTCAGTTACGGCGTGGCACTGTCTTACAACATCATCGGGCTTGATGGATTGATCCTCAGCCCCGAAGTCGTTGCCGGAATCCTCACCGGATCAATCACCACCTGGGATGACAGTGCGATCCAAGACCTGAATCAGGACTATGACTTAACCATGCTCCCCGAAATCGCTGTAATGAGTGTTGATGGCCCCACCGGGTCTGTAGAAGCGATGACAACGTGGCTCTCCCAAGAAGCGCCGCAAGCGTGGACAACCGCTCCCAGCGGCACTTTGGAATATGGTGAAAAGTTTGCCGATGAAACAGAGCTGCTCAATGGGGTAATCGCCTATGAAGGCACGGTCGCGATTCTGCCGATCGTGGTTGCCATTAACAACCTGATTCCCATGGCCGCCGTGGACATTCAGGGCGAGTTCATCAACCCGGATGACACCCAGTTGCAAAAGGTCGGTTCAGGTGCCATGGAAGTATTGGCTGATCCAAATCGCCTTATTGCCACACCAGCCACGGGCGGAGTTCCCGTTGAAGGAAACTTTGACATTGCTGCATCGAAAATTGTTTTGGCAGAAGGCCAACCGCTTATTGGTTGGCCGATTATGGGAACCGCGCACGCGATGGTGTGCAATGACCCAGCGAATCCATTGCCCCTGTCCACCGTTCAATTCCTGGTCAGGCTTTCTGGGCAAGGCTCCTTTGAAACTTATGGGCTAACCCCGCTGCCTGAACCAATCAGAGTGCAAACGTTCACGCCATTGCAGGTCACACTCAAGGAATCAAACGCTGAGTAGCCACTGTTGGATAGAGCTAATGCGACTTGATCAAATGAAGAGTAGTTGCGAGCCATCCGTCATTTCAATGAAGTCACTTGCGCTAATGATTCCGTCCACACCGTCATAGAGGTCTTCCTCTTTGAGGTGGTTCATGTCTGCACTGAGCCGGCATGCCCAAAGGCGGGCGCCAGAATCTTTCAGCAGGTCAAGAAAATCGGGGACTTCAGGAATATTGAGATCAGCGAGTGACTTTTTGAGTGAGTGAGTGGCCATGGCCGTGACCCCGGGCAGCGGGCTGAGAGCGGCGGGCATGTGTGTGGCTGTGTTGCCCACGGGGGAGAACTTGAGGTCATACATGCGACTCTTGGTAATCATGTCAAACCCCCAGAAGGTGAAGAACAGATCGAGTTCAACGCCTTCGCCGAGGGCCGCGTTGCCCAAGATCAATCCGGGGTACGCCATGTCGAGGGCGCCCTTGGAGCAGATGACGGCCAACTTTCGGCCACTCTCCGCATCGGATCCAAAAGATGGAACGATCATTTCCATTGGTGCGGTTGTGGTTGTCATGTCAGATTCCTTTAAACGCAGCCAGCAGGCTTGGGCAAACCCGCGATGTAGGACATCTTTTTGGCAGGCTTCTTGGGAAATAGTGCAAAGAGAGTTTTGGTATCAACTCCGCCTTCGGTTGATACGCGTCGAAGCGTTGGGGTTGCGCCATGCGCTTTGAAGTCCTCGCGTAGGAAGTTGATGACTTTCCAGTGCTCATCAGTGAGTGGGACATCAATTGCTTGTGCTAGTGCTTCAGCGATTTGGGGGTCCCATTGATCGTATTCGGTGAGGAAGCCCTCGTCGTCGACCGAAAGTTCGTGTCCCTCAATAATTGTTGTTGGCATATCAATTCCTTTCGTGGGTGAAATTTCTTTTAGCTTGCAACTTTTGCGAGTTGTTGGTGATCAAGTAGTTCAGTTTCTTTGCCGCTCAGACTCATCTGAGCGGAGACGGGCATGGGGCGCCCAGGCATCAATATGTGCCAGTACATCCAACGAAATGCCATTTTGCCCAAATGGTTCATGCGTGTTTGTTTGAGCAAACGCATTGGACCGATAATGGAATAGGGATACTTGCCGGGGAGCGGCTGGACGTTGTAGTTGAAGTCAATCAACATCGCTTTGCCGCCACCAGTTTCAATGAAACAGTTCGCATGGCCATCGAATCTGTGAGTCATCTCCTGACCGGCAATGTGTTGAATAAAGTTCTCAACAAACACATCGACTTCAAAGTGTGCAACCGATCCCGCCTTTGAAGCTGGAATGTTGTTGGCATCACCCAAGGCGAACACGTTGCTGTATTTGTCGGATACCTGAGTGAACTTGTCCACTGGCACAAGGTTGAGTTCATTGCCCAATCCGGACCTGCTCAAGAAATCCTGTCCCATGTTGACGGGAACCGAAATCAGCAGGTCGAAAGGAATCCTTCGCTCGTCATAAGACACGATTTCATTTGTCTCATTATTAACTTCCATAATCATGAAGTCAGGTTCGACTGCGATTTGCTTTTCTTCCAACGTCGCACCGAACGCCTTTGCCGCAATGGGCTGGGTGAATGCGGCTCCTAGTGGCGTTGAGTAGGTCATTGCCACCTTGTTGCGTATTCCCTGGGTCTTGAAGTAGTCGTCAGCCAAGAATGAAAACTCAAGTGGAGCAACGGGGCACTTGATGGGCATTTCAACAATATTGAGAACTACGCGCCCGCCTTGGAAGTTCTTGAGCTTCTTAGCAAGAGCCAATGACCCGTCGTAGCTATAAAACTCGTGAACGGCGTCATTTGACTCAATGCCCTCAGCAAGACCTGGTGTCTGATCCGGGCGAGGTGCGACACCTGTGGCAATGATCAGGTAGTCGTAATCAAAGACTTGGCCGTTGGTGAGCATGACTTTGTTCTCGTCGCCATTGATCCGGTCGATTTCCCCGAACACGAGGTTCACTTTCTTGCTCAGAGTCTCACGGCGTGATTTTGTGAGCTGTTCGGGAGAGTAGATGCCAAACGGCATGAACAGGAACCCTGGCTGATAGCGGTGATTGTCATCCCGATCGATAACGGTGATGTGCCAATCTTTTAGTTTCGCGGAGAGGCGGTTAGCGGACATTGTGCCGGCGGTTCCGCCGCCGAGAATTAGAAGTCTTTTCACATGTCCACGGTAGAACTAAAAGGCGGGTCCCAGTTGCGCCAAGAGACTGTAATTAATGGGACATTGGTCCCACAGAGTTGCGTTCTTTCGCGACTCTAGTGCTCAACATTTTTCGCGCGAGCCCACGATTCACGGATTTCCGCTTCGGCTTCAACGCGACCGGTCCAGGTGGCGCCTTCAACGGATTTTCCGGGCTCGAGGTCCTTGTACACCTCAAAGAAATGCTGAATTTCCAAGCGATCGAATTCGGCAACATGGTGGATATCACGTAGGTGCTCCATGCGGGGATCTCCCGCAGGGACGCATAGGAGTTTGTCGTCACCGCCTGCTTCATCGGTCATGCGGAACATGCCCACCGTGCGGCAGCTGATGACAACACCGGGGAACGTGGGCTCCTGAAGGAGGACGAGGGCGTCGAGGGGGTCACCATCGAGGCCAAGGGTGTCATCGATAAACCCGTAGTCATGGGGGTAGCGGGTCGAGGTGAACAACATGCGATCGAGGCGAATCCGGCCGGTTTTGTGGTCAACTTCGTACTTATTACGACTGCCAGCGGGGATTTCAATCGTCACATCAAACGCAAGAGGTTCCATGGTGACTTAGAGTAGTGGGGATGGCTACTCAATCGCGCGCGCTGGGCAGAACTTGTCAAGTCACATTTTCGGTCATGATCATCAGCACGATTCTCGCTTTGTTCAGTATGGTCAGCGTTGCACTGACGGGTCCCGCATTCGGAGTGATACCAACGGTTGATGGCCCACCCCCTGGTCCAATCCCCAGTGAGTATCGACCGCTGAACCAACGCGCACCCATTCCCACGCCAACGGGTGTGGATCGTGCGATTGGCAAGTTATCCCAAGACCCGACGGTGGGCGCACTTTCCATGCTGGTTGTTGATCCGATCACGGGCAAGGAACTATTTGCTGAGAAGGCCACAAAACGCCGCACGCCGGCGTCGGTGAATAAAGTTTTGACGGCTGCTGCTGTTCTCAGTTCCCTGGGGCCGCTGTATCGAACAACTACCAAGGTGACTCGTCAAGGTGATCAGGTGTTCCTTATTGGTGGCGGTGATCCCATGATGTCGCGGACAAAAGGCACAAACTCGCTCAAGGCACTTGCTCAGGCAACGGCGGACAGACTATTAATGTCAGGTACAAAATCAATAGCACTTACCTATGACGACTCGTTGTTCACCGGTCCAGCATTGGGACCGGGGTGGAAAAGCAGTTACCCCAAACTTGGTGTGGCAGCTCCGGTTTCTGCGCTCACGGTAGGTGCAGCGCGCGTGCGCCCGGGTGCTTCTGCCCGCGTGGACGACCCGGCCCAACAGAGCGCCCAACTTTTTGCTCAACGGTTGAAAAAGAAGGGCATCGCTGTTAGAAAGATCGATCGGGGTAAAGCTCCAACGGGTTCTGTCGCGGTTGCCTCTGTTCAGTCAGAGACCATGGCCGCAGCGGTGGACCTGATGCTCAGTGATTCGGATAATGATGTCGCTGAAATCCTTGCGCACCTCGTGGGTGTTCGCGTTAACGGTGATGGCAGTTTCTTTGGGTCCTCGCGCGCGGTCACATCGGTACTCGCTAGTCAAGGTGTTAATGCCACGGGCCTGCGTTTGGCAGACGGTAGCGGACTGTCCACCAAGAACAGGGTGAGTGCAGCCGCGGTTGCGAAGGTTCTCACTGAAATGGTCAGGGGTGATCAACCTGAATGGGCATCCATTGCCACGGGGCTCCCTGTCGCAGGACGCACGGGAACGCTTGCGGATCGTTTCGATTCCAAGGGTACGAAAGCGGGCGCGGAGGTCATTAGGGCCAAAACAGGTTCACTGACAGGAGTCTCGTCTTTGGCGGGCACCGTGCTCGATGAAAGTGGACGCTTACTCGTGTTCGTCATGTTGGGCAATGATGTTCCATCCGTTTATACTGCGCGAAACACCATGGACCGCATTGCAACAAAACTCGCCAAGTGTGGCTGCGCGTGAGTACCGATTTGCTCAATCCACACTTGGAGTTGATTCTCAAGTCAGCCCAGCGCACAACACCCCTGGGACCACCTGTCACCCAGGCAGATGCGTTGCAGGCGGTGAGTGAGTTGCAATCGCTGTCGGTGCTGGCCAGCGAACACATCGCACGGATTACCGGCATGTACGCGGATGCTGCTCGACCTGCACTCGTTGTTGATAGGCCGACATGGATAGCGTCCAATGCGCATGCCCTCGATGTGTTGATGGGCATGATCAGCAAAGAGTCATCCGTTTTTGATCCATTGAGCGATCGAGCGAATGCAGTTCAAACGGGTTTGGTGTTGGGTTGGGCATCAGGGCGAGTGCTGGGCCAGTATGAAGCTTTTTCGCAGGAAGGAACCTTGCTGCTTGTCGCCCCCAATATTGTGAAAGTGGAACAGGCACTCGATGTTGATCCCACTGATTTCCGCATGTGGGTGTGTCTGCACGAGGAAACCCACCGGGTGCAATTTGGTGCTGTTCCGTGGATGCGGGATTATTTCGTTCAACTTATAAATGAATTTGTCAATGCATCGAAACTGAACCCCATCGAGTTGACCCGCCGAATTGTGCAAGTTGTTCATAGCGTCATCACTCGTAATGACCAAAGCATTATTGAACTCGTGCAAAGTGATGAACAAAAAGAAATTTACTTGAAAATTAGTGCGCTCATGACCCTCCTAGAGGGCCATGCAGATTTCGTCATGGACCTTGGTGGTCCCGAAGTGATTCCAACCGTCGACGTAATCCGCCAACGATTTGAGGAACGTCGAGATCAGAATAAGGGTTTCGTATCTCACCTTTTAGGCATGAATGAGAAGTTGGCGCAGTATCGCAATGGCGCTGCATTTGTGAGCTCATGTGTTGATGCGATGGGCATGCAAGCGTTCAATCAGGTTTGGCAAAGACCAGAAAACCTGCCAACAACGGCGGAGATCCAGAAACCCGCCCTGTGGCAACAGCGAATGCTCACCGAGGCATGAAAAAGCCAGCGTCTGAGCAAGTTGTAGCCATGCGCGTTGCTCTGAGGGACTGCCTGCCGAGCGGCACGACTGAAGTGGTCGTCGGTTGTTCGGGCGGCCCTGATTCACTGGTGCTCACGGCTATTGCATCCTGGGTCGGCCAACGTGAGGGTTTCACCGTGCATGCGGTGACCGTGGACCATCAACTTCAGCCGGGCTCGGCAGAGATTGCCCGAGTTGCCAATGCGCATGCTTTGACACTTGGTGCCACCAGCGCCGAAGTAGTTGCCGTGACCGTGGACCAGAGTTCGGGGGAGGGAATGGAATCGGCTGCGCGCAAAGCACGGCGAGTTGCATTGGCATCTGCGGCCAAGGGCATTCCGATTCTCCTGGGGCATACGGCCGATGATCAAGCAGAAACCGTGTTGCTCAGGCTCCTTCGTGGCGCCGGCGCTCACACCCTTGGCGCCATGAGCGCCTGTGATGGACAGGTTCACCGTCCGTTCCTGGGCACTCCGCGCGACCACATCGCTCTGGCGGTCGCTGAAATACTCGAGCCGATGGAGATCACTCCATGGTCAGATCCGCATAATCTGGATTCGTCTTTTGCCCGGGTTCACATGCGCACGCACATCGAATCGCTTCGAACTGATTTTGGTCCGGGCATTGTTGCCGGGTTGGTGCGCTCGGCCGAGTTGCTGCGTGCTGATGACCAAGCACTGGAGCAGTGGGCTGACTTGGGCATCGGAAATGTTGTTTTTTCACATGACTCAACTGAAGGCGCGGTCGAAGTCGCTCACCTACTGGAGTTGCCGGAGGCGGTCCGGACACGGGTCATTCGGAGAATCTATGAACAAGTGGTTGGTATCGAACGTGAATCATCACCTTTGACTTTTAACCATGTGGCATCAATCAATGCGTTGGTGACAAATTGGCATGGCCAAGGTGAGGTAGCTTTGCCATCTGGTGCAAGCGCGGCGAGGGAGTATGGAAGGCTACGGATATACCGCACGTGAGAGTGAGCAACCAGAACGAGGAGAATCATGGATTCAGCGGACATCAGTGCAGACCTACAACACGTTCTGCTCACTGAGGAGGAACTGCTCAATCGAATCCAGGTACTCGCTGATCAGATCCAATCCGATTATGAGGATGAAGAAATTCTGCTCGTTGGCGTACTTAAAGGTGCCGTCATGGTTATGGCAGATCTCGTGCGGTCACTGCGGACCCACAAAGTCGAGATGGACTGGATGGCCGTGTCTTCCTACGGCTCAGGAACCACCTCGAGCGGCGTAGTCCGAATTCTCAAGGATCTCGACACCCACATTGAAGGTCGCCACGTGATTGTGGTCGAGGATATTTTGGACTCAGGCTTGACCTTGACCTGGCTGCTCAAAAATCTTGGCTCGCGCCACCCAAAGTCCATTGAAGTTTTCACCCTGCTGCGCAAACCGGAGGCCATGAAGGTCCTCGTTGAGGCAAAATATGTCGGCTTTGACATCCCCAACGAATTCGTGGTGGGTTACGGGTTGGATTACGCCCAGAAGTACCGAAACCTGCGATGCGTGGGAACTCTCGCGCCGCACGTGTACGAGAACTAGATTCAAGCCTTTTGACCTTTTCGCCGTGGGCATAACGGCGAATGCAAGGCACATCCCCCCATGGGGTCGTAGTACCGTGAGGAAGTGAATTTCAAGCGGATCATTCGGGGACCCTTTTTCTGGATCGCTCTTGCCGTCATTTTTGTTCTGGTGGGTTCCAGCCTTATTTCAGGTGCGGGTGCGCCCGATGAAATCGACACCAGTGTCGCGATCTCGGAGATTTCCAAGGGCAACGTCGATACCGCGACCATCACGGATCGCGATCAAGTTCTTGAACTCACGCTGAAGAACGGCGACATTGTTCGCGCCACCTACGTCACGGGTCAAGGTGTACTGCTCCAGGAAATGTTGCAAGAAAAATCTGACGGAGGCATGCTGCCCGGGGGATACAACGTCGTTGTTCCCAGTGAGAGTCTCCTGGTCACGCTGTTAGTGTCCTTGCTGCCATTCATTCTCCTCGTCCTGATCATGGTCTTCATTTTCAGTCAAATGCAGGGTGGCGGTTCGCGCATCATGAATTTTGGCAAATCAAAAGCAAAAATGATTTCCAAGGACATGCCGCAAACAACATTTGCTGATGTCGCAGGTGCGGCGGAGGCTGTTGAAGAACTCGAGGAGATCAAAGATTTCCTAGCCGATCCGGAAAAATTCAAAGCTGTCGGCGCCAAGATTCCTAAGGGTGTATTGCTCTATGGCCCTCCGGGAACCGGTAAGACCCTCCTCGCGCGCGCGGTTGCAGGCGAGGCTGGTGTGCCGTTCTATTCAATTTCGGGTTCTGATTTCGTTGAAATGTTTGTTGGCGTTGGCGCTAGCCGCGTTCGGGATCTTTTTGAACAAGCCAAAGCAAATGCTCCCGCAATTATTTTTATGGATGAAATCGATGCAGTCGGTCGTCATCGTGGTGCAGGCATGGGCGGTGGTCATGACGAGCGAGAGCAGACGCTGAACCAGATGCTCGTTGAGATGGACGGTTTCGATGTCTCCGGTGGCGTGATCATGATCGCTGCGACCAACCGCCCTGACATTCTTGACCCAGCACTTCTGCGTCCCGGTCGATTTGATCGGCAAATTGGTGTTGATCGTCCCGATCTCACCGGCCGCTTTGAAATTCTGCAGGTGCACGCCAAGGGCAAGCCGATCAAGCCCGAGGTTGATCTCATGGCCGTTGCCCGACGCACGCCCGGGTTCACCGGCGCAGATCTGGCCAATGTGCTCAATGAGGCTGCACTGCTGACCGCTCGCGGTGGTCACACTGAAATCGACAACGTGCTCATGGATGAAGCAATCGATCGTGTCATTGCTGGGCCGCAAAAGCGCACCCGAGTGATGGACCACGAAGAACGCTTGATCACTGCCTATCACGAAGCAGGCCACGCTCTCGTTGCCGCGGCATTGCCGGGCAACGATCCGGTCCACAAAATTACGATCATGCCGCGTGGCCGTGCTTTGGGTTACACCATGGTCCTGCCGGACCAGGAGAAGTACTCAACAACGCGCAGCCAGATGCTCAACCAGCTGGCATACATGCTCGGCGGCCGTGCTGCCGAGGAATTAATTTTTCATGACCCAACAACGGGTGCGTCCAATGACATTGAGAAGGCAACAGCCGTTGCCCGCGCCATGGTGATGCAGTACGGCATGACTGAGCGGTTGGGCGCGATCAAATACGGCAAGGAGAGCAGCGAAGTATTCATGGGTCGGGACATGGGTCACACCCGCGACTTCTCTGAGGAAGTTGCCGCCGCGATCGATGAAGAAGTTCGTGCATTCATTGAGGCTGCACATCAGGAGGCCTACGACTTACTCGTGGCCAATCGCGAGGCACTCGATGCCATCGTCGTTGCTCTCATGGAGCGAGAGACACTCGACAAGGGAGAGATCGAAGAGATCTTCCGTGAACTCAATCTGCGCGAGGTTCGAGGAGCCTGGACCGGTTCGGCACGCAGAGCGCCTGATCTCAGCGGTCCTGTCGTGGTCGCGGAATTAGAAGCTCGCGAGAGTGTTGTGGTCTCCGCGGGTGAGCAGCCAGATGAAACATCGTCTTCCGGCACTGAAGATTCAGTCGAATCGAGCGTGTGAGCTCATGGGCGATATCAATCCGATTAGTTCACCCGAACCGGCAGCAATCGCTCCCTATAACCATGAAGGTGTCGAGCGAGCCATCAGGGACCTGTTGGTTGCAATCGGTGAGAACCCCGAGCGCGATGGATTGCTGGACACCCCTGCTCGGGTGGCTCGCGGTTATGCCGAAATCTTTGGTGGGCTACACCAGAATGCTGAAGAAGTTCTCACGACCACATTTGATCTGGGCCATGACGAACTCGTAATTGTTAAAGACATCAGTGTTAACAGCATGTGTGAACACCACCTATTGCCGTTCCATGGTGTTGCCCATATTGGTTACATCCCGAATGAAAACGGGAGAATCACGGGACTGTCCAAGTTGGCCCGCGTCACCGATGTGTTCGCCCACCGTCCACAGGTACAAGAGCGGCTAACCGCGCAGATCGCCGACTCCATCATGGAGATACTTCAGCCGCGCGGTGCGATCGTGATCATTGAAGCCGAGCACATGTGCATGTCGCTGCGTGGTGTGCGCAAGCCCGGTGCGATGACAACAACGAGTGTGGTTCGTGGCAGTTTGCGCGATGCCGCAACGCGCGCTGAAGCCATGGCATTGATTTCCTCGGGACGGTAGCGCAATGAGCATTCGGAATCCCGGTGTCATTATGGGGATCCTCAATGTCACACCTGATTCTTTCTCTGATGGCGGCCGGTACGCAGATGTGAACGCGGCAGTTCTCGCGGCCGAGGACATGGTGAGCCAAGGAGCCCAGATCATTGATGTCGGTGGCGAGTCCACCAGACCCGGAGCAGAGCGCATACCTGTTGATGTGGAACTTGACCGTGTGCTCCCCGTTATCAAGGAGCTTGTTAGTAGAGGCATGTACGTCAGTATTGACACCATGCATGCTCAAGTCGCTCACGCAGCGGTAGATGCAGGTGCCTCGATGATCAACGATGTCAGCGGCGGACTTTCTGACCCAGAAATGTTGAGCACTGCCGCGGAATTAAATGTGCCCATAATTCTCATGCACTGGCGTGGGCCGAGCAAAACAATGCAAGAGAACATTGCTTACACCGACGTTGTGCAGGATGTTCGAACCGAGTTGCAGTTACAAGTGGATCGCGCACGTGCTGCCGGTATCCATAAGAACAACATTATTCTTGATCCAGGAATTGGGTTTGGCAAGACATTTGAACATAATTGGGAACTGCTTCACCGTTTCGATTATCTTCAGAGTCTGGGCTTTCCACTCCTTGTTGGTGTTTCTCGCAAGCGTTTCCTTGGGCATCTCTTGGCTGATCCCGACGGCAATCAACGCTCGGAGCAGGACAGGGATATTGCATCCGCTGTTATCGGTGCCCAGATGCTTCAGCGAGGAGTGTGGGGGGTGCGTGTTCATGATGTGAAGGCAACGGATGACGCAATTAAGGCGCTCAATGCGGTCAACCCCAATCCCACCATGGACACGATTGAAATATTTGGTGTCAGGGATTTCGGCTATCACGGTGTGCTGGAACATGAACGCGAGAATGGACAGTACTTTTCCATTGATGCCACTCTGGGAATCTCCATTGCACATGCAGCGCAAACCGATAACCTCGCGGATACAGTCAATTACGCGGAAGTATCTGATGCAATCAGGGCACGAATCACCGGTGAGCCGGTTGATCTGATTGAGAAACTTGCTGAGTCCATTGCCTCGGATTGTTTGAATTTTCCTCAGGTAGTCTCCGTTAATGTCAGGGTTCATAAACCTGATGCGCCCATTGAAGGTGATTTCGGTGATGTCGTTGTCAGTCGTTACAAGCACAGGTAGTCAGTGAGCGCTGCTGTGAACACCTATGTCATCGCCTTTGGTGCAAACCTTGATCAGCCTGTTGACACCTTAAAAAGTGCCTATATCAAACTTGCAATATCGTGGAAAGTGGTGGGAACGTCGGGTCTTTACCGAACCGCACCGGTCGGTGGAGTTGAGCAGGGGGATTTCACCAACGCTGTCGCCGTGTTCGAGACCGAGCTCTCGCCCACAGAGGTATTGGATGAACTTCACCATGTGGAAAACGAATTCGGTCGCACGCGTGAAGTCAGGTGGGGACCTCGAACACTTGATCTTGACATTATTGCCGCCTGGCGCGACGGTGTTCCGGTCCTCATGGACACACCTGATCTCACGATCCCGCACCCGCGGGCATTTGAGCGGTCATTTGTCACAGTGCCATGGAATGAGATTGCGTTACCAAGTAAGTTTCGTGAGCTTCCCGGGCATGGGAGCATTGATCAACTCCCAAGTGCTCGTGATTCACTGACGGTAATCCCGGAGAGGCTGGACGAGTAATGGGTCACACCAAGGTCTCGCACCTAGCCATAATTTTTGTTGTCCTTGGTGCCATTGGGTGGGCAAGCGCAGAAATAGTTCAAGGCCAAACGGGGCGAAGTATCCCGGTGCCGAGTCTTGCACCGGCTGCTCTCTGGATTCTTGGGGTCAGCGTTGGTCTCTGGACTCTTTTTGCCAAACCGCGCCTTGAACGTAAACCGGGTGCCCAGCCATTCCCGCCATTAGCGTCTGCGCGCATTGCGGTCCTCGCCATGGCCGCGAGCCGCACCGGTGCGGTCATTGCCGGGTTTTATCTTGGGGTCGCCCTCGTTGCCGTTGGGCAATCTGCAACACCGGCCGGATGGTCAACCATGATTTCGGCATTTCTCGCAGCCATCGGATCCATCATTCTGGTGGTTTCGGGCCTGTGGCTGGAATCAATGTGTGTTGCGCGGAATGAGGATGGTTCTCAAAGCTAACTTCTTGCCCGATTAATGTACATAATGTACATTAATGCCATGAGTGCACCCACGGAAATAAGCATTACCCAGGCGCGCAGTGAACTCGCTGAAGTCATTGACCGGGCGCGCATGAATCACGAGCCCGTCTACCTCATGCGACACGGCCAGCGAGTTGCCGCAATTGTCGATTCATCTGATTTAGCTCGGCTTCTTGAGCTCGCCGAGGACATGAACGACATTCTTGAGGCCCAGGAAGCCCGCAACGAAATGCACGAGACAGAGACACTGCCAATCCCATGGGAGTCGGTCAAGGCGGACCTCGGACTTCTATGAAATATCAGGTGGTTTTATCGCCACATGCCGCACGGGCCTTGCGCAAATGCGATCCTCAGGCGCGTCGACGAATCCAAGCCGCAATTGAATTATTGGCTGACAACCCGAGACCACCGAGTGCAGTCGCCCTGGTTGGAGCGGGATTCGCATGGCGTGTACGCACAGGCGACTATCGGGTCATTTATGAGATTTACCAAGGTGAACTCGTCATCTTGGTACTTGCCGTGGGAAATCGAAAAGATATCTATAAAAAACTTCGCTAACTTTCTATCCAGCGGCGAGATTGTGACCGTCCGGGTTCAGGGTTCAGAAACTCGGGGTCTATGGGTACTCTGCACCCATGAGCGAAAACATCCCGTTGGAAGACCTTCCATTTGATGAACTTCGCCACAAGGCATTTCATCTGGCGGAGAAGAAACTCGACATTGGATTCTTCACGGATGTCTTTAGCCACATGCCCGGCATGGTGGCTATTGAGGGCGAGGGCGGTGACCTCGGTTCAATCGGTGGCACGTTCATTGAGACAGTGCGCGCTGCCAAGCAAATGTTTGGCCACGGGGAGATTGACCCCGAAATCGAGCCACTACTGCGTGCTCGGTTTGCTACCTACATTCGTGCTAACGATCCAAGTCACCAATAACAACAAAAGTACTTTTTATTGCCGCGGGCAATTGATCAATGTGAAGTCCCGCAAGAGTTTTGGTGAGTGCATCAAAGTTGTTGAAGGATGCCGAGCGCAACTTCAAGCGCCAAGGTGTTTTATCTCCCGCGCTGACCAAC
Organism: Candidatus Nanopelagicales bacterium; assembly: GCA_023253325.1. GTDB lineage: Bacteria > Actinomycetota > Actinomycetes > S36-B12 > S36-B12 > UBA4592. The sequence continues at coordinate 10,088 of JALRGY010000003.1, read as the reverse complement.
AGCCATCCGTTGATACCCGTGGGGCCTTCACTCCAGGAGTACGTGGTTCCTTCAGGGGCGCGTACCACTTTGGGTAGAACGACATTGACTTCAGTTGCACGGGATCCGTTGATGGCACTCACACACTGATCAATGAGATTCGCGCTCTGCTCTAACTCATGTGTGAGTTGAAGGAACCGCGACCTCGCATCACCATCAACGGGCGCAGTGTTTTCAATAAATTCCAATTCCGAATACAACATATATGGACTTGCGAGTCGAAGGTCATTGGCCAGTCCACTTGCATGACCAACAGGGCCGCTCGCGCCGTGACCCAGTGCACTTTCCATGCCAAGTACCGCAACACCGGCAAGATCCGCCGCGTTAATGGAATCTCTCCATGCAGCGAGATTGCCTGCGATGTCGGTGGCAATCGCTCCTGCAGCGCTAATGAGCTCTGGATCAAGGTCGTGCGCAATGCCACCGATGCGGGCAAACATGGGGTGCACCCGATTGCCAGTTGCGGATTCAAACCACACGGTGATTTTTTCGCGCAAGGTGCGGCAGTCGCGTGACTGCGAATCGGTAATGGTCCCCACAAGGAATGCCAAGTGAACGTTCATGCGTGTTAGTTCTGCCATGAGCATGCGAATCCACGTGGCACGAACGGGTGGCGTAATGCCCATGGCGGTTTCCAACGTGAGTGCAACTCCGAGTTCTGATGCAAATGGGGAAAACCAGTCATGGCGGTTGGCCAACATCATGATCTGTTTGTAGTCGCGGGCCTCAAATAGTTTCTCCGCTCCGCGATGCATGAAACCGATGCGCGGTTGCGCAGAAAGAATCGTGTCACCTTCGAGGGTCAGGTGCAGTTGAAACCCACCCTGAGAAATTGGGTGAAACTCACCGAGATCGAGGGTTATGTCCCCGGGAGCCAGACCGACGCCAACGACTACCTCTCGCACTGGTTCTCTTTCACAACGGCATCGTCGCATGCCTCATGCAAGCGGCTGAATCAGCCACCGAAAGTCACTGGCCATGTGAGGTCGTTCGACAATTGCAGGCGGTAGTCCCAGTTCGGCTCCGGTCTCAATGAGTGAATCAACGCTGACGTGGGCGGTGATATTCATTGAGCCATCGGGAACAGGTCGCTTGGCCCTGCCGTGTGAGTAACCAACCAAGGTGCCGGAATCGAAGAGCCCTGATTGCCGTTGGTCGAGCGTGTGTGAGTAGTCGATCGCGATGGCACTGCCGGAATCAAAAATTCTTAGCAGGGTTTCCCACGCACGATCACGGGTCAAGCCCACCTCACGACGGGCACCAATCACTGTTGCTGGCCACCACTTCTCCAGCCAGACTCGTTCATTGTTGTTGACCTGAACACCCAGTTGTTCATGCCCAGTCTCGGGTTCAACAAGGACAATGCAAAAGTTCAGGTCTGCGTCCACTTCAGCGACCGTGCAGGGAATGTCATCAAGGAACTCATGTGCGATCACAACACCATTACCTCCGCGCGGTTTCAGCTCGCGGGCATCGCCATCGGTGAGGTTGTACGCCGTAACGGTCCAGTCGTGGCCTGATTCCACGGCAGCGGCATGCAGATTATGTGTGAGTTGATTGTTTCCCGCCCCCACATCAAGGATGGTGAACTCAGGCGGCGAGCCGAGTGAGAGAAAAGTTTCGAGTGCGACCTGGAAAATTCTTTGACTTATCGCAGGGGAGTCCATAACGCTCGTGCGAAAATGATTTTCTGGGTTTTGTTGTGTGCGATAAAAGCCCGAAGCCCCGTAGTGCGCGGATTCCCAGGCCTGCTGCCACGGGATGTAAGGGGCCATAGTTGGTGACGCTAGTGACCCCTAGGCTTTCAACATGGACTCGCCCCCACGACTGCGCGTCGGTGTTGTTAGTGCTGGCCGGGTCGGTGCAGTGCTGGGGGCAGCGTTGCGCAGTGCTGGACACGTAATAACGGGGGTTGCTGCCGTTTCAGATATCTCCCTTTTGCGGGCTGAGGCCCTCCTTCCCGGTGTCCCCGTCTTGCCCGCGGACCAAGTGGCGGGGGATTGCGAGTTACTTATTCTTGCTGTGCCTGATGACGTATTACCAGGGCTTGTCGATGGATTTGCCCGCGCAGGAATCTTTCAGGCTGGGCAGTTCGTGGCTCACACCTCGGGTGGGTACGGCATTGGCGTGCTGGAGCCGGCGACCCTGTGTCAGCCAATGGCCATTCACCCCGCCATGACATTCACGGGGACAAGTGTTGATTTAAGCCGGTTGCATGATGCACCTTTTGGAGTCACTGCACCCGAAAATGTCAGGCCAGTTGCTGAAGCCCTCGTTGTTGAGATGGGTGGTGAACCGGTATGGGTACCTGAGGAAGCCCGCGCGGTGTATCACGCGGCCATGGTGCTCGGGTCCAACTACATGAATGTGTTGGTGAATGAATCGCTCTCGTTGCTGCGCGAGGCAGGTATGGAAAACCCGACTCGCCTTCTCACTCCACTGCTGAGCGCATCACTGGACAATGCATTGCGCTACGGCGATAAGGCACTCACCGGGCCGTTGGCCCGAGGAGATTCGGCAACAATTGATAAACATCTCGACGCTCTGGCGCACCGACCCAGCACGCGAAATGCTTATCAGGTGCTCGGCAGGCTCGGTGTTGACCGCGCACTCGATGCTGGCATCCTGAGTGTTGACCAAGCCGCACAGCTGCTCATCACTTTGGGCAAGGACAACAACGGTGAACCATTTAACGGTGACACCTTCGGAGGAGCGAGATGACGATTGTTGCTCACACTCGCTCGGAATACCGTGAATTCATTGGCCGAAAGCCCGGCAAGCGCGCATTCGTCCCCACCATGGGTGCACTGCATGCAGGGCACTTGGAACTGGTCAAGGTGGCGCGCCAGGAAGTCGGGCCTGATGGAGAAGTGGTCGTCTCCATTTTTGTAAACCCGACACAATTTGGCGCGAATGAAGACCTGGCCCAATATCCGCGTCCGTTCCATGAGGATGTGAAGTTGTGCACCGAGGCAGGCGTTGACGTGGTGTTCGCTCCGTTGGTTGAGGAAATGTATCCCGGTGGTGTCTCGCTGGCGGATATGACGTCGGTGCAGGCCGGGCCAGTTGGTGCAATCCTTGAGGGGGCATCGCGCCCCGGGCATTTTGCGGGGATGCTGACCGTGGTTGCCAAACTCTTTAACCTCACCGATCCTGACATCGCATTCTTTGGTGAGAAGGATTACCAGCAACTTGCTTTGGTGAGTGCAATGGTTCGCGATCTCAATTTCCCCATTGAGGTGCGGGGTGTTACCACGGTTCGTGACACTGATGGCCTTGCTCTGAGTTCGCGCAATTCGTATTTGAGTGATGCTGAGCGTGCCATTGCCGCTGCTATCCCTCGGGCACTGACAGCGGCACAAACGTGTGGGGGGAGTGTTCGCGAGAAACTCGCGGCCGCACAGGCCGAACTCGTTGGTGACATTGAAGTTACCTATCTCGCAGCCATGCGCAACGACCTGCAGGCGGAACTTGAACCGGACGCAACCAATGTTCCCGGGCGAATCCTGATTGCAGCCCGAGTGGGTACCACTCACTTGATTGACAACTGTCCGATCTCGGCTGGTGTGTGAACCGTGCCTTTAACTGTTGACCGTTGGCTTGCATCCGATCCACCAGGATGGACCGTGACCGCAGACACAATCGTGATCGGTTCGGGAGTAGCTGGGCTTTCGGCAGCGCTCCACCTTCGCGAGCAAGGTCTCAAAGTTCTCCTATTAACCAAGGCCCAGATCGATGAGGGCTCAACGCGGTGGGCGCAGGGCGGTATTGCCGCCGCATTGTCAACAGATGACTCGCCGTCGGATCACCGCGATGACACGTTGACCGCGGGTGTCGGCTTGTGCAACCCGGAAGCGGTCAACATCCTGGTCACCGAAGGCCCGCAAGCGGTTCGGGACTTGATCACGCTTGGCGCGAATTTTGATCGTGAGCCCAGTGGTGAAATTTCATTGACGCGTGAAGGTGGTCATCACCGCAATCGAATTGCTCACGCGGGTGGAGATGCAACAGGCGCCGAAATTTCGCGCGCACTGGTCGCCGCTGTGCTCAACGATCCCGACATTGAAATTATTGAGAACGCACTCGTGCTGGACCTGCTCACTGCCATGGATGGCTCCGCACAGGGTGTCACCTTTCACGTGATGGGTTCAGGTCAGCGTCATGGCATTGGTGCTGGGCTTGCTCCCTCGGTTGTTCTCACCACGGGTGGGTTTGGTCAAGTCTTTGGCCAAACAACGAATCCATATGTCTCCACGGGCGATGGCATTGCCATGGCGCTGCGGGCCGGAGCCAAAGTGGCCGACTTGGAGTTTGTCCAGTTCCACCCAACGGTCTTGTGGTTGGGGCCTTTGGCCAAAGGCCAGCAGCCTTTGGTGAGTGAAGCAGTGCGCGGTGAAGGTGCTCGACTACTCGACATTAATCACGAGCCGTTCATGGCTCATGTCCACGAGTTAGGCGATCTGGCTCCGCGCGATGTTGTTGCCAAGGCGATCATGCGCACCATGCGGGAGACAAACTCTGAACACGTGTGGCTCGATGGCCGGATGTTGGGCGCAGACATGTGGGTCCAACGGTTCCCCACGATTCTGGCCAGTTGCCGCCAGCGTGGTATCGATCCCGTGATTGATTTGATCCCGGTTTCGCCTGCGCAACATTATGTTTCCGGTGGTGTGCTCACTGACCTAATGGGGCGCTCGAGTGTTCCCGGCCTTTATGCCGCCGGTGAGAGTGCTTGCACAGGAGTTCATGGAGCTAATCGCCTTGCATCAAACTCATTGCTTGAGGGCTTAGTTTTCGCCAGACGCAGCGCACAAGCAATTGCGCTCGATAAACCGCAGGTTCGGTCAATCCCCGAGGTCACCGATCATGACGGTTACTTACTTCCACACCGGCTGCGCCGTGAAATGCAATCTGTCATGGATCGCAATGTGGGCGTTTTGCGCAGCGAGGAATCACTCAAACACGCAACTCATTGGTTGGAGACCGTTGACACGAGTGGTGCCCGTAAATGCACGGAGGACTGGGAGAGTGCCAATATGCACACGTTGGCGTCGGTGCTCACCCAACACGCATTGATGCGTGAGGAGACGCGCGGATCCCATTGGCGCGAGGACTACCCCGAGAGCGATCCACGGTTTGCGGTTCGGCTAGTTTCACACCGCAACGCTGATGGTGAAATTATGACGGAAATGGTGGGACTCAACTCCTGATGACTAGACATAAGCTCAAAAAAGAAATTTCTGATGCCCTGATTGCGGCTGGCCTCAACCCACTTGATGTCACCGAGGTTGTTCTGACTGCGCTGCATGAGGATGTTGACGAGTCCGGCGACGTTACGTCCATCGCCACAATTGACTCCGATGCAATGGCGACATTGGACCTCGTCTCTCGCTCCCACGGCGTGATAGCGGGTGTACCCGTCGCAGCATCCGTTTTCTTTATCGTGTGCGGGTCATCAGGGAGTGTCACCATGGTTGCCGCCGACGGTGATCGTGTTGAGCCGGGTTCGGTGATACTCAGTGTGACTGGTCCCGCGAGGCAGATTTTGCAGGCTGAACGCCCAGCACTCAACCTCCTGTCTCACCTGAGTGGAATTGCCACGGCGACGCGCGCCTGGGTTGATGCGGTACAAGGGACGAACGCCAAGATCCGTGATACCCGCAAGACCACCCCGGGCTTAAGGGCGCTGGAGAAATACGCTGTTCGCTGCGGCGGCGGTGTTAATCACCGCATGAACCTCTCTGACGCGGCACTGGTCAAAGACAATCATGTCGCTGCCGCAGGTGGTGTCACGCAGGCGTTCACGGCAATCAAAAAAAGATACCCAGATCTCGCGGTTGAGGTTGAAGTAGATTCCATGGAACAACTTGAACAGGTAGCAGAAGCGGGTGCTGACCTCGTATTGCTCGATAACTTCACGGTTGAGAACATGAAAATGGCAGTAGACCGCTTTGGTGGGAAAGTGACGCTCGAGGCATCAGGTGGACTGACCCTGGATGTAGCAAAAGCCGTGGCAGACACAGGGGTTGACTACATTGCCGTTGGTGCGATCACGCACTCGGCTCCAATCCTTGATATCGGAGCCGACATAAGGGAAGGCGAACTTGATGCTTCTAACAATTGATGTTGGGAATACCAATACCGTGATCGGCCTCTACGAGGGGTTGCAACTTCACAAGTCGTGGCGCATCAAGACAGATGCTGCCGAGACAGCCGATGAACTTGCACTGAAATTCAAAGGATTCCTAGGGGCGGAACCTGCCGTGAGCGGCATTGCCCTGTGCAGCACGGTTCCAGCGGTGCTGCATCAGATGCGGCTCATGATTTCGAATTACTACGGTCACGTGGAAGCCGTGATCGTTGAACCAGGTATCAAGACAGGTGTACCAATCCTGACCGACAACCCCAAAGAGGTTGGGGCTGATCGAATTGTGAACACCCTTGCCGCCCACTATCTTTTTGGCGGCCCGTGCATCGTTGTCGACTTTGGAACCTCAACAAATCTTGATGTGGTCTCCGAAAAAGGTGAGTTCCTTGGTGGCGCGCTCGCGCCGGGAGTTGAAATTTCCCTCGATGCACTTGCCTCCCGTGCAGCCGCCTTGCGCAAGGTCGAACTAGTTGCTCCACGCTCGGTCATTGGCAAGAACACGGTTGAGGCATTGCAGGCAGGTGCCCTTTACGGCTTTGCCGGGCAAGTGGATGGGCTTGTCGGGCGGATAATCAAGGAAATTGGCCCGGTAACCGCTGTCGTGGCAACAGGTGGATTGAGTTCGGTTGTTGTTCCTGAATCACAAACCATTACGCATGAAGAACCGGATCTCACCTTGCTCGGGCTCGCTTTACTGTTCGCGAAAAACAGTCCGAGTTCTTAGCTTGCTCTGGAGCGATATTGCACGCGTGCAATATCGTGGTGAAAAGAATTGAGAGTTGATATTGCATCCGTGCAATTAGGGCTGACTGGGGAGCGCCAGAGTTTGTGCCGCAGCGACAACCCCAAGCACTGTTGCGAGTCCATGTATCGGGCCCCGAGTGCGGGGAAGTACCAGCGAGCGAATCCCGACTTTCGCCGCGGCGCCATCGTCAATTGAGTTGTCGCCCACCATCAAAAGTGATTCAACGGGCAAACCGAGGGCATCGGCGGCATGCAAAAATGCCTCAGCTTGTGGTTTGACCGCGCCAATGTGGCTGGAGGCGATGACCGCATCGACTTCACCATGGAGTCCAAGTTGCTCCATTAGGGCATCCATGTCGACGGCGATGTTGGAGAGAATTGCCGTCGCGATCCCTTGGTCTCGCAGGGCGCGCAGCACCGGCAGTGTGTCATCGTAAATAAACCAACCGTCAGTGATCGTTTCGTAGAGGGCTGAACTCAGAGGCTCCTCGGTGAAGTCGGAGAGCAAACGAGTGAAAATCTCGCGGTGCGCGGAGTGCGAGAGATCGCGTTGGTGTGTTGGGTCTTCGATCCGAGCGAATTCAACGATCGAGTCCAGACGCTCGATAGTTTCCTGCGCGTCTGGTGCTCGGACCCCGGCCTTGCCTTCGGCGGCCTCGAGCCACTGAGCAGCGGAGCCCTGGTCGGCCAATGTGGAGTGCAGATCAAAGATCACCCCTGTGATCAGCGCCGGTGGATTGAATTCCATGTCATGAGTTTAGACACCTAGCCCGTTAAGCAGTTAATATCGGAGTCAACGAAACTTGAGTTCACTTTTTGGCAAGAAAAGACTCAGGAGTACAGTCAAGGCGAAATTAATTACTATTTTTGGAGATTTCATGGCCCTCGCTAACGCCAATGTGCTGATCCGTAACGTTCAGATGTTTGATGGAAGATCGCCAGAAGTACTTGTTCGCGACATACTTGTCGAGAATGGCGTCATACGCGAGATTGGATCAAACCTTGCGGGCGGCGATTCTACATCTGATTTTGCGGGATCATTTCTAATGCCAGGCATGATAGATAACCATTGTCATGCCTATGGAATTGGCTTGAACATGCTCCAGATGGAATCAAGTAAAAAAAGTTATGTTGCACTAAAGGGTGCGAAAAGATTGGCTCGGGCACTGAGTCGAGGCTTCACCACCGTGCGGGATGTTGCAGGCGGTGACATTGGCTTGGCCCGTGCTATCGATGAGGGAGTGATTAGCACACCGAACTATTTCTACACTGGACCTGCACTGAGTCAAACTGGCGGCCATGGAGACCCACGAGATGCAAATTTCGATTTATGCTGCAGGGATAATCACGGGGTTGAAGTGGTCGATGGCGTTGAAAATCTAAGAGTTGCGGTGAGAGAAAGGTTTCGAACCGGCGCACATGCCATCAAGATTATGGCCTCGGGTGGTGTTGTCTCCTTGACTGATCCCCTTCGAATCACGCAATACAGTGCAGAGGAAATCTCGGTCGTTGCACAAGAAGCACGCAGGCGGGGCTCTTATGTAGCAGCACACGCTTACACTGCTGACGCGGTGATTCATGCGGTGACAAATGGAGTTCGCAGCATTGAACACGGTAATCTAATTGATGCGAAGGCTGCCGAAATCATGGCTGAAAATGAGGCGGTTCTGGTGCCAACGTTAATTACTTATGCAGCCATGGCTGAACACGGTGAAAGTCTAGGCATGACTTCGATCGCCTTAAGCAAAAATGCGGAAGTACTCGATGCAGGACGGAAGGCAATCGAACTTGCAACCAGCGCTGGGGTCATGGTTGGGTTCGGTACGGATTTAATGGGCGATTTGGAGTCGCAGCAGTTGCAGGGCCTGAAAGTTCAGCATGAAGTCCAAGGTACTCTCGAACTTTTGCGAAGTGTCACTTCGCGTAACGCCGCCATCTTGGGCGTGAATAATCTTGGCGTGGTTGCAGTGGGAGCCCAGGCGGACTTCCTCGTTCTTGAAAGAAATCCATTTGATGATCCGAGTATCCTCTGGGACGAGACGGCGAAGCGTGTCGTTCTGAAACAGGGTTATGTCATCTAGTAACTGGTTGAAGTTCTAGAGAGGGGCGTGTGTCAATGGGATCACCCACGGGAAAGACTAAATTAAAGCTGGTAAAGGAGCCATTGATTCGGCGGTCCCCATTAGAGCGTGTGAGTTTGCGAGCTCAAATTGGCGAATCCCTCCGCTGGTCTTTGTTCAGCGGTGAAATGCTTCCAGGCGAAACGTTTTCCGTGCCTGCCCTGGCACAAGAGTTTGGCGTCTCGGCAACACCTGTCAGAGAGGCTGTTCTGGACCTTGTCCAGCAAGGGCTTGTCATCGTGTTGCCGAACAAAGGTTTCCAAGTTGCATACACAAGTCCACGGGAGATGCTCGAAAATGTCGAAATTCGGCGGCTCATTGAAGTCCCAGCGACGCTGGACGTTGTTTCAGTAATTTCGAATCAGCAATTGGAAACTCTCTATGAGTTAGCGGAATCAATACTCGATTATGCGCGCGAGGACGACATTCGAGGATTCGTGTCTATTGACTACGAATACCACCGCTACTTACTTGAGATTAAGGGGAATAGAACACTGACTGATCTCGTGGAGGACCTTCGCTCGCGAGCCCGCATTCAGTCAGTACCGCTTATTGCCTTGTCGGGAAGGATGGTTGAAACAGCCCAAGAACATATTGACCTCCTTGATGCGATTCAGGCAAAAAATCTCGTGCAGGTGGAGCGAATCGTGCTTTTGCACATGTCTCATGCCCTTGATGGCATCGAAATTCACTGATTAGCAGGCTTGCCCTTTGTAACAATCGGGTAAAACCCCTTGTTCAGCATCGGTGAATTAGTAATATGTCACATATTGCTGGCCAACTAGTTTGGAGATGTTCGAATGACTCAGGGCTCAAGAATCGCAATTGACGTCGGTGGAACGTTCACGGATGTCGTGACACTGGATTCCAAATCCAATTCTCCAAAGTTCGACAAAGTACCGACAACTCCCTCAGACCCTCGTCAAGGTGTGATGAGCGGATTTGAAGCCAGTCAAGTCGATATCAGTGACTTAACCGCGTTCATACATGGCACGACCCTGGGACTCAATGCCCTACTAACTCGGCGCGGCGCGAAG
>JALRGY010000039.1 GCA_023253325.1 Candidatus Nanopelagicales bacterium | reverse complement strand
ATTCCTATCGTTTGACATACGTGCGGAAAAGAACCGTGTTGTCTGTCTCCAAATTTGGTCCCCAAATTAATTGAGCGTTCGGAGACCAGCGAATTTCGTTGTAACCGTCTTTCACCCCTACCTGCTGCGGCGTGTAGGTGGATGCCTTGGGCCAAGATTTCGCAGAGAACTTGGCTTTAGTCCACGACTTGGGTGTCGGAGTAATCAGTGACTTGCAGTCGGTCTGGGGGTTTCGGGAGTTTACGCAACTCGGATTCAATGGCGCCTCATGGATCACGAGCGCCTTCCACGATGATCCTGTTGCAGCAACGACCTTCTTGGTCTTGGTGTCGGTGATCTGAGCGATCACGCCGCCATCGCCCATTTGTTGGCGATCCGTACCAATGTATTCCAAACCCGAATCATTCTCCTTAAAATCCTTGCCCATGATTGCGATGGTTAATGGGTAAGTTGCGGTGAAGGTGATTCGTTCAGCATTAAAGGAACGTTCAGTGGTGATAGGTACGGAGTCCTGACCCACTTTCTTCCCATTGACATAAAGCGCAAACCAGTTATCAGCCCACACCTCAGCGAGGAATGTTGACTTGGTCTTGGCTGCCTGGGCAGGAGTGCCCAACGATGCTGCGAAGAATGACGCCGCAACGAGTGGTACGAGGATGAGTGATAAGCGACGCATTGTGACTCCGCGGGATTTCATCGGCGGTAGGTTTCAGTGGATACCGAACCCTGTGGATCGGTGAAAGTCATGCTGACCGAGCTCAACGTCGCTGTGTAATCAATGTGATAGGTCCCGCCGTTGAGTGTGTAGGTGAGGGCGAACTGAGAATCTCCACCACGGGAGAAACCTGTAATTGCAGCACCTCGTAAGGGTTCGCCGGCCGGGCGGAACGGTCGAGTTGCTGCCTGGGGCTCAATTTGACCATCGCGCACGGTGACTTTGCCACGCATTCCACCGTTGATATACGGGTAGGTGGTGGTGCCGTGATAGTGATACTTCCCTTTAAAGGTATGTCCGTTTAAGGCGTCAAGGGGACGCATTTTCGTTCCATTGGGTTCGAAAGCGCCGTAGATCGGATATCCATCCAGGGCATAGGCAATGGGTTTTGTTTTACCAACCTTGCTGGACAAGTGAAGCGGGGCTGCGTGATAGTGGTAGTCATCGGCTCTGCCGCAGTGACCACCCCATTCATCGAGTTCACCAATTAAGTAGGCATCCTCGCCGCGGTTATTCAGTGCGTTGAAAATTGGTATTCCGTCAGCAGCCAATGCGATTGCGCCCCTGAAGAGATTGTTCTTGGTTGATATCGGATTTGCGGCTTTCCTCGGTTTGACCGGAATGCTCCACGCGTTGCTGCCGGTGTAAGGCATGGGGACCGGAACCTGCTGCTGCCAATTGGTGATTCCTACCATCATGTTGTGCAGCGGAAGGCCATTGCTTTCAACCAAGTAGTACTTGCCACTTCGCAGTGTCTTGACCGAATTAGCAAATGCCGAGAAACCGGGCAGGCGCACTTGACTGTTCGCCGCTGAAATGGGTGCACTGTCCACGAGGGCAGAGGTGATCATTACTCCGACGCCAAGCGCCGCACCGGAAAGTAATGTGCGCCTTGTCAGGGCATGTGCAGGGACGTGCGGATGCACGTTGTCATTATGGTCGGCTGTAGTGGACATCGATGCTCGCTTCCTTGAGAGTCTTCTTTGAAATTGCTGCCAGAAGTTGATCGCGCGAGATGGACGCGGAATTCGCTTTGGGGAGTTTCGGATTCCCCGACAGGGCATAAACGTGGATTGTGTAGACCTTGTCACCCGGACCTTTGGAACACGGTGGCGAATACGCAGCATCGCGGTTGACGCTGTTGCCACCGGTGGCGCCTATTCGCTTATTTCCGGTCGGCAGTGATTTGCGCTTGGCGGGAATATTCCAAACGTTCCAATAGTCGTGGAACCCGCCTTCAGGAGCAGCGCTGTCCATTACGACCGCGAAGCCCTTGGTTTTCTTGGGGGCGCCAGTCCATCGGATTGGAGGGCTCGTGCCAATGCCATCACACGTGTAGGTTGCGGGAAGCATGGAGTTGGAACCCACGGCTGGACTGCTCACGGTGAAATCAGCGGCTTGGGCGGCACTGGGAATCATGAACGCACCCACGGAGGCGAGAGCGACCAGTGACGTCAGAGTAGTTCGCAGGGATCTCATTGATGGCACTATTCCAGAGTTGAATCGATTCGAATACCGTGTTTCTACGGTGTTGTGAAAGGTGTTCTATAGGTTAGTCCCGTGATGCTTGAAGGTAACTGGAATTTCCTTGCGGTCGATGGCGCCGTTGTTCGTTTGAAAAGTGGCAATAGCGGGTTAATGAATCTCGATGTCAAAGCACCAGTTCGTCAGGGATCACTCATGATTGCTCACTCCATGGCTGACATTCACATCGTCCTTGCCCTGGACAAGATCAAGACGGGCAATTTCTTGACAGAGGCAGCCGCGAAGGCATTCTTCGGCAGCTATAACGCGCGTGACCTTGTTTACCGTGCCCAAGGGCCTCATGACGGCACTGGCTACCAAGTTTCAGGCAGCGCCTCCGCGGGAACTCTTGACCTGGAAATCACCCTGTCCATCATGCCGGTTGATGCTGCCCCGCACCCTGAAGTCGAGCTAGTGGGCTCAGCATCCTTTGGCAAAGTACATATCCCAATACCTGGGATCGGCACCGTTGATGACATGAATGTGGATATTGACGCCAAGTTAGCCGTGCAAAGTTCAACACCCTAGGTATTTAGTTTGAGGTGAAGTCCCCTTGGTGAATGGCTTCAGCGTCAACAATCCGATACGAATAGCCCTGCTCGGCAAGGAACCTCTGTCGATGCTGAGCAAAATCAGCATCGAGGGTGTCTCGGGTGACAATGGAATAGAAGTGCGCCGTGCGGCCATCAGACTTGGGTCGCAGAATTCGGCCGAGGCGCTGGGCTTCCTCTTGGCGGGAACCGAATGAACCACTGACTTGAATGGCGACCGTGGCATCAGGGAGATCAACCGAGAAGTTGGCAACCTTGCTCACCACGAGCAACTTGGTTTCACCGGCCCGAAAAGAAGCGAAAAGTCGTTCCCGTTCCTTGACATTTGTCTCGCCCGTGATGATTGGCGCATTGAGATGCTCACCGAGTTCGGCGAGTTGATCGAGATATTGCCCGATTACCAGGACCTGATCATTCACATGATGGCGAGTAATTTCTTCAACGATGGTGATTTTCTCGGCAGCGCTCGCAGCCATGCGGTACTTGTCCTCTTGTTCGGCCACTGCGTACGCCATGCGATCAGGTTCAGGAAGCGTGACGCGAACTTCAATGCAATCGGCAGGAGCGATGTAGCCCTGGGTTTCAATTTCTTTCCACGGCGCGTCATAGCGTTTAGGACCAATAAGTGAGAACACGTCGGACTCACGACCATCTTCACGAACAAGAGTTGCCGTGAGCCCGAGGCGCCTGCGGGATTGAATGTCTGCGGTAAACCTAAAGATCGGGGCAGGGAGGAGGTGGACTTCATCGTAAATAATCAAACCCCAGTCGCGCGAATCAAAAACCTCGAGGTGGGGGTAAATACCTTGCCTCTTGGTGGTCATGACTTGATAGGTCGCAATGGTGATGGGGCGAATTTCTTTTTTGGCACCGGAGTATTCGCCAATTTCGTCAGCCGTGAGTGTTGTGCGCTTCAAGAGTTCGTCGCGCCACTGGCGTGCGCTTACAGTGTTAGTCACGAGAATCAGAGTGGTTGCTTGAGCGCGATACATGGAAAGTGCGCCAACGAGGGTCTTGCCAGCGCCACACGGAAGAACGACAACGCCGGAGCCGCCGTACCAGAAACCATCAGCAGCTTCAGTTTGATAAGGGCGCTCTTTCCAGTCATCGCGTAGGGTGATGGTGTGACGCTCACCATCAACGTAACCGGCAACATCCTCGGCTGGCCAACCCAATTTGACCAATGCCTGCTTGAGGTGACCGCGCTCACTGGGGTGAACGGCAACGGATGTTTCATCGATCCGCTGCCCGAGCAGGGGCGCGACCTTCTTGCTCTTGAGAACTTCTTCCAAGACTGCGACATCAAGAGCTTGAAGGATCAGTCCATTAGCGGGGTCGCTGTTGATTTGCAGGCGTCCATAGCGAGACATTGTTTCCGCGACATCGATGAGTAGTGCATTGGACACTGGGTAGCGGCTATAACGAATCAGCGTGTCAATGACACTTTCAGCATCATGGCCAGCGGCGCGCGCATTCCACAGACCCAAAGGTGTGAGGCGGTAGGTGTGAATGTGTTCGGGAGCTCGCTCAAGTTCAGCGAATGGAGCAATCGCTTTGCGGCACGCGCCGGAGTCAACGTGATCAACCTCCAAGAGCATGGTCTTGTCACTTTGAACGATCAGCGGGCCGTCAGTCACAGGCAATCTACTTTCAGGTAGTTATTGAAGTTCGCGCAGAATCTCCAAGAGTAACTGAGCCCGATGCACCATGGCACTGCTGGATGCCCATTCGAAGTCAGCGTGGGCTCCGTCGCCAACAGCCCCCATGCCGTCGATCGTGGGGATCCCCGCTGCTGCGGTGAGATTGCCGTCACTGGCACCTCCCACGGCGCACTCCGCGAGTGCCGGCAACCCCAGAGTGTGTTGAGCTTTTTGGGCGATGGCGAACAGATTCTGGCTCATGGCGCTTTCCATGGCTGGTCGATCGATGCCGCCGATGATTTCGATTCTGACATCGAGGCTTGAGGTGAATTCCCGCACCGCACGGTCCACGCGCTCTTGCTCATCTCGGTTCCAGGCGCGCACATCAAGATTGACGTCAGCCCTATCCGGGACGGTGTTGGTCGTGGTTCCTGAGCTACTCACCGTAGGAGTAACGGTGGTGCCTCGCTCCCTATGTCCCCAGAGGGTGGTTGCGGTAACGAACTCGGCGGCGGCCACGAGCGAATTGATGCCCCGATCGGGATCTAGCCCAGCGTGGGCCGCAACACCGTGGAAGATTACTTGGTAATTAGAGGTGCCTTTGCGCCGTGTCTTGAGCGCACCACCTTGCGATGGCTCCAACACAATGACGGCGCGCGCTTGTGTGATCGCGCTGGCGATAACAGCTCGTGATGCGTGTGACCCGATTTCCTCATCGGTTGTCAATAACATGCCGACGGTGCCTTCGCTCGTGGTACCGAGAGCTTGGAGCGCTGCCCAACCCTGGACAACACCTGCTTTCATGTCAAAAACACCGGGGCCCGTGATGCGGTCTCCATCAATGGCAAAGGGGATTGTGTTGATTGTGCCAATGGGCCACACGGTGTCGAGGTGACCAAGGAGAAGGACTTCGGGTTGATCGGGACCCCAACGCCACACCGGACAGCCTTCATGCGTTTCAGTGCGGGCAGGGCCAGGGAGCCAGTCACGGCTGAGGTCGAGGGCCAGTTGGGTAATTCGCTGTGTTGACGCCACATCGCTGGAGGGAGATTCACACTCAACGAGTTGCTGCAGCGTGTTGAGCATTGCTTGGTGATCAAAATCCATTTGCGATCAGGCCCCTTTGTGTGAACGTGGTCTCTCGGTACGGTTGCCCCATGCTTGAGCATATTGCGCCAGAGGTGCTGCGCGAGGCGCAGAGCATGGCTCAGTTGGCGCAGGAGCGCTCCGGTGTCGTCATCCGCTCGCTGGAGACCTCTGAAGAGAATCTGCCGGCTCGTGAAATTTTTGATCTGGTGTGGCCACCCATCGGCGGGGGCACGCAGGTGCCGCCCAATCTACTGCGGGCTATTACTCATGCAGGTGGGTATTGTTCCGCCGCATTCGTGGTCGATGGAAGTACGGAAATCCCGGTGGGCGCTGCCCTTGGAGTTCTCGGTGTCCATGAAACACAGGCTGGACCCCACATGCACATCCACTCCCACATGGCGGGGGTGCTCGATTCATACCGGAATCGACGTATTGGCACAGCGTTGAAACAACATCAAAGAATGTGGGCACTTGAGCGTGGAATCGAGACGGTCGTATGGACGTTTGATCCACTCGTGGCTCGAAATGCGCGACTAAATCTGGTGAACCTCGGTGTGACGGTTCGAGGGTACGAACCAAATTTTTATGGCGCGATGTCTGACTCGATCAACACAGGCGATGAATCAGACAGAGTGTTTGCTTGGTGGGATCTGACAGGTGAAAGAGCACGGGCCGCGGCACGGGGAGAACTCCGGCCTATTGATGCAATTACCGCTGAGCAGTGTGTCATTGAAACCCCCGATGACATTGTTGCTTTGCGTGGAACTGATCCAGTGCAAGCACAAGAATGGCGCAAACGCATGCGACTCGAGTTAATGCGGGAGTTTGCGGCAGGCAAGGAAATTATTGGAGTCACGCGCAGTGGCGACTACGTATTAGAAGCACGTTGAGCCCCAGGAGAAAATCATGACCATTAGTTTTCTAATTCATAATCTTGAGATCCCACTAGTGCGCCCATTTCGCACCAGCTTTGGTAGTCAAAGTGTGCGCGATGTTGTACTGGTTGAAGCAGTCTCGGATTCAGGGATTTCTGGCTGGGGGGAATGCGTCACCATGGCCTGGCCTGGGTACAGCGCCGAATACACCAGCGGTGCCATCGACGTAATGCAAAAATTCCTGATCCCAACTTTAGAACCGCTGTTGGAGACCTCCCCCGAGCCTGATGCCGTGCGCTCGGCGCTTTCTGTCATGCAGGGCCACCCCATGGCCAAGTCGGCGCTTTCAACGGCACTACTCGATCTGTGGTTGAAAGAGCGCGAAACCTCGCTGGCCAGCTATTTGGGTGCGGTCAAGGACAAGGTTGACTGCGGAGTGAGTGTGGGTATTCCATCATCGATCGATTCATTACTTGATGAGGTCGGCTCTTATGTTGATCAGGGTTATAAACGCATCAAGTTGAAAATCGAACCAGGTTGGGACATTGACGCCGTGCGCGAGGTGCGTAATACGTGGCCCGAGATGCTTCTTCAGGTTGACGCCAACCAAGCCTACGAACGAACCGACGGTGCTCATTTGGCCCAGCTCGATCAATATGACCTACTACTCATTGAGCAGCCCTTGCCGGAGGACGACTTTCTTGGTCACGCCATGATTTCCCGCGAAGTCAATACACCGATATGCCTTGATGAGTCGATTCTCTCCGTGGCATCTGCTCAAGGAGCAATTGAATTTGGTGCAACGACGATCATTAACATCAAGCCAGGTCGAGTTGGGGGATACCTCACGGCCAAGGAAATCCACGACTTGTGTGTGGAGCAAGAGATTCCCGTCTGGTGTGGTGGGATGCTCGAGACGGGCATTGGCCGGGCGGCGAATCTTGCATTGGCAGCCTTATCGGGGTTCGTATTGCCGGGGGATACGAGTGCCTCTAATCGCTATTACGCGGAGGATGTCACGGAACCATTCGTTCTGGACAATGGTCAATTACCTGTTCCCAGCAAACCTGGGATTGGTATCGAACCCATTCCTGAAAACCTTGAAGCAATGAGAACGGCCGTGGTTACAGCGTAGATTCCTGCATTCGCGCGGGGGCAATTCCACTCACGCGAGAAATTGCAAAAGTTCGCACGTTTGCGCTCCCGTGATCAAACGCTGTCAATGTGCCATCACCCATGCGAATAGGCTCAACAATTTGGGTGCTCGTGCTGCCATCGGCCTCGGCGTAACCGATCCAGACTCCGGTGTGATGTTCCTGGGCACTCTTCAACATCGCGATCAGTGCCGAGGTGTTCAGCGAATAAATTTCCTCGGGCTCGAGTTCTTCGATTTCAGCATTTTCTCCACGAAGTAGCGCTGATGCAATTCGTTCGGCTTGGCTCAGTGTCACGCGACGCGAATGGCGGCCAAGTCGCGGTGGGATCTTGGCACGATTGGACTCATCAATTTCAATGGCTTCTGTTGATGCATTGTCAGAGATTAAATATGACAATGGCTGAGGCGCTGCACCTTTCGCCCAGGTATCAAAAAATTCAGTGAACGTTGCTTGAGTCCAACCGGATTGATAGCCACGGCGAATTGAGTCGGCTGAGAATCGGTAGACGCTTGCGGCGCCTCGACTTTCGATCTCAGCAATCGCATGGAGTTGCTCGCCGATTTCCAACGGCAATGGACCTGGGGCAATCACGGTCAGATCACCTTGGATCAAAAAGTGATCAACTTCCTTGGGCAGTGCCAGCTGCTTGGCAGCGCCTGAAGCGTGGTCATGAATAACCTCGATACCCGCGAGGGAAAGCACTCCACCATGTGCAAGGCCAATGATTTCTGCCTCATGGAATGTTGCTTTGGCGACTTTGTCTCGCATGGCGCCGCGACGGCGGGGGTAGAAATGCTCGAGTGACTTGTTAAAGATTTTCCAGTTTTTGACGGGTGAAGTGTCTGAATTCGCATTCCACCATTCGAGTGTGCGCAGAGTTTGCCAGCGCATCACCCCAATGGCAGGTGAAGTCTGTGCATTAGCAAGTGGTTTGGTCGACTCACTGCCCAAAAGTGGAAGGTCGAGCCAAGCTTGTGCCAACACGACCCATTGTTGTTCACGGGACTTGGATCGCCAGGTGTCATATTTAGTGGTGACTTCCCATTGCAATGACTTTGTCAGGGCGATGAGGCCTGCGGCATGTGCCACTTCAAGGAGAAAGCATGTATCCGCTGTTGGAATTGCGAGGAATTCGGCGAGACGGTCTACTTCGCGCGTTGAAACTCCGCCAGTGCGCAATGCGATCAGGGGGGTGACTCGGAAGACGTAGAGTGCGTCGTGGACGAGGGACAAGAAATTGTGTGCGATCAGGCCAGATTGCATTTGGAGGTCCTGTGCATTGGTCGTACCTTTTTTGGCTGCCGCATCAACATCAGGCAGTGTCACCGCATTGTTGTAGGACTCCGTGAGACTGTCGCGCACCGTTGTCACGGCGCTCAGTGAGTCAGCGTGCCCCCACACCAACCCCAAGGTGCGCAGGCTGTCAACCAAGTCACTGGCTTGGTCAGAGATTGCCGGATCTATCTCGGTGCTAATGGAATCCAAACTCATGGCTGCCGAGCGCAGCGTGAACAGCACATTGAGCTGTGGTGCCGAGAGTTGATCAAGTGCTCGGCTCACTGATGGTGTCGCTGTGGCACGACGTGCCAAGCCCGTGATGTCCGCAGGAGTGGGGTGCACAAGGTCAGGCCGCCCCAAGAAAAGCTCGGTGAGTTCAGATTCGCTGCGGGAACGAAGATCATCGGCCAAACTTCGCGGCCGAGATGCGGTGGGGGAAGTCATGAATGTGTGCTCCTACGTCGTGAGCGTGCAGTGATGATCAATCCGATCAAAATGAGTGCCAAGCCAAGCCCGGTAACCATGGAAAGGAACCACCAGGTGCTGGGGAGGTTTATGTCACTGATGAGCGGCAGGATTGCGATGGCCGTGAAAATCATGCCAGCGATGGTCAGATAAGCCCCGATCTTCACAAAGGCCTCTCCTCGAGACCTGCGGGCCATGGACTGCTCCAAGCGCTGCGCTGTGGTGGTTTCAGGCATCCTCCTATCCTATGGCCTTCTCAGAAACCGCCCAGATCCCGCTCGGATCTGATGTTTGCGCTAACCTAGAGGGCGCCTGAAAGCAGGCGTAATCGTGCAGGACGCCCAATTCCGGGTGGAGAAAGTGAGGCGATCATGCCAACGGGTACCGTCAAGTTCTATGACGCCGACAAGGGCTTTGGCTTTGTCACCAGCGACGAAGGCGAAGATGTTTTCGTGCATGTCTCCACACTCCCAGCCGGTGTAACCGCTCTCAAGCCAGGCACCAAGATTGAGTTTGGCATTGTCGATGGCCGTCGCGGCAAGCAGGCATTGTCCGTTTCCATACTGAGCGCTCCAGCCTCCGTTGTGAAGGGGAACCGCAAGAAAGCAGACGACATGGCGGTTATCGTCGAGGACCTGATCAAGCTGCTTGATGGTGTGGGCAATCAACTCCGCAAGGGTAAATACCCATCAGATTCCATGGCTCAAAAAACTGCCACGGTCTTGCGTGCTGTCGCTGACGATCTTGATATTTAACTGATCAAACAGTCAACACGAGTTTGCCGTTGACATTTCCTGATTGCATTGCAATGAATGCATCACGCGCATGAGCCAGCGAGTAGGTGCTGTCGATCAATGGCGTTGTCTTTGTCGATTCCATGAGTGCCAACAATTCCTTGAAGTCGCTGATAGAACCCATGGTGGAGCCGTTAATGCTCAACTGAAGGAAGAACACTCGGTTGAGGTCGGCGGGTGGCATCGCTCCACTCGTTGCGCCGGAGACCACGATTGTTCCACCGGGGCGAAGTGATCTCAGTGAATGAGCCCAGGTTGCCTCGCCAACAGTTTCAACGACGGCATCGACTTTGGCCGGAAGTTTCGCATTCGACTCGAAAGCGAGATCGGCACCGAGTGCGAGCGCAGCGTCACGCTTTGCCTGATCGCGTGATGTCACCCAGACGTTTAATCCCAGTGCTTTGGCCAGCAAAATTGCGGCAGTTGCAACCCCGCCACCTGCACCTTGAATCAAAACCGTGTCGCCCGTGGTCGTATTCGAACGGTGGGCAAGCATGCGATACGCGGTCAGGTAGGCGGTCGGGAGGCAGGCGGCTTGCTCAAATGTGAGGGACGCTGGTTTGTCCAGCAAGTTTCCTGCAGGTACGCGCACGCGCTCGGCCAGAGTGCCGGGGTATACCTCGCTGAGCAATGAACGGCGGGTGTCTAATGTTTCATCGAAAATTTTCTCACCGACCTGTTGGGCTGAACCAATGACAGCGTGGACAACGACTTCACGGCCATCATCGGTGACGCCTGCTGCATCACTGCCAAGAATCATGGGAACGCGATCTGCTTTGAGGGCCTGACCCTTGAGCGACCACAGGTCATGGTGATTCAAACTTGCAGCTTTAACGTTGACCGTTACCCAGTCGGCGGGCGTTTCCGGTTGATCGATTTCACCAACCGTCAATGCTGACAGGGGATCTTCAGGATTTATGGCATGGGCGAATGCAGCAAGCATGATGGTGAAGCCTCCTATGTGCGGAATTTATGCTGGATCGAGTTTGAAAACCCAGATACCACGCGTTTGTGAACCATTGCCAGCAACAATTTGCAGCAGAACACCTTCAGCGGGTATTTCTTGTAATTCGGGGAAAGTGAACCGGTAATACGTCGAGGAGATGGGGTTCGTTGTTAGGCGTTGATTGCCAATAACGGGGAACCATCCCGTTTCTGCTACAACGGGGTCAACGCTGATACCAATCGTTTCACCGGGGATCACGGGAATAACGGAGACGGCATCTCCGCTTGCGGCCTGTGCGATCAAGTCTTGTGCGCAGGCGCCGTTTTCGAGGGCATCGGAATTAAACGCCCAGCAGGTTGCCTCGCGGAATTTGGTCACGGTTCCCGCGAAAACACTCGCACCAGGTCCCGGTTTGGTGCAGCCGCTGAGCAAAAATGTCGCACTCAAGGCGATGGCGGCAATGGCAGCGAATCGGGTCCGCTGATGGCTGCGGTCGTGGGTCCGGGTGCGGGGGGAGGGCGCGATCATGCACATGACATTACCCGCCATGCACGGTTCGTGCCTGCGTGGGACACAATCAGGGGGTGAGCGTGAATAACTTGGCCCCGATGGCCCAATCGGCATTGGATGAATCAGTAACAGTTGACCCTGCATTGAGCGATGCCATTGAGCAAGCCAAGCAGGCAGCCGTCGCTGAAGCGGGCAATGCGGAATTCATTGGTGAGCACCTCGCCGTGATCATGGAAGCCGACCGATTGGCAACCCATTTATTCACCTGCACCAATCCTGCTTATGTTGGGTGGCAGTGGGCTGTGACCATGGCGAGCACGGTTTCGGGCAAGAAGCCTGTTGTTACCGTCACCGATGTTGTCCTACTTCCTGGACCTGATGCTTTAACTGCACCCGCCTGGGTCCCTTGGAGCGAACGTATTCAGCCGGGCGATCTTTCACCCGGTGATGTGCTACCCGCCGCACCTGATGACGACCGCCTCACGGCAGGTTTCGCTGAATTTCTTTCGAGTGAAATTGACGAAGACTTTGAATATGTTGAGGAATATCGCGGTGTCATGAGCGGCTGGGAACTTGGGTTGGGCCGTGCTCGTGTCCTCTCGGTTGATGGCCGCGAGCAGTCGGCGGATCGGTGGATGAGCGGCGAGTTTGGTCCTCGCTCCGAGATGGCGCGATTGGCGCCCGGACCATGCAGCACCTGTGGTTTTCATGTTGCCCTCGCAGGCCCACTCGGTCAAGCGTTCGCAGTGTGTGCCAATGCTCTTTCACCAGCAGATGGTCGGATCGTTGCTTTGAACTTTGGCTGCGGTGCTCATTCGCAAACAGCTGATCCAGGTTTCACGCCAGTGGAGCGTGCCGGGACCACGACACTCGAATAATTGTTCATCTGTCACCCCGCGACGAATTTTTAGGTTCGGTATCGAAGCTTTTGTGCAGTATTGCACTCTTGCAATGTCGGGCGAGCGCAATAAAGGTTCGGCGTATTGCCTAGTCAGTCATCTTTCGAGCACGCCAGTGCAGAAAAACCAGTCCGAGTATCCCGCTCAGACTTGCAAAGAGTCCGACGCCAAACCACCACACTTGGCCTGAATCGCGGGCTTGGTCAGGGCCAAGAGGCGTCGAGTTCAAGGCGGCGGTAAATGCGATGATCAGGGTGCAGATGAGGGCTATTGCCGTTCCAATGCGAACGGGCAAAATCGCCGTGGCGTCATTGGATGGCTTGTGCATACGTTCAGGTTACTGAGTGAGGGATTAGGCTGTATGCATGACACCTCGTTTTCGCCGGATTGTGACGATTGTGGTTCTGATTTCCCTCGTTTCCAGCGTTTTTGTCGCAGCGATTTGGTCAATCTAAGTCACACGATCCGCCGAGCCGCTTTATGCGCGGTGTTGGTTCCTCTGCTCAGTCAAAGTGTGGGTGTTTTGGGTGCTCGCGCGGAGGTTCGCAGTGAAATTCTTTGCAGGATCACTGATCCTCGCCTGACTGAAATTTCAGGCATGGCCCCCTCTAGTCTGCATGAAAATGTGATGTGGGTGCACAATGATTCAGGCGATGCTGCCAGGCTTTATGCACTGTCATTGCAAGATTGCAATGTCGTTGGCGAGCTCACCCTGCGCGACGTCTCAGCGCGTGATTTCGAGGGGTTGGCCGCAGGAGTCGATGCACAAAAGAGACCTGTTCTCTGGGTGGGCGATATCGGCGACAACCTCGATTCATGGGACAGCGTGGCGGTCTACCGCGTGCGAGAACCCAAGAATCTGGGAAAGAAATCGGCTCGCGCGCAGGAGTTTCGTTTTACCTTTAAGGATCGGCCGCATAACGCTGAAACGATTTTGGCGGATCCAAATTCACCGCAACTCTGGATTGTGACTAAACAACTGGCAAGTGGTTCCATTTATAAACTACCCGCCAAACTATCTAGCACCCAAATCAACATTGCAACAAAAGTGATTTCGGTTGGTGGGCTTGTGACCGATGGTGCAATGAATCCAAATGGTTCAGGATTTGTGCTCCGTGACTATTTCGATGCACATTTTTACAGTGGGATGCCGCCGGGTGAATTCAGTGAGAAGCAGGCCCTTCCCGCCCAAATGCAGGGTGAGGCCATTGCCTGGATGCCCGATGGGCAGTCGCTGGTCATCGCAGGAGAGGGCGACGACAGGCTCATTGCCGTGTCAGTAGCAGTTCCTCAGGAGTCATCCAGTCCAACTCCTTCGTCATCAACTAACACCGTGACTCCGGTCGTTGATGAGTTAACTGAAAATTCGGTGAATTACTTGCCGCTGGTGGTCGGAGTGATCGGAGCAATCGCTTTGGTGACCGGGTTGGTGATCATCAGCAGGAAGCCCAGGGAGAGTGCGATGGGCAAGAAAATAAAGGCGGAGTGAACTCCTACCACGTCGGCCAAGGCTCCGAGCGCGAATGGACCAAGCCCACCGGCAGTTCCTCCAGCAATTGTTGAAAATGCTGTCGCGCGATCACTCTGACCTCCAGATGCCAGGACCACGCGGCTCACACCAAGAGGCCAAAACAGTGACACGCCAATGCCACTGATGAACAACCCGATGAGAATGAATAAGCCCTCAGTAGAAACGAAAACAATCACCCACCCGAGCATTGCCGTGGATACCGCCAGGATCAGAATGCGATCAACGGGGAAGTACTCAGCAAAGCGAGACCCAACGAGTCGCCCGACGAGCATCCCGCCCGTCACTGCCGCAACCGATGCCGCTGCCGCGCCCGCCTCGAAGCCACCTCGTTCGCGCAGGAGATCAGCACTCCAAATGGTGAGCGTGAATTCAGTGGTCAGTAACAGGAAGAGGGTGAAAAGTGCCCACCAAAAGAGCCGAGGGAACGGGGTGTGTTCCCTTTCGCGCATGGCCTCATCTGGTGGCACGCGAAAAACCAAAGGATTGCGACGCATGAGTAAAAGACTGAGAACCACGCCGCCAAAAAGAATCCACACGCCGGTGCGCCAGCCGACGACAAGCACAGAGCTGAGTCCAATGGCTAATGGGGCGAGAACCCCTGCAACCGCGGCTAAAGCATTGGCTTCCGTGAGGGCTGCTGGTCCCGCTTCCTTTTGGTGATCAAAGAGGAATGCGCTGGCACTGATAACCACGGCGGTGCCAAAAAATGATGTCAAGCCAGCGCCAATTATTGTCACTGGGAAACCGCCGGGTGCGGTGTAGACGAGAACGCCCACGGTGGTGCCGAGTAATGCCATGGCGAGGACCTTTCCTCTGCCCATGGTGAGAATGAATCGTGCTCCCAGTAAACCTGCAATGATGCCACCCAACGAGAACACCAGCGCGTGAATCGATGAGACGGTTCTGCTCGTGCCTTGCTCATCACGCAACAAGGCTTGGGTTGCACTAAACCCGTAGAGGAACCACGCGTATGTTGCAAGAGAGAAGTACCCGGCCCACGTTGAACTATCCCTGTTGGGGCGAGCAGGAGTAAGTTTGTTCACCCCAGTTGCGCAATGACGAAATCAATTGATGCGATCAGGGCCTTGACATCCTCTGGCTCGACCGCTGGGAATACGGCAATGCGGAGTTGGTTACGGCCCAGCTTGCGGTATGGCTCAGTGTCAACGATCCCGTTAGCGCGCAGTGCCTTTGTAATAGCGGTTGCATCAATTGAGTCATCAACATCACTGGTCGCAACGACTTTGGAGCGCAGCGCAGGATCACTAACAAAAGGACTCAAAACATCGCTGTTGTCTGCCCATGAGTAGAGCAGGTCGGAGGACTCTTGGGTGCGTGCAGTTGTCCAATCAAGTCCACCATTGCCGTTGAACCAATCCACTTGCTCGGCCATCAAGAAAATTGTGGCGAGCGCGGGAGTGTTGTAGGTCTGTTGCAAGCGTGAATTGTCAATTGCTGTGACGAGGTCAAGTGAGTCAGGGATCCAGCGACCAGACTCTTTAATTTCAGTAGCGCGTGCAATCGCGGCAGGGGACATAAGAGCAAACCACAATCCACCATCGGAGCCGAAGCTCTTTTGTGGCGCAAAGTAGTAGGTATCAAACTCAGTTGCATCAACTTCGAGACCACCTGCGCCTGAGGTTGCATCGATGATCATCAAGGAATCGGCATCGGCGCCGGAGACGCGCACAGGAGTTTTGGCAACACCGGTTGAGGTTTCATTGTGCGGGGTGCAGTACGCGTCAATGCCTGCCTCAGCGGTGAATGATGGCGCCGAACCAGGATCAGCCTTGTGAATTGTGGGCTCACCAAGATGAGGTGCTTTCTTGACGCCGGATGCGAACTTGGCACCAAACTCACCAAAGGACAGAAACTGTGCGCGGTCGCGGATCAAACCGAATGATGCGACATCCCAGAAGACTGTGGACCCGCCGTTACCGAGGACTACTTCATAACCTTCAGGTAAGGAAAACAATGAGCTCAGGCCCTCGCGCAACCGCTTGACTTCATTGCGCACGGTTGCCTGACGGTGTGAAGTTCCCAGGTAGCTCTGCCACACGCCAGCGAGTGCATCCGTTTGTGCCTTGCGAACCTTGGATGGACCGCTTCCGAACCTTCCGTCGCTGGGCAATAACTCTGCGGGAATGCGAATGTCGGACACGGAAATGCTCCTTTTTAGGCTCTCAAATTAAGCTCGAAATGGGCTACACGGTTGGATACCCCGATGGTTCAACGGTTCCGTTGTCCCACCCGGGGACTTGCTGAGGTGTTCTTGGCCGTGGACCCACGTACCGTGCCGTGGGACGCACCAATCGACCTATTTTCTTCTGCTCAAGGATATGGGCTGACCATCCGGCCAGCCGCGCGCAGGTGGTCATAGCGGTGAAGTATTCGATGGGGATCTCCGCGTAGTCCAGAATGACGGCCGCCCAGAAATCAATATTGGTTTCCAATGGGCGATCTGGTCTCCGAGACCGAAGTTCGGCCAGAGCGGCCGTCTCCACGGCAAGTGCTTCTTCATATCGAGGGACCCCCAGCCGCTTGGCAGTCTCACGCAACACCCGTGCTCGAGGATCCTCCACCCGATACACGCGATGACCAAAGCCCATCAGTCGTTGACCTGCATCGAGATGCGCGGTGATGTATGCCTCAGGATTGCCCGCCTTTTGAATTTCATTGAGCATTCGAAGAACACGAGCGGGAGCTCCACCGTGCAGTGGGCCACTCATGGCGCCGATGGCCCCCGACATTGCGGCCGCAACGTCGGCACCCGTTGAAGCAATAACGCGGGCTGTGAATGTGGATGCCGTCATGCCATGTTCGGCTGCAGCAACGAAATAACTGTCTATTGCTTCAACATGCTGTGGGTCTGGTTCACCACGCCAGCGCGTGAGAAATCGTTCAACGATTGTGCGCGCAGAGTCAATGCGCTCTTGCGGCACCATGGGAACTCCGAGGCCGCGCGCTGACTGTGCAATGAAAGACAGCGCCATGACCGAAACCCGCGAAAGATTGTCGCGTGCGGTGGCATCGTCAATATCGAGAAGCGGTTGGAGACCCCAGGCCGGTGCGAGCATTGCAATCGCGGACTGCACGTCGACCCGGACATCGCCGGAGTGAACGGGAAGGGGAAAAGGTTCTGCGGGAGGTAATCCGGGGTTGAATCTGTTGTCTACCAGCAGACCCCACACGTTGCCGTAGGACACCTTGCCCACCAAGTCCTCGATGTCGACCCCGCGGTAGCGCAGGACCCCACCGTCGCGGTCAGGCTCAGCAATTCCGGTTTCAAAGGCAACAACGCCTTCAAGACCTGGGACAAATT
>JALRGY010000038.1:2504-17813 GCA_023253325.1 Candidatus Nanopelagicales bacterium | reverse complement strand
AGAAAATTGACGCATCCTCTGCTGATCTCGTGAAGGTATTGATCGGTCTCGGTGAAATGGTTACCGCGACGCAATCAATCGACGACGACACGTTGATGTTGCTCGGAACCGAACTCAACTTTGCCGTTGAAGTCGTTTCACCTGAAGACGAAGATCGCGAACTGCTCGAGACCTTTGACCTCGAATTTGGTGAGGATGAAGGCGACAGCGCCGATCTAGCGCCTCGTTCACCTGTTGTCACGGTTATGGGTCACGTTGATCACGGTAAGACCCGATTGCTCGATGCGATCCGGAAAACGAATGTGATTTCAGGTGAAGCGGGTGGGATCACCCAGCACATTGGTGCCTACCAAGTGGTCGCGCACACCCCGGATGGTGAGCGGCCAATCACTTTCATTGACACACCAGGTCACGAGGCGTTCACCGCAATGCGTGCTCGTGGCGCTGAAGTCACAGACATTGCGATCTTGGTTGTCGCAGCTGATGATGGAGTAAAGCCGCAAACGATTGAAGCACTCAACCACGTGCAAGCTGCAGGAGTTCCCATCGTGGTGGCTGTCAACAAGATTGATAAGGAAGGTGCTGATCCAACAAAGGTTCGTGGGCAACTAACCGAATATGGTCTAGTGGCCGAGGACTTCGGTGGAGACACAATGTTTGTTGATGTGTCCGCCAAAAATGACATCGGCATCGAATCACTGTTGGAGGCAGTCCTGTTGACGGCAGACGCTGCACTGGACCTCAGAGCGAATCCGAACCAAGATGCACAAGGTGTTGCCATTGAGGCTCATTTGGACCGTGGTCGTGGACCTGTTGCGACCGTGCTGGTTCAGAGGGGAACATTGCACCTGGGAGATTCAATCGTCGCGGGTGATGCCTTTGGGCGCGTTCGAGCGATGCTCGATGATGCTGGAAACCCTGTCAATGAAGCCGGCCCATCGGCTCCTGTGCAGGTACTCGGCCTCACATCGGTACCAGGTGCTGGTGACAGTTTCCTTGTGGTCTCGGAAGATCGAGTTGCCCGGCAGATTGCTCAGACGCGTGCTGCGCGTGAACGTAACGCCATGCTGGCCAAGAATCGTGTCAAGCGTTCGCTGGAAGACTTCCTCGAATCCATTGAGCGCGGCGAAGTCTCTGAGCTAACGCTGATTCTGAAGGGCGATGTGTCCGGATCGGTTGAAGCGCTGGAAGACGCATTGCTCAAGATCGATGTGGGCAATGAGGTTTCCTTGCGCGTTATTCACCGTGGAGTTGGCGCGATCACTCAGAACGACGTCACTTTGGCGAGCGCGTCAAAGGCAATTATTCTCGGATTTAACGTGCGACCTGAAGGCAAAGTGGCAGAGTTCGCAGCTCAAGAGGGCGTGGACGTTCGCTACTACAGTGTGATCTACCAGGCCATCGATGAAATCGAGGCAGCACTGAAGGGCATGTTGAAACCAGAATACGAGGAAGTTCAACTGGGAACTGCAGAGGTTCGCGATGTGTTCAAGTCATCCAAGTTCGGCACAATCGCAGGCTGCTTAATTCGCAGCGGTGAGGTAAAACGCAATACCAAGGCGCGCCTTGTGCGCGACGGTGTTGTGGTTGCCGAAAGCCTTAACATCGCCTCGTTGCGGCGATTCAAGGACGATGTAACTGAAGTCCGTGAAGGTTTCGAGTGCGGCATCAACCTTGGTAGCTATCAGGATGTCAAAGTTGACGACGTCATCGAAACCTTCGAAATGCGCGAAATAAAGCGCAAGTAGGGCGGGAACTTATGGGAAGCGAAGCGCGGGCTAGGAAACTTGCTGACCGCATTAAGGTGATTGTTGCCCAAACCTTGGAGTTCAAGATCAAGGACCCTCGGCTTGGATTCATCACCATAACGGATGTCCGCTTGACCGCGGACCTGCGCGATGCTTCCGTGTTCTACACCGTTTACGGCTCAGATGAGGATCGGGCGGCAACTGCCGATGCACTTGCTTCAAGCAAGGGACTTTTGCGCACGGAAGTTGGCAAAGGAACCGGGGTTAAATTCACTCCGACCTTGGAATTTGTGCTCGATGCGATCCCTGAGAATGCGGCTCACGTCGAGGACCTATTGCGTGCGGCGGCTGAAGATGACGCGCGGGTACACCAACAGGCAGAGAAGGCAACATATGCCGGGGAGCCAAATCCGTATCGCGAATCTGACGATTAGAAGCCCGTTCTGTGTCATACATGAGCGGTATCGTCGTTGTTGATAAACCTGCGGGAATCACCTCGCACGATGTCGTCCGAGATTTGCGTCGAGTTTTTGGCACCCGCAAAATCGGCCACGCGGGAACCCTCGATCCCATGGCCACAGGTGTGCTGGTCCTTGGGATTAACTCTGGTACCCGAACCCTCGGGCACCTGGCGCTGACTACAAAGGCGTATGGCGCCACGATTCGATTGGGTGCGTCAAGTTCGACCGATGACGCTGAGGGAACCATTTCCTCGATAACAAGTGTTGAAAACGTCACGGACTCGCAGATTCGTGATCACCTCGCACAGCAGGTGGGCACTATTTGGCAGCGTCCCAGTTCTGTGAGTGCGATCAAAGTTAATGGCAAGCGGGCCCATGCGCTCGTGAGAGCCGGCGAAAGCGTCGAACTTCCGGCACGTCAAGTAACTATCGAGTCGATCGATGTTGACAAGATTTCTCGTGATGGCACGTGGTGCGATATCTCTGTGAATGTTGCGTGTTCATCGGGCACGTACATACGAGCGATCGCCCGTGATTTGGGCGAATCACTTGAAGTGGGCGGACATTTGACAGCATTGCGTCGGACAGCCGTAGGTCCCTTCGTGATCGACCATTCGCATTCACTCGAATCAATCGTTCAGTCAGAGGATCCCTGGAGCAGTGTCATCGACCTAGGATCCGTCGCGCAAATGGTGTGGCCCAGTTTCATTGTCGACGAAAGCCAAGAAAAGGCCATAAGTCTCGGTCAGAGAATTCAAACACCCGATCCTGTCGGTGCTGGAACTATTGCACTATTAAATCAGCGCTTAGAGCTTCTTGCCCTTGGTGAGGTCAAAGGAGATGTGGTGTCCTACAAGGCTGTTTTTGTGAACAACTCGTGACCGAATATCCTGCACGCATGGCAGAGGCGTCGGTGAGTGCGGCTCCCCAGCGGCGTGACTACTCATCGCCGTTAACAGTGTGTATCGGCGTTTTTGATGGTGTGCACCGAGGGCATCAAATAATGCTCAATGTAGGGCGCGCGGTGGCTCGTGACAGTGATACCGAACTTGAGGTGCTCACATTTGATCCGCATCCTGCCTACATTGTTAAACCGGAGGCTGCACCCCCAATGATTTCCAGTATCTCCGAGAGAACAGAACTCCTTTTAGCCGCGGGTGCGGATCGAGTTCGCGTGATCCCTTTCACCCATGAGCTTGCGCAACAGACCCCCGAGGAGTTTGTTAAACAACATCTTGCTGGATGTCTCAACGTTGTTGTTGGGCAGAATTTCACTTTCGGTGCTGGCGCATCAGGTAATGTAGAGACACTGCGAGACCTCGGCGGGACCTATGGATTCTCAGTTCACTCGGTTGACCTGGCCACCGATGGAGCTGGGGCCACGCTTTCTTCGAGTCGCGTCCGTCGCCTGGTCCAAAAAGGCGATGTCGCAGGGGCAATGCAAGTTCTGGGACGAGAATTCACCTTGGCAGGCACTGTTGTCTACGGAGATCAACGGGGGAGACAACTCGGGTACCCGACGGCCAATCTCCGGTGGGACATGAACCGGCTCATCCCTGGTGACGGCGTATATGCAGGGTTTCTCGTCTGGAATTCCCACCGATACCCGGCGGCAATCTCGGTCGGTACAAATCCTCAGTTCGAAGGTGCCGAGAAGCGTATTGAGGCTTATGCCTTGGATCGAGAGGACCTTCAACTCTATGGGGAGACAGTCGAATTCGAGTTCACTGACTTTCTGCGGCATCAGGAGGTATTTCCAGATCTTGACGCCTACCTTGAACAAATGAGGATCGATGTAGACCGCGCTCGGCCGCCCTTGAGCAGTCAATCCTGAGGGCTGCTAGGCTTGCGGCATTAGACGGTTCGGCGGCGGTTCCTCAGCTCCCGGATTCGTGACACTTAATACGCGTGAATTCACGCTTGGAAGGAACACATGTCGCTCGACACTGCAACAAAGCAAGAAATAATCGCCGAATACGGCACCAAGCCGGGAGATACAGGCTCACCAGAGGTTCAAATTGCCATGCTGAGTCGTCGGATCGATGACCTCACCGGTCACCTCAAGACACACAAGCACGATCACCATAGCCGGCGCGGACTGCTCATCATGGTCGGTCAGCGTCGCCGTTTGCTCAACTACTTGACCAAAACTGACATTAATCGTTATCGCTCAATTATTGAACGCCTCGGATTGCGGCGATAGTCGTGATGAATGCAGTTCGCTTCGCGGGCTGCATTCATATTTTTTCGGTTGACTCACCCTGAGTTCCAGCCGATTTTGTTACAACAATCAAATAATGACGCTCAGGGCAAATTTTGCGTAGATGTCGGTCCTCGGTAGTGATTTTCGGAATTTTTCCGCGAATCTCGATCGAAGACCGCCGATACCGCGGAAAGTCTGCGCGAGCGTCCTCTCTTAAAGGAGGTACCCGTGGAGGGTTCCGTAACGACGGCTAGTGCCGTCATTGACAATGGATCATTTGGTACTCGTACCATTCGTTTCGAAACTGGTCGTCTTGCCCGGCAGGCCGCAGGCTCCGTTTGCGCTTTCCTAGATGACGAAACAATGCTTCTGAGTGCCACAACGGCCTCGAAGCAGCCCAAGGATCAATTCGATTTCTTCCCTTTGACGGTTGATGTTGAAGAACGCATGTATTCGGTAGGGCGCATTCCCGGCTCATTCTTTCGACGTGAAGGTCGTCCCAGCGAAGACGCAATTTTGACCTGCAGGCTCATCGATCGTCCTTTGCGCCCAACGTTCAAGAAGGGCCTGCGCAACGAAGTTCAGGTTGTCGTGACCGTCATGGCGCTCAACCCCAAAGATCTTTACGATGTATTGGCAATCAACGCTGCATCAGCGTCTACTCAACTGAGTGGCTTGCCATTCAGCGGTCCTGTTGGCGGAGTCCGAGTTGCACTTATTCGTGGACAATGGGTGGCATTCCCAACTCACGAGCAGCTCGAGGAGGCAGTCTTCGACATGGTTGTTGCTGGCCGTATAGCCGGCGACGATGTTGCCATCATGATGGTTGAAGCCGAAGCAACAGAGCGCACAATCGAATTGGTCGCGGGCGGTGCCACCGCCCCAACCGAAGAGGTTGTCGCAGAAGGTCTTGACGCCGCTAAGAAGTCCATTCGACTTCTGTGCGAGGCCCAGGCCGAACTAGCCGCAGCAGCAGCCAAGCCTGTCGCCGATTTCCCCGTGTTCTTGGAATACGAAGACGATGCCTATGCAGCAGTTGATAAGGCTGCAGGCGAAGCCGTGGCACAAGCACTCACCATTGTGTCCAAGGCCGAGCGCGAGAATCGACTGGATGAAATCAAAGCCGATGTCATGGCATCGATTGGTTCCGATTTTGAAGGGCGAGAGAAGGAACTGAGTGCGGCCCTTCGGTCCGTGACCAAGAACGCCGTTCGTGAGCGGGTACTGCGTGATGGAGTTCGTATCGACGGTCGCGGTTTGGCCGATATTCGTACGCTCTCAGCTGAGGTAGAAGTCATTCCTCGTGTTCATGGTTCGGCATTGTTCGAACGTGGCGAAACACAAATCCTTGGCATTACAACGTTGAACATGTTGCGCATGGAGCAGCAGTTGGACACACTGAATCCAGAAAATCGCAAGCGCTATATGCACAACTACAACTTCCCGCCATACAGCACGGGAGAGACGGGACGCGTGGGATCTCCAAAGCGTCGCGAAATCGGTCATGGTGCTTTGGCAGAGCGGGCCCTCGTGCCTGTGCTTCCTTCGCGTGAAGAATTCCCATACGCGATTCGACAGGTTTCCGAGGCCCTAGGTTCCAATGGATCCACCTCAATGGGATCTGTTTGTGCATCAACAATGTCATTGCTCAATGCAGGCGTGCCACTGAAGGCGCCTGTTGCAGGCATCGCCATGGGACTTATCTCTGGCATCGTCGATGGAGCGCAAAAGTATGTTGCGCTCACGGACATTCTTGGTGCGGAAGACGCTTTTGGCGATATGGACTTTAAGGTTGCAGGAACACGCAACTTTGTCACTGCGCTTCAGCTTGATACCAAGCTTGACGGAATCCCCGCGGAGGTTCTCGCAGGGGCTTTGACTCAGGCACGTGATGCACGTCTGACCATCCTTGATGTCATGACGGAAGCCATCGATGCACCTGATGAAATGGCCACTACCGCACCCCGAGTTATTTCGGTGAAGGTTCCGGTTGACAAAATCGGAGAGGTCATTGGCCCGAAGGGCAAGATCATCAACCAGATCCAAGAGGAAACTGGTGCGGACATCACCATCGAGGATGATGGAACGATCTACATTGGTGCCACGGA
The DNA here is from genome assembly GCA_023253325.1 of Candidatus Nanopelagicales bacterium. GTDB lineage: Bacteria > Actinomycetota > Actinomycetes > S36-B12 > S36-B12 > UBA4592. The sequence goes on along the minus strand of JALRGY010000038.1, from coordinate 11,293 downwards.
TGGACCTTCTGCTGAAGCTGCCCGCAACGCAATCAATCAGATTGCTAACCCAACGATGCCCGAAGTTGGGGAGCGTTACCTCGGTACGGTTGTTAAGACAACCACCTTTGGTGCTTTCATCTCATTGGTACCCGGGCGCGATGGACTGCTTCACATTTCAGAGGTCAAGAAATTTGCAGGCAAGGGCCGCATCGAGAACGTCGAAGAGGTTCTCAAAGTTGGTGACAAGATTCAGGTTGAGATCAAAGAAATTGATCAACGTGGGAAATTGTCACTGATCGCGGTTCCTGCTGATTCGGATGGCTCTGACAGCTCGAATAACGCTGAATAGCCCGTATGACTTCAGCAATTACTCTGCTAGCAGGGGCGGACGGCTCGCTCGTTCGTCGGTCCGTCCTTGCTAATGGAGTTCGCCTCATCACCGAGTTCGTACCTGGTGTGCACTCGGCAAGTATTGGTATTTGGGTTGATGCGGGTTCACGTAATGAGCAGGGTGCGCATATGGGCGCAGCACATTACTTGGAACATTTGTTATTCAAAGGGACCACTGCGCGATCCGCGCTTGATATTTCTTCATCCATTGAGGCAGTGGGTGGTGACATCAACGCATTCACCAGTAAAGAGCACACCTGCTATTACGCCCGCGTCTTGGCTGAGAATCTTCCTCTGGCGATTGATGTTTTATGCGACGTGGTCACCGACGCGCTTCTGAACGCCGAGGATATTGAGGCCGAGCGGAGTGTCATCCTCGAAGAAATCGCTATGGTCGATGACGATCCCAGCGATCTTGTGCATGATCATTTTGCCACTGTCTTATTCGGTGATACCCCACTTGGGAGACCGATACTTGGAACCCAAGAGACCATACTTGGCATATCCCGCGACTCTATTGTTGATTTCTATCGGAGCTACTACCAACCGGAGTCGCTCGTTATTTCTATCGCGGGCAATGTGGACCACGACCAAGCTGTCGTGTTAGCCGAGAGCGCACTCCTTCGAGCAGAGACGGGACATTTCCAGCGTCGTGGTGAGCGGACTCCAACAATTGCAGCCGAACCCCAATTGGCGCAATCAAAGATTGACAACCGTCCAACTGAACAGGCTCATGTCGTGATGGGTGGACTGGGGCTAGTCAGAGGTGATGAGCGCCGATTCACCGCTGCGGTGTTATCCACCATATTGGGCGGAGGCATGAGCAGCCGACTCTTCCAATCAGTGCGAGAAAGGCGTGGCCTTGCGTATTCCGTCTACGCCTATTCACAAGGATTCCGAGACAGCGGGATCTTCGGAATTTACGCGGGCTGTCTACCCAGCAAGTTAGACAGTGTGCTTGACGTTTGCCATGAAGAACTTCAAAGCTTCTTGCGTGATGGCGTAAGCGAGCTTGAATTGACTCGCGGCAAGGGTCAGGTGAAGGGCAGCACTGTGCTTGGTCAGGAAGACACGAGTTCGCGCATGAGTCGAATCGGAAAGGGCGAGCTTTACGCCGACCCATTGCTTTCCATGCCGGAGGTATTGGAAAAAGTCGACGCTGTGACGGCTGAAGACATTAACAGTCTGTCCAGTGAACTGCTGTCGAATCCACTAGCCTTGAGCGTGATTGGGCCTTACGATTTCATTGAAAATCGTCCAGGATATTCGACCATCAACGCAGGAGTGTGAATTGATGCCGCGGTCTCCAAGTGCTCCTCCCATTAGGGTCGGAGTTATTGGCTCACGTGGACGCATGGGCAAAACCGTCTGCGATGCGGTCACAGCTGACCCTGAATGTGAATTGGTCGCCGAGCTGGACCTGGGTGACTCTCTGGAGCAGTTGACTCAGCAGCGGGTCCAGGTGGTTGTTGACTTCACGAGTCCTGATGTGGTGATGGACAACATTGCATTTTGCATCAAATCGGGCATTAACGTGGTGGTCGGGACTTCTGGCTTCACCGCTGAGCGCATGGCTGAAGTGGAACTGTGGCTTGCGCAACGCAATAGTGTCAAAGTTCTCATCGCTCCAAACTTTAGCGTTGGCGCGGTACTCATGACCGAATTTGCCGCAATGGCCGCCCCGTACTTTGAGTCTGTGGAGATCGTTGAGTTACACCACCCTGAGAAACTCGATGCGCCGTCTGGCACATCGATGCACACGGCTGCCAAGGTTGCCAAGGCTCGGGAACATCTTGCTCCGTCGCCAGATGCAACCCTTGAGGAATCCATGCAGGCTCGGGGTGTGTTCGTGGACGGAATACCAATTCATTCACTTCGCGTTCGCGGCTTGATGGCGCACCAAGAGGTAATTCTGGGTGGGGTCGGCGAGACTTTGACGATTCGACATGACTCAATGGCTCGTGAATCCTTCATGCCAGGGGTACTTCTGGCGATCAAGGAAATTGAGCACCTATCAGGCTTGACCGTGGGACTGGCACCACTGCTTCTTGGACGTTGACATGAGCCTGCTGCGCAACGTCAAATTCTGGGTAGTTCTACTTTCTCTGGCTTGCTTCACCTACGCGGGATTTGCCATATGGCGCGCATGGGCGGTATTCCAATCGGGGGATTTAACTGTTCAACTCCTTGCAGGGGCCATCGTGATCATCCCAGTTCTCGGGTGCCTTTTGGTTCTGAGGGAGTTGCGCTTTGGAATGGTTATGCAGAGTATGGGTCGTCAGCTGGCTCTCGAAGGAGGGTTACCAGAGCGGGACTTTGTTCGAGACTCTTCTGGCAGGGTGAATCAAGATGCAGCGGACGCGTACTTCTTAACTTTGAGCCATTTGAATGATTCCACGAATTGGCGCGACTGGTATCTCGTCGCTATGGCCTACGAAGACTGTCGTGATCGGAAAAGGGCTCGCAACTCAATGAGAACGGCGGAGAAACTATTTCGAGTCGAGCCATCGCTGTAAGAGTGATTTTTTCATTTGGTAGTTCTCGACCGTGAAGATTCCGTCAATGCTTCCAATAAATATATGTGTTTTTACAGTCATGAGACTGTTGGTGTGTAACGCAAGGTGTCGTGTGCGCAACCCGATAGGTAGCCCGTACGGGCGGCGAAAAGATTCTTCAATTTGGGCGACGTCGCTCCATGGGGTGGCTCGGGTAGTCAGCAGTCGGATTACCTTGCAGCCCGCATCATTTACATAGGTCCCAAGCATCCATCCGCGAAAGACTAGAACCGCATAAGTCGCGATGCCAAACCCCAACAAAATTGAGGTCACAAGGTCACCTGAAGTAGTGAGAAAAACGATAGAGATAGCAGCGATGCCTACGAGATTGAGTGTCAAGAGAATCAATAGCGTCAGGCGGATAAGGCCTCGATGTCCGATGCGCAAAAAGCGCACTTGTTCAGCAACCTTCACTTCACCTTCGCTCTTCCAGATATTGCGAAAGATTGGTTTCTGAAACTGAGGTTCGGGCATCAGGCCATCAATCCAAACCATCGAGCGAGGCCCGTAGACAGCGCTGCGAGAACCACCACGAGTAAAAAAGGTGCCCTGAAGACAAGAGCGATGAACGCCACAACTAATCCGAGCAACCGGGCGTCGACCGTAACGCTGGATCCATCGGCGAATGTCTGAACGGCCACGAGCGCGGCGAGGAGTGAAACAGGGAGCAGGCCGGTCATGCGTCGAACTGATTCTCGTTCCAGCATGCTGTGGGGGAGTACATACCCCAGAAGTTTTTCGAGATAGGTACCCAGCGAAGCGATCAGCACGATTGGCCACATGGCTATTGGCCCCTTCGATTTAGGTGCTCAGATGCGCTGTTCCGCCCCCAGATAAGGCTTGCTCCTACGGCAACGAGAGCGCTGCATAAAACGGGCAGACCGGGTCTCAACACGGGAATAAGCAAAAACGCGACCAGTGCGCTCACAATTGCAAGGGTCCACATCTTCTGGTTCTCAGTACGTGAATTGGACGTGAGTCGGGGCCAGAGCAAGGCAAGAAATCCTGCAGGTATCGCTGCGTCGAGCCCAAGCATTCCCGGATCTGAGAGCGCTGATGCCCCAATGGCTCCTAGTGCCGTCCCAATATTCCACAGCACATAAACACTGAGTCCCGTCGCAAAAAATGCTCGCCGTCGATCTTGTACGTTTGCCGAGTACCGCATTGTCATGCCGGTCGACTCGTCAATTGTGAGGAGTGCTGCTGCAGGGATGGCGCGACGGCGTAAATCGAGTCTGGGCGACAAAGAAAGTGCATAGAGTGAATTTCGCGCACCCAAAAGTAGGGCTGTAGCGATGGCAACAAAGGCGCCACCGCCGGCACCAATGACACCGACCAGCGCGAACTGCGACGCACCGGTGAACATAAAGAGTGACAGAGATTGAGTTTGAGCAATGCTCAATCCACTGGCGATCGATATTGCTCCAAATGACAGGCCGTAAGCACCCGTGGCTAAACCAATTCCCAGGGCATTGATGTGAATATCCCTACTCGTGTGGGGAAGATGTTCACCGGGAACGTGCGCGTGGGGCAGATGCGGCTGAGGGAGATGCACATGCGAAGGATCCATTTTCGAATGCGAATCGTTATCCGATTGTGAATCCATCAAGCACCCCTTTCAGGTTCTAGTCAGTGTCAGGCACTGCCATCACTCCTTACCCGCCGTGATGGAATTCCATTGCTGAGTGTGTCAGGCTACTCGACATGCCCACTGGAGTGCCGTCCGCCGAAGTCCTCACGCGTAGGGGCCTACTTCTTTTTGGGCTTATTTGGCAGGGCCTCTGGCTAGGGAGTGATACGAATTTGTGGCCCGGACAGCAGGCCGCTTTCCATGAGGATGCGCTGATTGCTCTCGTTTGGGTGACATGGATCGTTCTTGTTGTGGGTCTTATTCCCTCTCGCATGGGGGCCGGGTCTCTTTCACGTGTCAGGCACGCATTCATAGTTATTAATGTCGTTGCATTATTGGTCTCAGCCGTTGCAATCTCGATGAATTCGATTGCTCCCAATGCCAATGAATGGTTGGCTTCGGCCGCACTTTTCAATCTAGCGGCGGGCATGGCTGGAATTTTGATACAAGAGCCGCGCCAGTGGTGGTGGGTGGCGGGCGTGGTTCTCTCCGAAGCCTTCATTTTCATATTTCTTGGACTCAACCTCACCAATGAAATCTCGGTCAACTCTGCGATCTTGTACCCGCTTTATGCAATGGCAATTGGTGTTGCAGCGGCAAGTTCTCAATTGGGCCTTATGCGTCGAGCGAGAGCGGCTGACAACGCACTTCAGGAGACCGTGCAAACTCAATTACGAGCACGGGAGAATCAGGAAGTAAATGAGGCGCTCGCCAAACGAAGGGCATTAATCCATGAGTCCGTGCTGAACACCTTAACGGCGATTGCCCGAGGCGGCCTTGCCTCCTCGGAACTTTCGGCTCAGAACGTTCGAGAGAAAGCGGCAGAATCGGCGTCTGTTCTGCGATCACTCATCTCCGAACAAAAAGAGTCAGACCAGCCGCACCTGATCGGTTTACCGGATCAGCTCGGTGATTTACTCCAAGAATGTGCGGCTCGCGGCATGGTGGTAGACATCAAAGGCAATGTTGGCGGAGTGGTCCCTGAGTTGATCTATGACCAGGTCATTTCTGCGTTGCGGGAGGTCCTGATTAACGCCTTAAGGCACTCGCGGGCGAGTGAAATTTCAATTGATTTCATGCGCGTTACCACTTCCAAGTTCAAAGTAGTTATCAAGGACAATGGCATTGGGTTTGATCAAGCAGAAGCCTCGCGAGAGGTCGCAAATGGCCATAAGGGATTTGGGTTAAGCCACATACTCAGTCGAGACCTGCAGGCCGTGAATGTGCGCAGTGTCATTTCATCAACGGTTGGCTCAGGAACTGAGGTAACAATTGAATTCAAGGATGGAATTCACTGGTGGAGTGGTCTTGTGGCAACGAGCAGGACCCCAACCAGTATTTTTGTTATTCCCGTTGTAGCAGGTGGAATCACCTACACAATGGTCAATTTTGCTCTCACTTGGACGCAGTACGAAAACAATTTCATGAATAGTCTCGCCATGATTATGATCTTGATTCTCGCGGTTGCAATTGCCATTACGAGTCTGTACGGAGCTCTGCCTTGGTACGTTGCCATTTCAGTTGCGGCGTTCGCGCCCGTGATTTATTGGCTGGAGGGACAGGCAAAGGACATTGGGGCGAGTGCGCCTTGGGGTGATTGGACCTCTGAAGGTATTGCCGCACTGTTCTTCGTTGCTTCGGCTGCAGGTCCTTGGTGGGCATGGATTTTGGTGGGAGCTTCGTGGCTTTTCTTTCAGGGGGGTTTTCCGGGAGAATTGATCGCTCCTGGTTTCGGCTTGATCATCGCGGGAGCGGTCCTCGGTCGATCTTTGCGCAGCATTGAACGCACACGCGAGAGAGCAATTCTTTCCACCGCACAATCACAGATGCAATCCGATATTGCTGAGTTGGGAGCTGCCAAATCGCTCCAAAGATTTTCGACGCCAGAGATTCTCGAGTCATTGGAATTTCTGGAACGCATTGCTCACGGAGAAATCAATTTTCAATCCAAGGCATGTAGGCATAGGTGCGCCGTGATTGATTCATATTTGCGAAATATTCTTGTGAGCCATGTGAAAGAAGATAGTCTGTTAAAGCGCGTTGCGACTGAGGCGTTCCATAACGAAGTGGTGCTGGTGATTCATTCCGATGCACCCCTCTGGAATTGCGAAGATCAGGTGGAACTAGGCCTCTATTGTGCTCTGATACTTCAACAGATGGAGAGGGCAGATTCAGCTAGATGCACGTTTGAACGTGTTAGCGCCGATCTGGTGATCGATCTCGTTGTGCACATTGATGTACGTTCGAAATTCGACACTAGTGTCGTACATCCTCTACCGCATTCGACACGAGTGAGTGAATTCTTTCATGAGGCTGATGGCTCAATGGTCTATATGTGGCAGGCGGCGAGCCCCGAATTAGTTTCCCCATAACTAAGCGGGCGCACAAACCGTTACTTAGACTCGGGACTTGGGATCCTCGGCTTTGCGCAATTCATGCATGCATTGAGGGGGGGAGTAGGGGGCGAACAGCATGAAAATCGGGATAGTCGATGACCACGAGTTGGTCCGCGCGGGTTTGGCCGCGCTGTTGACTGCAGACAGCCAGACTAAACCCTCCTTTGATGTGGTCTATTCCGGTGGCGTTGTCACCGAGGCCATCAATGCGCAACCAGAAATAGCCTTGCTCGACATTGATCTCGGCCCAAATTCAGAACCTGTCGATCGGAATGTAGAACTCTTGACGAATGCTGGAATCCCGACCCTGCTTATGAGCGCCAACGATGATGCGCATGCGATAAGGAGTGGTATTCATAAAGGGGCCTTGGGTTTTATTCCGAAGCGAGTGAGTTATTTGGATTTGACCGAAGCATTATCAATAGCAATTGAAGGTGAGTTTTACCTCTCTGTGGATTTGGCCGCAATTTTGAATTCCGCTAGGGAAAAGCCCGAACTGAGTCCGCGTGAAACAGACGCGCTCAAGCTCTATGCCACGGGTCTGACTCTCAATGCGGTCGCCCGAAGAATGGAGATTTCCCCGCATACCGCCAAAGAATATCTCGATCGCGTTCGTGCAAAATACACACATTTAGGGCGTGAGGCACGCACGCGAACGGAACTCTACGCGGCGGCCAGGGACGATGGCCTTCTAGAAATTGACTAACGGGTTGCCCCAACTCGCCCTTCTGTCCCCCACATTGGGGACTTTATAAACCTGTGCACCCCCAATGAAACATGTGATAGTTGGAACGCCGGCGGGCGCGGGGGATCCGCCGGCACTCACATGTCCCGAACTGAGTTACAGCGATTCGCTCAGGGAAACCAAAAATTCGATTTCGTGTCGCTCCTGGGCAGGACTCTCCATGGCTACTGTCCGCTGCGCCCCCGTTAGCGTCCACCCGGCCGACAGTAATAGGTGTTGTGCGGCGATTTCATCGCGACCAAGCCACGCGGTCATTTCATCCATGCCGGCGCTCATGGCCAAGTCAGCGGCGGCATTGGTCAATCGGATTCCGAGGCTGGACCGCCTGCAATTGGGAGAAACTTCGAGGCCCACGATGTGGCACATCTTTCCATTTCTGTCGAATACTACGGCGCAATATCCTTCGACTTGCCCTGATCGCTCAACCACGAGGATGCGTCCTGACCGTCCGTCGCCGGTGCTGATGGCTGACGCCCACGCTGTCTCAATCTCGTGGACAGACATGTTTTCAAGTGCCAGGGGGACTCGCTCCATCCAAGAGTCGTATTGAACGCGCGCAATTGCTTCTGCGTCCGTCACCCGTGAAAGCCTAGTTATGTCCACGTGGGCACGTTACCCGTGAATTCGAGGGCGCACCAGATAGGGTCTGTGCGTGGTCACAGAAAATTCAAGTTCGGAAATATCCTTTCGAAGTGACGTCACCGTTGAACTCGTTCGTTCAAGTGCCTCTGATGCCGATGTGGTGTTCGCGGCGCGAGTCTCTACCGTTGGCGAACAATCGTTGGAGGATGTCAACTCGGATGCCGACAGGGCTGTAGGTCTGATTAATTACCTGATGCGCGATCGGCATGGCAGCCCGTTTGAACATAATTCGATGACTTTCTTTGTGCGCGCTCCCATTTTTGTGTGGCGGGAACACATGCGCCATCGAATTGCCAGCTATAACGAGGAATCGGGTCGCTACCGCGAGTTGCTGCCGATCTTTTATGTACCAAGTCATGAGCGACCAATTATTCAATCGGGAAAGCCCGGTGCATACGAATTTCACAAGGGCAGTCCCGAGCAGTACGAACTCATTGATTCGTCGATTA
>JALRGY010000038.1:0-2494 GCA_023253325.1 Candidatus Nanopelagicales bacterium | reverse complement strand
TTACCATATAGGCGGAGGAGCCCCCCCGCAAGAAGCAGCGGCGGGTTGCGGCGGGAGGGGAGGCCGCGGCCCCCCTCACCCACCTCCAGCCCAACCGCGCGGAGCTGGCCCAGCGAATGCTGCAGGCGGGCGTGGCTCGTGAGGTTGCGCGGATGGTGCTTCCCGTCACCATTTACTCGTCTGCGTACGTCACCGTGAACGCGCGCTCACTCATGAATTTCCTGTCCCTTCGCAGGAAGGTCGATGGTTCGCACTTTCCATCCTTCCCTCAGAGGGAAATTGAGATGGTAGCGGAAATCTATGAGGATCATTTTGCTCGGCTCATGCCGCTGACCCATGCTGCATTTGAGTCCCATGGACGTGTTGCTCCCTAACTGAGATCTATGAGGGTTCACAGGTAGGCTCTGCTCCATGAACAGTCCATTTGGCGTGATGCTCTCCGCGATGGTGACTCCATTCCGCGAAGATGGATCCCAGGACCTTGATGGTGCTCAGGAGCTCGCAACGCATTTGGTCGACAACCTCAGGCACGATGGACTTGTCGTGAACGGAACTACGGGTGAGAGCTCCACAAAAACCGACGCCGAAGATGCTGCCCTTGTTAGCGCAGTTGTTGAGGCCGTGGGAGACCGCGCAACGGTTATTGCAGGCATAGGCACCAATGACACTGCCCATTCGATCTACAGTGCCCAGTTAGCCGTAGCCGCAGGTGCGGATGCATTGATGGCTTCATCGCCCTACTACAACAGGCCCCCGCAGGCGGGTTTGATCGCTCATTTCACTGCGATCGCGGATTCCACAGATTTGCCGCTGATGACTTATGACATTCCCCGCCGAACAGGTGTGGCCATTGAAACGGAAACCCTTGTTCGCCTCGCTGAGCATCCAAGGATCATCGCAAATAAAGATGCCAAGGGGGACCTTGAAGCGTCACAGTGGGTTATGGCAAGAACTGATCTCGCCTGGTATTCGGGTGAAGACTCACTCAACCTCGCATTGCTCGCTCTGGGTGCAGCAGGCATGGTGTCTGTCGTAGGCCATCTCGTCGGCGATCGTTTACACGACATGGCGGATGCACTCTGGGGTGGCGAATTGCAAACCGCACAAACTTTGAATACTGCGATGCTTCCTGTCTACACAGGAATCTTTCGCACGCAAGGTGTGATTCTCACCAAGGCAGCACTTGCTATCCAGGGGCTTCCCGCTGGACCCGTTCGACTCCCACTTGTTAATGCAACAGAGGCTGAAATCACGCAACTTCGTGCGGATCTAGCCGCAGGAGGAGTGCGCGGTTTTTAATGAATCGCTCAGCTCCTGAATTCTTGGTACTCCTTATGGGAGCCTGAAAGGTATAAATGCTCAATCACGATATTGATGTACCGCCGCCATTGCCCACGGGTGGGTTGAGGATATTGCCGCTTGGCGGCATCGGAGAGATCGGTCGAAACATGACCGTATTTGAAATTGATGGAAAGTTACTGATCGTTGATTGTGGTGTGCTGTTCCCTGAAGAGTCACACCCCGGGGTAGATCTGATTCTGCCTGATTTCGAGCCAATACTTGAGCGCCTCGACGATGTCCTAGCCATTGTCCTCACTCATGGCCATGAAGATCACATAGGTGCTGTGCCATATCTACTGCGAAACAAGGCGGACATACCGATCATCGGTTCAGAGTTGACGCTGGCATTTGTGCAAGCAAAGCTCAAAGAGCACCGGATAACACCATTTACGTTGGCGGTAAAAGACAAGGGGACCGAACAGATAGGTCCATTTGGTCTCGAGTTCTTGGCCGTGAATCACTCGATCCCTGATGCCATGGCCATTGCAATCACCACGAGCGCTGGCACGATTTTGCACACCGGCGACTTCAAAATGGACCAATTGCCATTAGATGGCAGGCTCACCGACCTCAATAGTTTCGCTCGCTTGGGGGATATTGGTGTTGACATCCTCATGGTGGACAGCACAAATGCTGAAGTTCCCGGGTTTGTGCCGAGCGAGCGCGAGATCGTTCCTGTCCTCGACAAAGTTTTTCATCGGGCCAAGGGTCGAGTAATCGTGGCATCATTTGCCTCGCACGTTCACCGAGTTCAACAGATCATTGACACTGCGATTGCTCATAACCGCAAAGTTGTTTTTGTAGGACGATCAATGGTGCGGAATATGGGCGTGGCTCGTGACATGGGTTATCTCTCCATACCGGGAAATACTCTAATTTCGCTTGATGAGTTGGCAAAGCTCCCGGACGACCGGGCGGTACTCATTTGCACGGGTAGCCAGGGTGAACCCATGGCGGTACTTTCGAGAATTGCGCACCGAAACCATGACATCTCGGTTGGACAGGACGACACGATCGTCCTCGCTTCGTCCTTGATCCCGGGTAATGAGAATGCGGTGAACCGAGTAATCAACGGTTTGACCAAGTTGGGTGCTGATGTAGTACACAAATCCAATGCGTTAGTACACGTGTCAGGGCACGCAGCCGCAGGTGA
>JALRGY010000037.1:8230-17978 GCA_023253325.1 Candidatus Nanopelagicales bacterium | reverse complement strand
AGTGAGCAATGCCAACGAAAAAGCAAGGGTCTTGCCAGATCCAGTCCTGCCGCGTCCAAGAACATCGCGACCAGCAATTGCGTCAGGTAATGTCGCAATTTGAATGGGGAATGGCTCCGAAAAACCAGAATGGGAAAGTGCACTAGCGAGTGGTTTACACACGCCTAAATCGAGAAAAGAAGTCATCACTACCTATCAGAATGCATTAGAAACCTGCACCTGCAGCGATAGCGGCTCGGATTGGGCTCACAGTGGATAGTTCCGAGGAAGTTCTAGGAACTATTTGACGACCACACCGGCGAAAGCCTTGCGACCGCGCCTCAATACTAACCATGAGCCATACAGGAGATCTGCCACCGGGACCTGATAGTCCTCTTGCTCCACTCGCACGTTGTTCACGTAGGCACCACCTTCAGAGATAGTTCGCCTGGCCGCTTTTTTGCTCGCGGCAAGCCCCGATCGAACCAATAGTTCATCGAGTGCAGGCAATAATTCATTGGAAATCTCGCTACGTTCCACTTCCCCCAACATGGCTTCAGTAAGTGCTGCGCTCAAGGTTGATTCAGGTAACTCAGAGAGATCCCCTGAACCGAATAAGGCCTTTCCCGCATTTTCTGCCGCCCGTGCTTCGGCCTTGCCATGTACCAACTCGGTCAGTTCATTGGCCAGTGCACGTTGTGCCGCCCGTTCTTGAGGTCGTTCAGCTAGGGCCTGCTCTAGGTCTTCTATTTCGGATTGTGATTTGAAACTGAATATACGAAGCAGCGACGGAACATCCCGATCATCCGCGTTAAGCCAAAATTGATGAAATGCATAGGGGCTCGTCAACTCGGAATCGAGCCACACGGTTCCCGATTCCGTTTTGCCAAATTTTGTACCGTCAGCTTTGGTGATTAATGGCGTGGTTAAAGCATGAACGCTCGTTTGCTCAACACGACGGACTAAGTCAACGCCCGCAGTGATATTTCCCCACTGGTCAGAGCCGCCAGTTTGCAACACGCAGTCATATTTTTTGAACAGTTGCAGGTAATCAAATGATTGAAGAATCTGGTAGCTGAACTCGGTAAAACTGATGCCATCCTTGGCAAGGCGCGCCGCTACTGCTTCACGATCAAGCATCTTGTTCACACTGAAATGCTTTCCAATGTCACGCAAGAACTCCAACACCCCAACGCCCTGAGTCCAGTCAAGGTTGTTCACCATCTGAGCTGCATTGGTACCTTCAAAATCGTAAAACTTTTCTAACTGAAGTCTGATCCTCGAAACCCAAGCATCGACAATGTCGACGGAGTTGAGATTACGTTCTCCAGATTGTTTGGGATCACCAATTAGACCTGTGGCACCACCAACCAACGCTAAGGGTTTGTGGCCATAAAGCTGAAATCTGCGCACCGTCAGGATTTGCACGAGATTTCCCAGATGAAGACTGGGCGCAGTCGGATCGAACCCGCAATACAACGTAATGGGCTGCCTAGTGGCAGCTGTTAATGCTTCAATATCGGTGCTTTGCGCAATGAGTCCGCGCCAAGTGAGTTCCTCGATGATGCCCTCTGATTTCACAGGGTTAAACCTATCCGCTCACCGCTTAGAGCCAAACACAACACGGGTGGGATTATGGCCCCATGGGTCACTCGGCACAGAAAATGCGTAAAGCCGCGGAGCACATTCTCGCTGTGGACCCTGCCTTCGAGGAGATTATTGAAAGCAGTCCTTTGTGCAACATTGGTCGCAAGAAATATCAGGAGGTGAGCCACTTTCAAGCACTCGTCAACTCGGTCATCGCCCAGCAACTTTCAGTGAAGGCCGCCGACACCATCACCGCTCGAGTTGTTACCACTCTCAATGGAGATGTGACACCTGCACGCATGCTCGATATTGCCGAACTCGACCTACGAGCCGCAGGGCTCTCAGGAGCAAAAACGCGAACGATCAAGGAATTAGCAGAAGCGTGGCACGTCAATGAATATGACTTCAGCGACCCCAAGCTCAAAGACCATCATGTGGTTGATGAACTCACCAAACTTTGGGGCATTGGTCGATGGACCGCAGAAATGTTTCTCATGTTTACCCTGTATCGACTTGATGTGTGGCCAACCGGTGACTTAGCCATGCGTCGAGGGTGGGAACAAATTCATGGCCTCTCGGAGCACATAGATCCAAAACAACTGGACTCATTGGGCGATGCATTTTCACCATACCGCAGTGTCGTCGCTTGGTATTGCTGGCGGGTCATCGATGGAGATAGTCAAACTTGGTAAAGCGTTGTGACGTTCAAACGACCAAAAACTATAGATCAATCCCCCACGCGATTTTATTCTCCGCGACCTTAATGGCTAAGTCTTGAAGTTGCTCAACAACTCTTTCCGGCGCAGTGCCGCCAAATGCATTGCGCGAGCTGAGCGAACCCTCGAGATTTAGGACCGCACTGACTCCTGAATTCAGGGCGGGAGAAATTGACAATAACTGCTCGGCACTCAGATCCCATAATTCACAATCATTTTCCTCGGCCATTTGGACGCATGCACCTGCAATTTCATGGGCACTGCGGAATGGAACCCCCTCCCGCACTAGCCATTCAGCGATGTCTGTCGCTAGGGCAAATCCTTCTGGTGCGCTAGCCATCATGCGGTCTGAATCGAATTGCAAAGTTGCAATCATTCCCGCTACTGCCGGGATAACAAGCAAGAGTTGCTCAACCGTGTCGAACACAGGTTCCTTGTCTTCCTGCAGGTCGCGATTGTAACCAAACGGTAGCCCTTTGAGAGTCGCCATGAGGCCGGTGAGATTCCCAATTAATCGACCTGACTTACCGCGGGCAAGTTCAGCGATGTCGGGATTTTTCTTCTGCGGCATGATGGATGAACCCGTGGACCATGAATCATCCAACTTCGCCCAAGCAAATTCACGAGAAGCCATAAGGATGACTTCTTCACCGATGCGAGAGAGATGAACACCGACCATTGCGCCAATGAAAAGAAACTCTGCAACCCAATCTCGGTCACTCACTGCATCGATGGAGTTGCCTAATGCCTGAGTGAATCCGAGTTCTTGTGCAACCAATTCCGGATCAAGTCCCAAGCTCGACCCCGCAAGTGCACCTGCACCGAGTGGTGATCTAGCGGCACGAACATCCCAATCTGCGAAACGTTCAAGATCGCGATCAAATGCGTGAATGTGCTTTGCCAACTCGTGACCAAATGAAACAGGTTGGGCGTGTTGCAAATGGGTGAATCCGGGCGAAAACGTCATAACGTGGGCTGTGGATTGCTCCAAAAGAGCTTCCTGCAATGCAATGATCTCTTGTGCGATCTGACGAACATGATCTCGCAAATAGAGTCGAAAGTCTGTCGCCACTTGGTCATTGCGACTACGTCCAGCTCGCAATTTGCCCCCAAGGTCCCCCAGAATCTCAATGAGTCCCCGCTCAATTGCAGTGTGGACATCTTCGTCCTCAACGATAGGGAGGAATTCTCCCGAAGCGACCGCTGCATGGAGTTGATCAAGAGCGCTCTCAACTTGGGCAACTTCATCCGCATTGAGCAAACCCGCACGGGCAAGCACATGAGAGTGCGCACGCGTTTGAGCGATGTCATAAGAAGCCAGACGCCAATCAAAATGTGTTGACAGACTCAGAGCTGTCATCTCAGGTGACGGCCCTTGGCTAAATCGTCCACCCCAGAGGCGAGTCGTGTCCTTGCTCATTGCTATTTCCCACTCTCTGCCAGCGCTAAAAGTTCGAGACAAATGTTTTTTGCTGAATTCTCCGACCGTGCGACCATGAAAATCGTGTCATCCCCCGCCACGGTTCCGAGGGTATCGAACAGATTACCTCTGTCAATGTGACCTGCAAGGAATTGAGCAGCTCCGGGTGGCGTATGGAGAACCAGCATGACCCCAGAACTGACGGCCGACAACAACAATTCTGAGATTGCGCGAACAAGAACTACATCCGAGCCAGGCGTGTGCAGGGATGTGTCCTTGTCAGACGGAACAAAGTATCGGACATGTCCGTCATTCCCCGTGGCTTTCACAGCACCGATGATCTCTAGGTCCCGAGATAGAGTCGCCTGCGTGACAGCAAAACCCAGCTTTGCAAGTTCATCAACCAACTGGTTCTGACTATTAATGTTTTGCTCGGCAATCACTGTTGCAATGACCGCCCTTCGTGCGGTAGCCGTTCTTGGTGTTGTGTTCATGCCACCACGAGATGACTTCATGTGATTGGTTTCGATTCCATTAGGGCAAGCGCCGCACTCTCCCATCGGTTTATGGCTTCGGTGAACTCAATGTCAGTCAGCGATAAGGCCGGTGCAATTCTGATGGCATCCGGACTCACCGCGTTTACCAATAGGCCATGGTGTCGAGCCTCAATTTCAAAATCTTTGGCTCTTGGAGTTTTGAGCACCGCCGCAAGGAGCAGTCCTTCTCCACGCACTTGCGAAACAAGTCCATGGGAACGACTCACTAGTTCGTACATGAAACGCTCTCCCAAAATCTCCGCCCGCTTGAGAAGGCCTTCGCTTTCAATCACCTCGATTACTGCAAGCGCTCCTGCAGCAACGACAGGATTCCCACCAAACGTGGAGCCATGTGATCCGGGTGTGAAAAGTTCACTGGCCTCCCCCGCCGTGATCAGAGCACCGATGGGCAAACCTCCGCCTAACCCCTTGGCCAAAGTCATCGCATCGGGCTGCACTCCTGAACTTTGGTGGGCCCACCATCTCCCCGTGCGTCCCATCCCACATTGGACTTCGTCGAAAATTAAGAGCGCGTTGTTTTCACGAGTCAGGGTCCTTGCCTCCCTGAGGAAGTCGTGTGAAAGGGGATGAACGCCAGATTCACCCTGTATCGGCTCCATAAACACGGCGGCGGTTTCAGGTCCTACTGCAGCACGGAGCTGGGCCACGTCATCCCGCGCAACGACAACAACGTCTCCCGGCAGTGGCAAAAAAGGCAATTGTTTTGCTGGCTGTGCAGTAAGTGCAAGCGCCCCCATCGTGCGTCCATGAAAGCTACCTTCCACAACGACAACCTGGGTCTTACCTGTGAGCCTCGATAGTTTGAGTGCAGCCTCATTTGCTTCGGCTCCAGAATTGCAGAAGAAAACAGATGCATTTTCCCACTTGGTCAAGGCAATCAGTTTTGCCGCCAAATCAATAGCCGGCATATTTGCATAGAGATTGCTCGTATGCGTGAGAGATGTGAGCTGTTGACTTACCGCTTCGATAAATTTCGAATTACCTGCACCAATTGCGTTGACAGCGATTCCGCCCAAAAGATCTATGTAATCGATGTCGTTGTCATCCCAGACTTTTGAGCCTTCGCCGCGAACCAAAGTGATAGATGGAGCGCCGTAATTGTTCAAAAAGAGTGATTGCCAGGTAGTTGCTAATGCCTCGGATTCACCATTGCAAGAGTTCACGGTGTGATCACCGTGCCGCCCTGTACGTCGCCTAAAACATGATCGCGAAGAGCATGCGCGTTGCTACCATTGATTATTCTCACTTTTCGCGCACCACCTTCGACCGCATCTCGGCTGGCCATTAATTTTGGAATCATTCCTTCCGAGACCTGTGGGATGAGTTCCTTGACTTGAGCCAAATTCATGGAGTTCACCAGGGAAGTTTCATCCGGCCAATTGCTGTAGACCCCTGATACATCGGTCATGAGTACCAATTCGTCCGCGTCTAAGGCCGCCGCGAGCGCGCCTGCTGCGGAATCTGCATTGACATTGAGGGTTTGCCCAAAGGAATCCGAAGAAACAGGTGATACCACTGGCACTAGTGCCGATTCGAGCAATATTTTGACGAGGTTGACATTGACGTGAGCGATTTCTCCCACCAGCCCAAGGTCCTGAGACGGATCGATAAATTCCTTGCGTCGAGCAATATATGTGTGGTCGTCATCACCAAAAATTCCGACGGCTCGAACACCAAAGTTGTTCAAAGCAGATACGAGTTTCCTATTTACTTCGCCATTAAGCACACCAGCGACAACATCGAGAACCTCAGGCGATGTGACTCGCAGACCACCCTTGAATTCGGACTTTATGTCCAGGCTCTTTAGCATTTGTGAAATTTGGGGCCCTCCACCATGACAAAGAACCACGTTGTATCCAACATCATGTGCATGAGAAATGTCCCTTGCCAATGATTCAAAAAGCTCAGGGCTCGTCATGGCGTTTCCGCCAAACTTCACCACTATTGTTCTGCCGCGCTCTGGCGACGCCTGTCCGGTCATGTCGAATACGCGGAATTCTCGTGAACGTAGGCCAGGCTCAAATCATTCGTCCGGATGGTTGCTTGTGCCTCGCCTTCACGTAAGTCGATTGTGACGTCTACGTCTCGGCCCGAGAGATCAACTTCATCTCGGCTTGCACCCGCCCCGCCATTAGTACAGATTTGAATGCCATTAATCGACACATTCACCCTGTCTGGTTCGAACTCCGCACTCGTCGTTCCAACGGCCGACAAAATGCGACCCCAATTTGGATCCTGACCGAACATTGCGCATTTGAATAGGTTGCTCCGTGCGACCGCTCGACCTACCTCGACTGCCTGCATTTCCGTGTGCGCACCCAATACTTGAATAGAGATATCTTTCGTTGAACCCTCGGCATCAGCACGAAGCGCGATTGACAGCTCATCACAAACCGCGAAAAGAATTTTTTCGAATTCTTCTCGGCTTGGCTCGTAACCACTCGCACCGTTGGCCAAGAGCACGACGGTGTCGTTTGTGGACATGCAGCCATCGGAATCAAGCCGATCGAAGGATCGTGACGTGCAATGCTCCAGTGCCTCTTGCATCCAATCTGTAGGTATTGATGCATCAGTCGTGATGACACACAACATGGTTGCCATTCCGGGTGCCAGCATTCCCGCCCCTTTGGCCATGCCACCAACCGAATAGCCGCTCCCCTCGAGCGTTGCTACCTTGGGGACGGTATCCGTCGTCATAATGGCTTGGGCCGCATTTAAACCACCATCCGAAGAGAGTGACTCGCTGCACAGTCGCACACCGCGTTCCAATGCCACCATATCGAGGCGATCCCCAATGATCCCGGTTGAACACACCACGACGTCTCCACCTGCGCATTCGACGATGCCGCCTTGCGTCAACACCTTGGCAACAAATTCAGCCGTGCGGTGTGTGTCAGTGAAGCCATCTGGTCCGGTACAAGCGTTTGCGCCACCAGAGTTCAGCACGACAACACGTGCGTCGCGATCGGCGAGTACCGCTCTCGACCACAGAACTGGGGCAGCGGCAAATCGATTAGTGGTGAAGACTGCGCAAGCATGGGACTCGGGCCCCGTGTTGACAACAAGGGCTACATCTCTTTCGCCACTTGACTTAAGTCCACCACTCGCACCCGCAGCAATAAATCCTTGTGCGCTTGTAACGCTCATGCTCGTCCATTTCCAACTAGGAACCCAAATTTCATGGTGTCACGCCAATCGTGCTTAATCCCATGCCTTCGGGCAAACCAAACATCAAATTGGCGTTCTGAATTGCCTGACCAGCCGCTCCCTTGACCAAGTTATCAAGCGCGCTGATGACAATAAGTTGTTGCGAATGATGATCAACATCAATGCTCATGTGAACGGCATTCGACCCTAGGACTGCCCCCGTACTTGGAAGCGAGCCTGCGGGAAGCACCGTGACAAATTCACTTTCAGCAAAGTATTGCTCATAAATATCCCTGACCGCTGCAGCATCAATCGACTGGTGGTTTCCCATTAAAGGTGCTACGCATGTCGCCAAAATACCTCGCGGCATTGGAGCCAGTATCGGAGTAAATGACAGTCGGGCGTCTGCACCTATTGTCTGTTCGATCTCAGGAATGTGTTGGTGTCGACCACCCGTTTTATAGGGGCTCAACGAACCCATGACCGTTGTCGCCATGACGTTCTCGCTCAAACCCCGCCCAGCACCAGACGTACCGCTTGCGGCGACGCACGTGAGACCTTGTGTCTCAACAATTCCAGCGTTAACAGCGGGCAAAAATGCTAAGGCTGTCGCAGTGGCGTAACAACCAGGATTCGCGACATATTGCGCCTGTGAGATGACTTCTCGAGCACCGCTTTTTTCAGGAAGTCCGTATGCCCACGAGCCAGCATGTTCGCCGCCGTAATACCTGACCCAATCTTCAGAGTTCTCGAGCCTAAAGTCCGCGCCGAGATCAACGATCTTGCTATCTGGGTACATGGCGACCAATGACGGAACAAGTGCACCTGATGCACCATGCGGAAGTGCCAAAAAGATGAGGTCTGCCGATAGTGCCTCTGGGACGGTCTCGCAGAAGACCCATTCGCCCATGGGAGTTCCCGTAAATTGCGGATGCGCGCTGATTAAAGGCTTACCGGCGTAGCTTTGGGCTGCGATGGACACAATCTGGCAGTCTTGGCGGTCAATGAGCAGGCGCAATAACTCACCACCTGCATAACCCGATGCTCCTGCAATCGCTATCTTCATGTGAATAATATACATGCTAATGCATATTATTAGCGCAGGGACCCACCCAGTTCGGCTTCGACGGCCGCAATGACCGAGCTTCTGATCTCGGATATTTGCTCAGCACTCAGCGTGGATGCAGCATCTCGTAAGCGGAGCGCATAAGCGAGGGATTTCTGGCCCTCAGGTATTTGCCCACCAGAATAGACATCAAAAAGCCGAACGGACTCAAGCCGATCGCCACCGGCCCTGCGGATCACGCTCTCCAACTGGCTGGCTGTCACCCCTTCCGGCACAACAAAGGCTAAATCCTCTTTCGCCACTGGAGCTGTCGAGAACTCTGGCGCAGTCACAGCCTTCGGGGCAGCCCCCATGAGCACGTCAAGATCAATTTCTACAGCGCATGCCCGCGCCTGCAAGTTCCAATTGATCACCACCTGTGGATGCAACTCCCCCGCATGCCCTAGCAGCTGATCGGAGTCTTCGAGATAAAACTCAGCGCAACGCCCGGGATGGAACACTGGATCGTGCCCTGCGGTTACCCTCAGGCGTACTCCAAGTTCCGTAGCGACGGCATCAACGAGGCCGAGGGCATCGGACCAATCAAATGGGCGTGGCTTGCCCCACACTCCCATGTTTTCGGAAGCTCCACAGAGAACGGCAGCGAGATGGTGGGGCTGACGCGGTAGTGAACTATCCATGGCTTCCCAGATATCTCTGGGTGGTCTGCCCTGTACACCTGGATCCACGCCAATCGCTTGGACGTTTCCAAGGAACACCGAACCCGTCTCAAAAAGGGCAAGATCAGTCTCCCCTCGACCCACATTTCTGGAGGCGGCATGAAGAAGACCCGGAAGGAGAGTCGTGCGCATATTCGCGGCTTCATCAGAGAGTGGATTGGCCAACCGCGGTGAAACCCTGCGAGGGTCCGCTTCAGGCAGGCGTAAAGCCGAGTAATCACTCTCACCAATGAACGGGTAGCAGAGCGTTTCGGTGAGTCCCCGAGCAGCGAGGAATGATCCAACCCTTCGCCGCAAGCGCTGGCTATCTGTCAAGCCACTACTTTTCAATCCACCCGGCAATGTGCTGGGTAATTTTTCGTATCCGACGAGTCGGACGACCTCCTCGACTAAATCAGCAGACTGGGTGATGTCCGGGCGCCATGAGGGCACAGTGACTCTGAGAAGGTTCGGAGATACTTCCTCGTGAACAGCGCCAATATCAGTCAATTTCTGACGAACAGTTTCCCCGTCAATGGGCATACCCGCGGTTCTTTCAGCAAGATCGAGCGGGAAAT
>JALRGY010000037.1:0-8220 GCA_023253325.1 Candidatus Nanopelagicales bacterium | reverse complement strand
TAACAGTTTCAGACATGGGTGCTTCAACAGCCGTCATCCCGAGGTAAGCGCCACCACCGTGCTGGATCAACAGAGCACAGGCGCGCGCAGAAGCAGTGGGTGCAAGTACGCGATCAACTCCCCGCTCGAATCGCCGGGATGCCTCGCTCGAAAGTTTGTGACGTCGGGAGTTTCGCGCAATGACTTCGGCAGGGAAAAAGGCCGCTTCCAAGGCAATATCCACCGTGGAGTCATCGATCTCAGTGGCAAAGCCGCCCATGGTGCCTGCCAAGCCAATTGGTCCGCTGTCATCTGCGATAACAACGTCGCTATCGCTGAGTTCTCGAATTACGTGATCAAGAGTTTCTAGGGTGTCCCCATCACGGGCTCGAGCGACACGTATTGGCCCCTGCACTTTCTTGAGATCAAATGCGTGTGTCGGTTGCCCAGTTTCCAACATGACGTAGTTGGTGACATCGACGGCTAAAGAAATACTGCGCATGCCACATGCTTGGAGCCTGCTGGACATAAAGCGTGGGGTAGGTGCTGTCGGGTCAAAGCCGACGATTGTACGAAGGGTTAAGAGTTTCGCCCCATCAAAATCATCTATTGCACAGTCACGGGGCAGGGCGATTTCCGATGGTGCTCCCAATACTGGATCTAGTACCTCAGCGGGATCAATGAATTCAACCCCAAAAGCAATAGCAACTTCGCGTGCGACACCGCGCACTGACAACGCATAGCCCCGGTCTGGCGTGACAGCGATATCGAGGACTTGCTCGCCGATGCCCAGCAGTTCATTGGCGTTGTCGCCGACGTTGACACTGTCGAGAACCATGATCCCTGCATGGTCATCGCCGAGGCCCATCTCGCGTTCCGAACAGATCATTCCGTCGGAGATGTGGCCATAGGTTTCGCGTGAGGTTATTGTGAAATCACCTGGAAGCACCACCCCTGGCTGTGCCACAACAACAAAGTCACCGACTGCGAAGTTGCTTGCCCCACAGATGATCCCTCGAACTTGGGTCCCCACATCGACCTGGCACCAACGAATTGGTTTTTTGAACTCAGTAAAAACTTCAATGTCGAGAACTTTACCGATCACAAGTTGACCGATAACGCCATGACCAACGGTCTCAATTCCTTCAACCTCAAGACCAGCATTAATCAAAGCGTCAGCGATCTCGCGAGCAGAAGCAGAGACAGGAGCGAATTCCTTGATCCATGAGACTGGAAGTTTCATTAAGAGTCCAATCCAAATGCTCGAGTGAAGCGGACATCGCCTTCAACCATGTCCCGCATGTCTTTCACACCGCTGCGGAACATAAGAGTTCGTTCGATCCCCATGCCAAATGCAAACCCTGAATAAACATCCGGATCAATGCCAACTGCTACGAGTACTCGTGGATTGACCATTCCACAGCCACCCCATTCAATCCAGCCCTCACCACCACATGCTCGACATTGATCAACCAAGTCAGATTCGGCGTCACCCAGACAAACAAAGCACCTCAAATCAACTTCAGCACTTGGTTCTGTGAAGGGGAAGTAGGACGGGCGCCAGCGAATGTCGATCTCTTGACCAAACATGACTTGAGCCAAGTGGTTGAGGGTGCCGCGAAGATCAGCCATGGTCAAGCCCCTGTCAACGGCGAGACCTTCAATTTGGTGGAAGACAGGGGTGTGCGTAGCGTCAAGTTCATCGGTTCGGTACACGCGCCCTGGGGCAACAACATAAATGGGCAACTCCCGCTCCAGCATGGCTCGCACCTGGATGGGTGATGTGTGGGTCCGCAAGAGTGCACCGGAATCGGGAGACTCAACAAAAAATGTATCCTGCATCATCCGCGCCGGATGATCTTTGGGGAAATTCAATGCATCAAAGTTAGCCCACTCCAACTCAAGCTCCGGACCTTCGGCGATTTCGTAGCCCATTGCTACAAAAACGTCACTCAGACGCTCCATGAGCGTTGTCAATGGATGCCGAGCGCCCTTAAGACCTCGGTCAACAGGCACCGTGACATCTACTTTTTCAGCGAGAAGGACTTCGTTGTCTCGGCGCTCAATAAGAATAAGTTCACGTTGATCGAGTGCAGCCTTAATGGCACCGCGAGCTTGCCCAACGCGCTTTCCCACTTCCACTTTGGCGGCAGGCGGCAATGCGCCAATTTCCCTGTTTGCAAGGGCAATTGGTGATCGATCCCCCGAATGTTCTAGACGAACTTCTTTCCATTGATCAAGAGTGTCAGCCGATTCAATCGCTGCTAAGGCAGTTGAGACCATGGCATCAATGGCTTCTGCACTCAAATCAGAGACTTGCTTGGGGTCGTATTGCTTATTAGGTGCAGACATTTAATTCTCCAAGATAGCTGCGACCAAAGTATCGACACTTTGATCGAGGTCACCTGTGCCCGCGAGTATTAGGTCGGGATTATTCGGGGCCTCGTAACCCTGGCCCACTCCTGTCATGTTGGGCAGATTCCCTGCGGCAGCCTTCGCGTACAGTCCCTTGGGATCACGTTCTGCGCATACCTCAACAGGTGTGTTGACATACACCTCAAGAAACTCGTTCTTGCCAAAGAGTGCAGCTGCAGTCTCACGATCTGTTCGGTATGGAGACACGAGGGCGACAAAAACCACCACGCCGCTGTCGCGCATCAACTTGCTCACCTCAGCAACTCGACGCACATTCTCAGCACGGTCCTCAGGAGTGAACCCGAGGTCCTTGTTCAACCCGGTGCGCACATTGTCTCCATCGAGAACATACGTGTGGACCCCAAGAGCATGGAGTTTGCGAACAGCTGAGTCAGCAATTGTTGATTTACCTGAACCAGGCAGACCCGTCAACCAAATGACTTTGGCGGGATGACCCATGAGCGCCGCTCGAGCGACATGGTCAACGTCGTACACATGAGGAACAACATTGAATGCGCGACGCATCGCGTGGCGAGACAGTCCTGCGGCCACGGTGTCCGCATTGACTCGATCTACTAACAAAAAACCACCGGTGTCCCTGCAATCGTTATAGGCATCCATAGGGATCGGCCTATCCGTTGCAATCTCAACTCGGCCGACGTCGTTCATTTCAAGGACCCGAGCGGCGTGCTCCGTCCCCGTGACCACATCAAGCCTGTGGCGAACATTTGTCACAGTTGCAGGAACAGAACGTGAACCAGAAATCAGCAGATAAGAACGACCGTGAGCTAAGGGTTCCTCATTGAGCCACACCATGTCCACAGCGAATCGATCCGCTGGCTGTAACGAGGCTCCTGCGGCCAGGATGTCTCCGCGTGTTACGTCAACTTCGTGGTCCAAGGTGATGGTGATGGCTTGCCCCCTGACGGCAATATCCAAATCACCATCGGCTGTGACGAGTCGATCAATTTTTGCAGTGCGACCTGAGTCGGCAACCGTGACTTCATCGCCGGGACGAATCGACCCTGAGACAACGGTGCCAGCGTAACCACGGAAATTTCCCTCGGCCCGATTAATGAATTGAACTGGGAACCGAAAACGTTCATCCTCTGGCTTCTTTGCTGGCTCCCAGATTCCAAGAGTTCCCAGCAGAGTTTCTCCGTGGAACCACGGCATATTCGTGGACGCTTGAGTAATGTTGTCTCCTGCTACCGCACTGACTGGGATTCCGCTGATTTCATCGATTCCAAGACGGGCAGCTGTTGTTCGTACTTCACCCATGATTTGCTCAAAGGTCTCATGGGAGTAACCAACAAGGTCCATTTTGTTCACGGCCACGAGAATTGTTTCCACACCCATCAAGGCACATACGGTGAGGTGTCTGTGAGTTTGTGGCCGCACACCACGGGCGGCGTCAACGAGGAGTACGGCAACATCGCCATTGGACGCAGCAACGGCCATGTTTCGGGTGTACTGCTCATGCCCAGGTGAATCGGCGATAAGCACCCGACGACCATTGGGCAAATTCATGTGGCGGTACGCGACATCAATGGTGATTCCTTGCTCACGCTCGGCTTCTAGTCCGTCGGTGAGAAGGGAATAATCAATTTCCCCCACCGGGACCGTTGATCCACCGCGTCTTGTTTGGCGAGCATATTCCAATTGGTCAATGGGCACACTGTCGGTTTCTGCGAGCAATCGACCAATCAGCGTTGACTTTCCGTCGTCAACCGAGCCACAGGTAACCAAGTGCAATACAGGAGTTTGTGTTGTCATTAGAAGTAGCCCTCTGCCTTCTTGGCCTCCATGGACCCGCCACCTTCACCATCGATCAAGCGACCAGCTCGCTCAGAGATTTTGCTGGACTCCATCTCAATGATTAGGTCCGCCAAGTTGTCCGCGGTCGATTCAACGGCACCGGATAGTGGGTAACAGCCCAACGTTCGGAAACGCACGGACTTCATTATGGGAACTTCGCCCTCATTAAGTGGGAAGCGTTCGTCATCAACCATGATCAAAGCGCCATCTCTCTCCACGACGGGACGCTCTTTGGCGAAATAGAGGGACGGAATTTCGATATTTTCACGCTCGATATAGCGCCACACATCCAATTCCGTCCAGTTGGAAAGCGGGAAGACCCGCATGGATTGCCCGGGTGCCAACTGAGTGTTTGCCGTTCTCCAAAACTCGGGGCGTTGCTTGCGCGGTTCCCATCTATGACCGGGCTCACGCAATGAAAAAATACGCTCTTTCGCCCTGCTGCGCTCTTCATCGCGACGGGCGCCGCCTATTGCGGCATCGAAACCGTACTGGTCAATACCCTCACGCAGAGCGACTGTCTTCATGATCCGGGTGTATTCATGAGTACCGTGGGTAAAAGGAGTCACACCTTCAGCCATAGCGGACTTATTCTGCGCAATTCTCAAGTCCAGACTCAGGTCCTTTGCTCGCTTGTCCCTGAACTCGATCATCTCCCTGAACTTCCATGAAGTGTCAATATGCATCACCGGGAACGGCAACGGTGCTGGATAGAAGGCTTTGATGGCTAGGTGAAGGAGGACCGATGAATCTTTGCCGATGCTGTACAGGAGCACTGGGTTTTTAAATGCTGCTGCTGTTTCACGGTAGATGTGAATAGCTTCAGCTTCGAGTTCGTCGAGGACAGCCGAGTAGGGCACCGTGGTGGTCACTACACACTCCCATTCCTGATCGTAAAAATTACATTTTGCTGAGACCACGCCACCG
The DNA here is from genome assembly GCA_023253325.1 of Candidatus Nanopelagicales bacterium. Taxonomy (GTDB): domain Bacteria; phylum Actinomycetota; class Actinomycetes; order S36-B12; family S36-B12; genus UBA4592. Next base: position 3,081 of record JALRGY010000037.1, on the reverse strand, counting down.
AGATATGGCGGATCCGCTGCCTGTACGAGGCATTTACTGCCCAAAGCCTATGTGTTTAGGCTTCTGACAGGACTTCCATCCCCATCGAAGCACTCTGCGCTGCATTGCCCGCTGATTCGCGCTGAGCTCTCTTGGCCATTGCAGCAGCGTTACCCGCCGAAATCTCCACTTGCGACATTGGCGCAGACTCCACACTGGACATTGGATGGCGATCCTGGATCCAGGCTTTGAGTTCCGGACCTGATTCATAGGAAGTAATCAGGCAGTATCGTGGTGCGGACCCTGAATGCCACACCGCGTGATAGAGCCGTTGGGTGTCGATGACAACCTGAGCACCGGCAGGAAGTGGAACGCGAACCTCCGTTGATGGGTCATCGCGGTCCTCGCGCAAAATCATGACCGAGTCTGGATTATCTGTCAGGTTGTAAAAGGACCGAACGATCCAACCTGTTCCCTCGGGATTAAGGCGATTGTTGTCATCCCTGTGCAAGTTATAAATCGCATCTGCGTACGTGTTTGGTTGCAGTTCAATTACACGACAACGACCAATATTGGCACCAACTTCTTGTGCTCGTGCCGTCAGACGTGGGGCAATCGCAACATTCTCTTCAACCCAGACTCCGTCTTTGTCGGTCTTGGGTGGAGTGTGATTCCAGAAACCATCACATTCCATGTCTCCGTAGGCGCTGGCCAAAGGCGCAAATCGTGTATCGCCCGATGATTTCCAATCGACATATACGAGGTTTTCCCACTCACTGGGATCAGCCGATTGATCGTAGGAGTCAACAACCGCGTAACCGGTCTCAGCCAAGGCATCAAGTTTTATGTAACTCATTAGGTTCTCCCTTTAGGATTGTCCCCATAGTTTCTCATTTTTCGAGTACTAAATCCTGCTGCGCGTGCGCGTGTTGCGTGCGTCTCTGCACTGTTGTTCTCAACAAGTAAAAGGGGACCGATCAGGAGCGAAGAAAGCCTGCGTAAAGACAAATGGACGCGGCTACTGCCGCATTCAACGATTCGACTCCCTCAGCCATGGGAATACTGACATGTGTGACTCGATGCTCGCCAGAAATCGGCGACAAAGCGCTACCCCACAGTGGCCCGACGCCATGTGCCTCTGAGCCCACCACCCACGTGAGCGCACTTTCGCCGCCGAGTACTTCCACGGCCTCAAGAATGTTCATATCGGCATGGCCAGCCAGAGCGAGAATGGACCGCGTTTCAGGGATTTCCTCGATGGATCCAATCGCAGCTATGGGGACCCGGAATATTGAGCCTGCGCTGCTACGAACTACCTTCTCGTTGTAGACATCAACACAATTTCCAAAGAGCAACACTCCGGCCGCACCCGCTGCATCAGCCGTTCGAATGATTGTGCCCATGTTTCCTGGATCAGAGATCGAATCAACAATGATCACAGGCCGACGCTGCGCAAGAATTGATTGAGCGTCGCTGGTGGCCATACTGCACAAGGCAATAACGCCTTGAGGACTGGCCGTTGACGAGAGCGCTTGCATTGCTTCTTCGGTGCAAAGTGTGACAGGGAGATCGAGGTCTTCGAATTGACTGATCAAGTCTTCACGAGCAAATATTTCCTGCACTTGCTGATGAGAATTTTCCAATGCCATGTGAACAACGGCAGGGCCCTCCGCTAAGAAGAGCCCCGCCGCGTGACGATCAGATTTTTTATAGAGGCGAACTAGTTCCTTGACTCGTTCAGACTTCTTGGAACTAATGGTTCGCATCGGTTTAAATCAGTTCGCGATACTGCGAACTAGACTGCCTGTGCTGGCACTGCAGCACGAGCAATTTCAACGAGTGCCACGAAAGCAGCTTGGTCATTGACCGCAAGTTCAGCGAGCATTCGACGATCCACTTCAATATCGGCTGCCTTTAGCCCCTGGATAAAGCGGTTGTACGTCATGTCATTTGCGCGAGCAGCCGCGTTAATACGCTGGATCCACAGGCGACGGAAGTCCCCTTTGCGAGTCCGGCGGTCTGCATACGCATAAACCATCGAGTGGGTGACTTGCTCTTTTGCCTTGCGGTAGAGGCGTGACCGTTGTCCACGGTATCCAGATGCGCGCTCAAGGATTTCCCTGCGCTTCTTGTGCGCATTTACTGCGCGTTTGACGCGTGCCATGACTTCTCCTGATTTTCTCGTTGCAGCTCTTTACGCTGCTGTTCTTTAGATTGTGGGGACGACTAACGGGCGAGTAGACGCTTTACACGCTTGAGGTCAGCTGGCGCAACCTGCTCATCAGCCATAAGGCGGCGGGTGCGCTTGCTGTTCTTCACTTCAAGAAGGTGGCGGCGGTTAGCCTGCTCATGGGTTATTTTCCCCGAGCCTGTCACCTTGAAGCGCTTCTTGGCACCGCTATGTGTCTTTTGCTTTGGCATTTCGTTTCCTTTCAGTCCGCTTGCTCTGAAGCGGAAGTCTCAGTGGGTGCACCGCTTTCTGGTGGCGCATCTGCCTTCTTGCCTTCACCCTTGCGTCGCACAGGTGCGAGCACCATCAGCATGTTTCTGCCATCTTGCTTGGGTGCTGCTTCAACGATGCCGTAGTCGGCAACGTCCTCAGCGAGACGACCAAGTAAACGTATTCCCAGTTCAGGTCGGCTCTGTTCACGACCACGGAACATGATTGTGATCTTGACTTTGTCGCCTGCCTTAAGGAACCGAAGTACATGTCCCCTTTTGGTTTCGTAATCATGCTGGTCGATCTTTGGGCGCAGTTTCATTTCTTTGATCACTGTGTGTGACTGATTTCGGCGCGACTCTCGATCCTTGAGAGCTGCTTCATATTTAAATTTGCCAAAATCCATGATTTTGCACACTGGGGGCGAGACCTCAACCAAGTCAAGGTCTGCTTCCACTGCCAAACGGAGTGCATCTTCAATACGGACGATTCCTACCTGCTCGCCAGCCACACCGACCAAGCGAACTTCAGGAACACGAATCCGGTCATTGATCCGGGGTTCGACGCTGATGGCGCCTCCTCATCTACTCGAAATTACTCTTTTTACCGATGCAACTATGTAACTGCGCTGCACTTTCGCCCAGTGCAACGAAAAACCCCCG
>JALRGY010000036.1 GCA_023253325.1 Candidatus Nanopelagicales bacterium | reverse complement strand
GCTGTCATCAAACTCAACAGCTGTGACGTAGTAGGCCGTGGGAAGGTCCACAACGATGCCGTCAATCTGACCGTTTTGCAGAGCGCTCTTGGCATCATTCGTGTCGTTGAAAACATAAGGCTCATTGCTGGGCTGAACGATCTCAGTGACAAAGTCGAGGCTGGTTGTCCCTACCTGAGCGCCGAGCTTTGCATCCTTGAGCTCAGTGATTGTTGTCGCTCCGGCGATTGGCGAGTCGTTGAACGCAACAACTGCCTGGTTTACCGTGTAGTAACCATCAGAAAAGTCAACAACCTCTGCTCGCTCAGGAGTGACCGAGATCTGGTTAATGTCGAAGTCAAAGTTCTTGTCGCCTGGAGCATAAGAAGAGTTAAAGGGCACGATTTCCCACTGGACATCTGAGGGTGCGAATCCAAGTTGGTCGGCCACTGCATATGCCACTGCCGATTCAAAACCCTCGCCGTTGCTGGGGTCATCGTCAGAGAAATATGGCGGATAAGCAGGAGTGTCTGTTCCTATTGTCAAGACACCGGGTGTCATGGTGGTGAGGTTCTCCATTGCGCACTCATCAGCTACTGCCGATTCGCTCTCAGACTCAGTCGCTGATGTTTCAGCGGCGCTGGGCTCTGCCGTGGATTCGCTGCTCGAGGAGCAACCTGCAAGGAGGAGACCTGCGGCTGCGATAGATGCGACACTTGCGATTCGGAATGACTTCCTATGCATGGTTAATTAGTTCCTATCAATGTTGGACGTCGCGCAGGGTTGCGCGGATGAATTGTTCCACTCCCCGGTGACTTTCAATCCAGTGGTGTACAAACGTTTCAATTATCGTTGTTTGAGCCGGACCCTTTGCCTTTTTTCAACCCTGCATGGATTGCCTGACAGTCAGGACAGATGGGGAATTTGGATGGATCTCGGTTGGGGATCCACTTTTTCCCGCACAGAGCCTCAACGGGAGAGCCCGTTACCGCACTCTCCACGATTTTGTCCTTTTCCACATAGTGGGCAAACTTTTCGTGATCACCATCGTCGAAATTCGACTCCCGCTCCTTGGTCAGCGTGCTGCCGGAACGATCCAATGAGGGTTCATCTAAGGATGGTTCATCTAAACCCGGGAAATCTAATGGAGTGCTCATGGGATCACTCTATATTCACTCACGATAACCCCAATGTCACACTCATTTGCCATACCCCCTAGGGTATAAGCATGACTACCGTGAATCTCACTGCAAGTAAGTTTTCTGAGACGATCAAAGGAAATTCGATTGTCTTTGTTGATTTCTGGGCCGAGTGGTGCGGACCGTGCCGCAACTTTGCGCCTGTCTACGAACAGGCGTCCGTCGCGAACCCCGACATCGTTTTTGCCAAGGTGGACACCGAGGCCGAGCAAGCTCTGGCAGGAAGTTTCCAGATCAGCTCCATTCCGACTTTAATGGCGATCCGCGACGGCGTAGTGCTCTACTCACAAGCAGGCGCGCTGCCCCAAGACGCATTAAACAACCTGGTGCAGGCCGTTCGTGACGTAAACATGGAAGACGTTCGAGCTGGAATTGTCAAGGCTGAGACTGCCAATTCGAAGTCAGAAGCAAACCCCGAGTAGGACTTCACTCCAAAGATCGAGTGACCTTTTCACATTGGTCGGGACTTTAGTCCTGGCTTGGAGCACACATTTTCGGGCTAGATTTAAAAGTGTTCGGATATATAGATTCCGATTCACGCGCACCGAAAGGACACTTCACATGCCACAGCAACCCCTAGCTCAGGTACCTCTAGATTCCCGATGGCACTGGCAAGAAAAGGGTCTCTGCCGCAGTGCCGACCCAATGCTTTTCTTTCACCCACAAAATGAACGTGGGTCCTCGCGAGCCCGCAGAGATCAGTCAGCCAAAAGAGTGTGTGCTTCGTGTCCGGTGCGCCTTGAGTGCGCGGACTACGCAATTCGCGCCCGCGAGCCCTATGGCGTCTGGGGTGGTTTGAGTGAAGACGAACGCGAGGCGATTTACCGTCGCCTTGACTCCAAACATTTCGCTGGTCCAGTTGGTAGTGGCTTGCGCCTTGCCGGCGATGTTGTCAATCGGGCGATCTCTAGTAACGCCCTGGGATTAGGTGCATGAATTAATCGGCGTGTGGCCGTGCAACGTCGAGGCCCTAGACTCTCGCAATGAGCACCGTTCCACATGAATTAACACGAGATGACGTCCGCGCACTCGGCCTTACAGGTCGAGACTTCCTGCGCGAATTAGATTTCACTCAAGAGGAGTTGGCCTCTCTAATCGACTTGGCCATAACTCTCAAGTCACTTCGCGCCCATAAAAATGAACCTCAATTCCTCAGTGGAATGAATCTCGCTGCGATCTTTGAAAAAACATCCACTCGAACTCGGATTTCATTTGATGTTGCAATGAAGAATCAAGGCGGGTCCACCAGTTTCCTCGATGCCAGTTCGAGTCAAATTGGCCACAAGGAGTCCCCTGCCGACACTGCACGGGTCCTTTCACGAATTTTTGATGCAATTGAGTACCGCGGTTCCGAGCAAAAAATTGTTACAGAGCTTGCCGAGTATTCAGATGTTCCGGTTTACAACGGCCTCACCGACGAGTGGCATCCAACCCAAATGCTGGCGGACTTCCTCACCATGCGCGAGCATGCACGCGATTCTGATCGCTTGACCTACTGCTACCTGGGCGATGCACGTAGCAATATGGGGAATTCACTTCTCATCATGGGTGCCATTATGGGTTCCGATGTCCGCATAATCGCCCCAGAACCACTCTGGCCAGACAAGGACGTCATTGCGGTAGCCAACCAAGCAGCTGCACGCTCCGGTGCAACAATCACGGTCTCTGACAACCCTCAAGATGGTGTCCCCGGAGCCGAATTCATTCACACTGATGTCTGGGTTTCCATGGGTGAAGCAAAGGAACGTTGGGCAGAGCGCATTGAATTACTGCGCCCCTACCAAGTGAACCAAGACCTTATGTCCATGGCAGGTGAGGATTCAAAGTTCATGCACTGTTTGCCGGCATATCACGACACCAGGACGCAGGTCGGCGCCGACATCGCGCGCGACTTCAACTTCACCGACGGTGTTGAAGTCACCAGCGGAGTTTTTGATTCCAAGGCAAATATCGCATTTGATCAAGCAGAAAACCGAATGCACACGATCAAAGCAATTCTGGTTGCCACGCTCGCCTAACTAGATGAGATGAGTCAGGTAGGTGAGATGGGTCAGGTAGATCAGATGGCTCTGAGTCGCTCACGCAATCCCTGCAGTTGTGTATTCATTTCAGCAGGCACTCTGTCTCCGAACTCGGAATAGTATTCCTCGGTCAGATCCGCTTCAGCCAGCCATGATTGAGAATCAATGGCGAAGAGTTCTTCCATGTCCGCCTCGGAGACATCGAGACCATCCACATTGAGTGCTCCCTGTGCCGGGATGCGGCCAATGGGAGTGTCCACGGCATCCGCATCACCGGAGAGCCTGTTGACGATCCATTCAAGGACCCGAGAGTTCTCACCAAAGCCTGGCCAGATGAAGTTTCCTTCGGCACCCTTGCGGAACCAGTTCACAGAATAAATTCTGGGCAGTTTGTCAGGCGACGTGAAACTTCCAATCTTGAGCCAGTGACCCCAGTAGTCAGCCATGTTGTAACCACAAAATGGAAGCATGGCGAAAGGATCCCGGCGCAATTCACCAACGGAACCTTCGGCGGCGGCTGTCTTCTCACTCGACACAGATGAGCCAACAAAGACACCGTGCTCCCAGTCAAAGGACTCCGAGACCAAAGGCACGTTCGTTGCCCGTCGTCCACCAAAGAGAATTGCATCGATAGGAACTCCAGCCGGGTCTTCCCAGTTGGGTGCAATCGATGGGCATTGTTCGGCAGGAGTTGTGAATCGAGCATTGGGATGGCTTGATGGTTCACTCGATGCAGGGGTCCAGTCGTTACCCTTCCAGTCGATCAAGTGAGCGGGAGCCTCGTCGGTCAAACCTTCCCACCAAATGTCGCCATCGTCGGTCAATGCAACGTTAGTGAAAATGCAATTGGCGTTAAGTGACTTGACGGCGTTCATGTTCGTGCTCATGCCTGTACCGGGAGCCACTCCAAAGAATCCAGCCTCGGGGTTGATTGCATAGAGGCGACCGTCCTCACCGAAGCGCATCCAGGCGATGTCATCGCCGATGGTTTCCACTTTCCAGCCAGGAACCGTGGGCTCCAACATGGCGAGATTTGTTTTGCCGCAGGCCGATGGGAATGCAGCGGTCACGTACTTGACCACATTCTTGGGTGAAGTGAGTTTGAGAACCAACATGTGCTCAGCGAGCCAGCCTTCATCGCGGGCCATGGCAGATGCGATGCGCAACGCGAAGCACTTCTTGCCCAGGAGTGCGTTACCGCCATAGCCAGAACCGTATGACCAGATTTCGCGGGTCTCTGGGTAGTGCACAATGTATTTCGTGTCATTGCAGGGCCACGAAACATCTGGGCGAACTTCACCTGATTCGTCGACCAGCGGATAACCAACAGTGTGGATCGCAGGTACAAACTCACCGAACTCACCGATTTGATCCAATGCTGCCTGTCCCATGCGCGTCATGACCTTCATGCTGACCACGACATAAGGGGAGTCAGTGATTTCAACACCAAGTTGGGCTATGCGTGATCCGAGGGGTCCCATGGAAAAAGGCACAACGAACATGGTGCGACCCCGCATGGATCCTTTCATGAGGCCATTGAGCGTGGCGCGCATTTCACTCGGCTCGGACCAGTTGTTGGTGGGTCCCGCATCGATTTCACGCTGTGAGCAAATGAACGTTCGTCCCTCTACCCGCGCCACATCGCTTGGATTTGAACGAGCCAAAAATGAGTTTGGTCGAATGTCTTCATTCAAGCGAAGCATGGTGCCTGCATCGACCATTTCTTGGGTCAGGCGATTCCATTCGTCATCACTGCCATCACACCAAACAATGGAGTCGGGCTCGGTCAACATGGCCATCTCATCAACCCACTCAAGGAGTTGCTTGTTACTCGTTGGTGCTTGGGAGAAATCTACTCGAGCGGCCATGCGATCACGTCCTTTGTGGGTGAGCAAGTTCTGGGAATCTTGTGACCAAATATGCACCCATATCAGTGATTTTTCTACCGGAAATTATGTGATCTATCCCAAGTGTGAGACTGCGCACATGCTCTAGAGATGCCCAACCATTGAAGGTCCTTGCAATGTAATCGTTTGCTTAATCGCCGTGACAATCATTCGAGCAAATTTCTTAGCACCTTGCGGGGTCAAGTGGATACCGTCCGAGTAGAGCAATCCGGAGGTGGTTTGTGAAACCTCATTCCAGTCCACCAACCGCACTCGGTATGCATCGAAAGCCGATGCGCATTTGCGCATAAGTCTGTTGTTCAATTTCTCCCACGGGCGCGGAACCTTCAGATTAATGAGGAAAACCGTGCGGTCCTGACCCGCAGCCCTCACGATCTCCTTGCAGGTATCGACCGAATAGGTCCCATTGGTGCCCAGGTGGACGACGACATATTTAATTTCTGGGTTGGCAGCGAGCTTCCGAACTAAATCTGGCCCCGTACTGGCCTGCCGGCTTACCTTTGCGTCGACTTTATTGACGCCACGTTTTTGGAGTTCCCAGCGAGCACCGAGCATGACGGAGTCGCCAATAGCAACAGCGGATAGATCCGAAGATTTCGCGATCGCGGGAGATGACCCAAAAAACATTGAGACAATGATCAGGATCGAAGTGACGAGACCAAACCCTGCAACGGCGACACCCTGCGACGGGGAAGTCGGGGGAAGCATGGTCCTATTAAGCCAGAGAGAGGAACAGTTTTTCTAGTTGTTCCTGGGTCATGGGTGCTTTCTCACCCTTTTCGAAACATTCCTGCATCCCGGTGGCCACGACTTTAAAGCCGGCTCTGTCGAGAGCCTTGGACACTGCCGCGAGTTGTGTGACGACGTCGGTGCACCCACGTCCGTCCTCGATCATCTTGATCACGCCATCGAGTTGGCCCCTGGCCCGCTTCAAGCGAAGGAGGACCTCAGTATTGACTTCCGGCTCTAAATCCATATCCCGAGCCTACCTCAAGATACCCGCAGGGGTATATGTGGATAAGGCGTACAATTGAGGTATGTCGCATTCACATGGAAAAGCTGTTCAAGAGGAACTCGCGCCCATTGCCCGAGAGTTGCGCCAGATGATCCCTGACACCTACGCCGGATTTGCCGCCCTGCACAAAGGCGCCATGGCTGACGGCGCCGTACCCAGCAAAACCAAAGAACTCATCGCTTTGGCCATTGCCGTGGTTGAGCAGTGCGACGGGTGCATTGCCGCCCATGCTCGAGGCGCAGCCCGTCAGGGAGCAACCAAAGAAGAAGTCGCCGAGGCCATAGGTGTCACTTTCCTCATGGCAGGCGGTCCTGCAACGGTCTACGGCCCGCGGGCTTACTCTGCGTTCTGTGAATTTTTTGACGCCGCCAACGGATAGCGCACCTGCATGAGCGGCCGCATCGCCCTCGTGGGAAGTGGTGAGTACCTCCCCGTCATGCAAGGCGTCGAGGAGTGGCTGCTCGAGGATCGCCCTCGCAATTTTGTTCAGATCGCCACAGCGGCGTCCCTCGAAGGTGATCGAAGTCTTTCCAAGTGGCACCAATTGGGCAAGGAGTCTGCCGAGCGACTTGGCGCAAAACAAATCGTCCTGGACATTCGCACGCGCGCCGATGCCGACAATGACCGCTACGTACAAGCACTGGAGGATGCTGGCCTGATCTACCTCTCGGGCGGCAATCCTGGACATCTGGCCAAGACTTTGCGCGGCACGAAAGTTTGGAAAGCAATCCGTCAGCAGTGGAAAATGGGAGCTTCCGTTGCCGGCTGCAGTGCGGGCGCCATGGCTTTATGTGGATATGTCCCAGATTTTCGCCACCCCAAAGCCGGCGGTGAAGAAGGTCTGGGTTTGGTCATGAACGCCCGTGTAATTCCCCACTTTGACCGATACACCCGGTTCATTCCGGACTTTGCCCTCAAACCACTCATCACCGAGGGGAACAGGGTCCTTGGTATTGATGAAAACACCGCACTGGTCAGTGATGGCACCACAAGTAACCACAACCGTGAATGGGAATTTCGCAGTCGCGGAACAGGATCCAGTTGGCGCATTGAACCCGACCGAAAATATCGAATCAATGGATCGGTTGAACTCTTGGTTGACTCAAGTGGATGACACAGTTCACGAACGCCGTCCGCCCCTTCCAACAAATAGCGTGTTGGGCAGGAGCATTAGAACTTTCAAACCGCGGCGCAGCAGAATCACCAAGTCCCAGCAGCACGCAATTGATAACCCACTCGATTTATTAATTGAATATGCACCTGCGCCACTTGCCACAAACAACAATTGGCCCCCTACCGAAGCGAAACTATTTATCGACATCGGTTTTGGCAATGGCATCACAACACTGGACCTTGCGAGGAAAAATCCTCACAATTCCTATCTCGCAATTGACGTTCATACCCCCGGAGTCGGTGATCTCCTCCACGAGATTCAAGTGCAGGGCATGACCAACGTTCGCGTCATGGAATCAGATGCCATTGCGGTGTTGGAAAACATGATCGAACCTGAAAGTGTCTCTGGGGTTTTCACGCTCTTCCCAGACCCCTGGCCCAAAGCCAGACATCACAAGCGTCGAATTGTGCAGCCCGCAATCATGCGTCTCATACACAGCAGACTTATCCCCGGTGGCTTTTGGCAGATAGCAACGGACTGGCAGGAATACGCCGAATCAATCACGGAGCAGTTTGCCGCCGAAAAAGGTCTTTGGTCCGGCGGGATCACTTCCCGCCCTGATCGTCCTCTTACGCACTATGAACAACGTGCACTTGATGAATCCCGATCAATCACGGACTTCAGTTTCACTCGGCGGTAGCGCATGAGTACCCATGTGCCAGTGGACGAGTGAACTATCACGCTTTAGTATCAGTTGATGCTCTCGCTCCGCGAACTTGCCACTCTCTATGACCAACACTCAAATTTGATAGATGCATCTGTCCGGCCCATTGTTATTGGCAGTCAAGAATTCACGGCACAAGACTTTCCTGTAATCATGGGCACGGTCAATCTGTCTAGGGATTCCACATACCGCGAGAGCATTGCAATCAATACGGAAACAGCGGTAAAGAAGGCTCGCATCGCTTCCGCCCAAGGAGCAGCTCTCATCGACATTGGCGCCGAATCCAGCACCGCAAAAGCCAGTCGAGTATTGGCTACTGATCAAGCACAAACGCTCGTACCAATCATTGAGCAACTCAAGGAGCTCAACATCCCCGTGTCCATTGAGACCTATGAACCCGAAGTTGCACGAGCCGGGCTCGAGGCTGGCGCAAGTGTTGTGAACTTCACCGGTGCTGAACATGAAAAGGAAATATTCGAACTTGTCGCTTCCACCGATGCATCAATAATTCTGTGCTACGTGGGTGGGACAAATGTACGAGAGATCACTGACCTGACAATTGATGTTGATCCAATTCCGCAACTACTGGAGTACTTTGGCAAACGAGTTGAAACCGCTAGGTCATGCGGCGTGTCAAACATCATCCTCGACCCAGGAATGGGCTTCTATTACGGCAACTTGGTAGATCCCATGGTCAGGGTACGGCACCAAACCAATGTGATTCTCAATTCATTTCGCTTGCGTGAGCTGGGCTTGCCCATTTGCCAAGCGCTCCCCCACGCCTTTGATCTCTTTGGCGACGAATTCCGAACCGCTGAGGGATTTTTTGCAGTTTTGGCGCAGCTTGGTGGCGTCAACCTGATGCGCACTCACGAGGTTGCGCGTGTCCATGCTTCTGTCAATGCCTTGCGATCTCTTTAAGTTCCTTGTATCAAACGTCCTACCATCACACGGACCATCATTACGGCACTAGCGCAAATGTCGCTGATGAAAAGTGAGGCCCACATGCAGGGTTCATGGTCACTCTCGAGGCGGCATCTTCTCGCGTCCTAGCCTGACTTTCGACGGTGCTCCCGCTTGCCACCGGCTTTATCGGAGTGGTCCTGGACCTTGCCTTCTGCAGGGGCACTGCCATGTGGCGTGCCCTTTGCTGAGGACTTGTTCTTCGCTTCGAGCGCCAGCCTCATGCGCTCTTTGATGTCCTCATTATTACTCATGACAACAGTGTCCCACGGGCTCTCATATTGAGTCCTACAGCGTGGCGAGAACCTCACTCGTTGAGGGCACGGTGGCAAATTCACCGTGCAATCTTGCTCAACTCGCACGAGATTGCGTCCACTACGAAACTGACTTCGTGGCCGAGATTCCGATCCATCAGGTCAGGTCAGATCAGTGATCATCTTCATGAATCGGAGGTTCAAGATTGGCCTCGGAGTCCATTGGGCAGTCACCGCGCCAAAAGGGGGAGTCCGGCGGCGGAGGTTGCTCGAGTGAGGATGGATCACGTTTTCCAAGCCACTGCGCAGTTTGCGTAATATAAATATTGTGCGCCTGAATACCCTCAGGTTCAGTTAGATCCCAACCACACTCCTGAGTTGCTCCGGGTACATCTGAGTCCCCTGAACGCATTACAAATGAAATTGCAGCAACAACTGCCAGCACAGAAAGAGCAATGACAAACAGGTATTTCACATTCCACTGTCGCTTGTCTTGGGTCGCCTTATGGGTCCGCGAAGGTACGCGAGGAGGGGACTTGGAAGGCACCCTGACAGATTGCAAACATGTCTCATGCTTAGTAGCGGCGCGCGCGCCCTGTCGCTGACTCCTCCTGTTTATCTTGTCGCCGTGAGGTTCCAGCAAGCAAGCCTTCGCCCACCAAGATCCGTTCGACATCAAATTGGATTAACTAATGCCCTCCAACAAAAATAGCCTTGTCCCCTCAAGTTTGTGAGGAAACAAGGCCAGTTGTGGAGGTGCCGGGAATCGAACCCGGGTCCGTGCAGGATTCTTCTGTACTTCTACGTGTGTAGCTGCGCTATCGCTTTCTCGGCCCCCGCGCTACGTGCAGCACTTCGCGGTGGCAGCCCAGTTACTGTTTGGTTTTCCGCCTGTCTCCGTAACCGAGACATTTGGTGAGTCCCCTAGCGACGTCAGACCCCAATTCGGGGACGCATTGGGCTGACGGCTGATTTATCGGTTACGCAGCGAGTGCGTAAGCGTCAGCAGACTGCTTAGTTTTGGCAGTTATTGTTTTCCAAGGATGTTTAACGAGATCACCTTAGATTCTCGACACGCTTCTCCAGTCGAAACGACTGAACGTCGAAACCGCTCACCCCCTATGGAATTTTACCTTCCTATTCTAACCCCTTGGCGCGTCTTCCTACTAATCGCTGAGTTTCACGCTTTGATTCACGCTCAGCAATAGCATGGCGTTTGTCGTAACTCTTGCGCCCGCGGGCTACCGCGATTTCGACTTTGGCGTAGCCATCCTTGAAATAAAGTGACAGGGGAACCAAAGTGACGCCCGTATCTTTCACCTGACCGGCAATGCGTTTGATTTCATCCTTTCGCAGGAGTAACTTTCGCGGCTGCCTCGGCTCATGATTGGTCCATGTACCCATGTCATAAACCGGGATATGAACACCTCGCAACCAGACCTCACCATTTTCATAGAGGGCGTAGCCATCAACCAAACTGGCACGACCGGCTCGTAGAGATTTCACCTCGGTTCCGGTGAGCACCAGGCCAGCTTCGAAGACATCCTCGATCGAATAGTCGTGGCGAGCCTTTTTGTTTTGAGCGATGAGTTTCGTTCCCGCCTCACGCACCATGTTGCACACCCGCTTGATGTTCGGGTGAGGGCCGATGAATTTCCAACTCGGCACCGCGCTGGCCAACCCAGGACAGGGCTACAAAAAAGACCGCTAGGAATGACATGACGATCGACCAGAGAAAAATGTAGATATCAATTGCTGCGCCGATAGGCGGCGCTCCAGGAAGGTAGGTGCGCAGAATCGGGAGAGCAAAGAGCAAGCTGCCCGTCCATGCCAGCAGGGCAGCTTCTGTTTTCCGTCGATTGGAAAAAACAAGCAAAGAAATTATCAAAGCAATGACAGACATGATGAGGGCCAAGCCAATAAGGACCAATGCGAAGAGTTTAGTGGAAAAGGCACGGTCGAAATTGACGCCAACTGCAGTGAAACTTGACGCAAGATAATTCACGGCAACCTCACTATCCCACCCATTGACAGCGCCATCGGCGATTACCGTGATGGGGATATCAGCTCGAGACTCATTGACTCCGCCAGTTCCCCTGTCATAGAAATCCGCGCTAAAAAAGTACGCTGCGACATATCGGTCAAAAGGGTATTCGGCTAATTCACCAGAGATGCCAAGCATCAATTCGGCGCGACCAAATGCTGTTCCTTGGGGGAAACGAATTTCCTGGCTGCCATCGGGGCCGCTCACGGTCAGGCGAAGATTGTCCACGGCCCGGTCGCTGCCATCGGCAATGTTGCTGTCCTCCGAGGTTAGCGAGACACGAAAAGTTGCTAGGCCTTGATCAGGTTGGAGGGCAACTGGCTCAAGTTCCAAGGTGATGCCATCCGCGTTTTGAGTCCCGCTGCTTGAAAATTGACTGCCGCCTTCAGATGAATAGAAGGTCACCACCAGGTAATACACGGCGATCACAATGACCGCGACAACTCCGAGGACGGTCCAGCCTTTTCGCGAGAGTTTGCGGGGATGAGGGTCGTAAACAAAATCAGGGGCAGTTGGATTACGCATCATGCCCTCCTCACCGTTTCATTCACGAACCTAGTTAGTCCCGCTCAAGTTTCTAGCTGGCGCAGCCCACCGGAACCCGAGGTCCGCCAAACCAACCCATTGGATCATAGGGCGTGCCATTGATGCGAGTCTCAAAGTGCAGGTGAGGACCTGTTGACCAACCTGTTGAACCGATCAGACCCACCTGCTCCCCCGCGCCAACGCTCTGGCCTATCTGAACACTTGCACTCGATAGGTGGGCGTAGAAAGTGGTAAGTCCATCCGAGTGAACCAGGAGCACCGCATTGCCGTAGATCCCGCCTCGGCTGATTGTCGCCACGGTCCCGGAATCCGCTGCCTTCACGGACAGGCCCGAAGGCGCACCAATGTCGATACCTGTGTGACACGAGTTGTAGCCGTAAATCGGATGGATGCGCGAGCCGACATTCCCCGATTTCGAGTAGCCAGGAACTGGCCAGGTGAGATCACCATTGGAATTCTGGCCTTGACTTTGGGCTTGAGCTTGGGCTTGCGCCTTGGCTTTAGCCTCGGCTGCCGCCTTCTTCGCTGCAGCAACCGCTTTCTTGGCCGCAGCTTGTAATCGACGTTCTTCCTTTTTTAGTCGCTCGTATCTCAACTTAACCTGTCCCGCATATTGCCGAGCCTTCTTGAGAGCCAACTTCTTTGCTGCCCGCAACTTCACAACCTCACGTTGCTTGGCCGTTGCTTTGGCAAGGGCCTGCTCGGCTTTGCGCAACTGCACCCGAGCTCTGTCGCTCGCAACGGATGCTTTGCTCGAGAGTTCCTTGAGCCGAACTTCCTGCATGTTCACTTCAGCCTGCGTCACCATGATTGCAGTCTCTACATTTTGTTGCTGCCGACTGATGTAATCAACGGCAACTAGATTTGCAGTAAAATCCGCGGGTGAATTGGTATTGAAAATAACATCTAATTCGTTGATCGGACCCTGTAGGTAGACAGCTCGAGCAACAGAATCCATGTCATTACGCTGTGAATTTAACTTTTTTTGGATTCGATCCTTTGCGCGAATCCCGAGAGCGTAATCACTTGCGGCATGGGCAGCCTCGCGTTGGAGTTGGTCCGCGACTGCGGCACTTCGCCGTGCTTCACGTTGGGCGGACTTTTTTTCTCGCTGTGCATTCTCAAATTTTCTTTGGGCAATAGTCGCTGCGTTTACGGCTTTACGAATGCGCTTTTTTGCGCCTTCAAGTGCTTGTTCTGTGTCTTCGATCTTGTTTCCATTGGCCTTTTGGGCAGACTTGATGGAATCAAGATTGTCCGCTGATGCAGGGGCAGGTACCACGGCGCCCGTGGCAACTACAGCAAGCGCCATGATCGGCGCCACCAAGGCGCGCAGTGTTAGGGACTTGCGGGGGGGGACCACCTGCCGAGAGTAACCCGAGATATCACATGAGTCACGCCCGTAACACGGGGATTCTTTGACTAAACCCTCAAGTACTTCCTGAGGGTGAAGAAGGCCGCAATCCCGGAAAGCCCAATGCCGACAATCAGAAGAAGCGGGGCAATGGCAAAGACGGCATCCCAGCCGACAAAGGCCGTGAATTGGAATGATGGGGCAAGTACCTGGTCAATCACAATGGACTTGGCCAACACGAGACCACCAACGGCAAGCAGGGCTCCGATGCCTGCTGACACCGCGGCTTCAAGCAAGAACGGTAATTGAATGTAGAGGTTGCTCGCACCCACCAAGCGCATGATTCCCGTTTCCCGTCGCCTACTGAAAGCGGCAACCCGCATGGTGTTCACAATCAATAACACCGTCACTACCAACATCACGATTGCAATGATGAGGGCCACCGCCTGTAAACCACCCAATAGCCTGAAGAATTTGTCCAATACTTGACGCTGGTCATTGACCTGCTCAATTCCCGGTCTGCCTGCAAATGCAGACGCAACGACGTCGTACTGGGTCGGGTCAGAGAGTTTGACCCGGAATGATTCCGGGAGAGCATTTTCACTCACACTGTCAACGATGGGTGAGTTTGCAAACTGCTCTTGAAAGCGTGCGAATGCTTCAGTGCGGGATTCATAATAAATCTCTGACACGAGTGGACGTAATGATTCCAAGTCAGCACGGATTTGGTCGCGCTGAGCGCGGGTGACCTCTCCTCCCACACACGAGGGTGTGTCACTGCCCTTTGCGCACAGGAATATGGACACTTCAACTTTGTCGTACCAAAAATCTTTCATGGTATCTACTTGCGAGCGTACGAGCAGACTCACGCCAAAGAGTGTCAATGAAACAGCCACAGTGATGATCACCGCAAGAGTCATGGTGAGGTTTCTTTTAAGTCCGTTGCCCACCTCACTGGCAACAAATTGCGCGCGCATTAGCGGGCGTACCCGTACACGCCGCGTGACTGATCACGAACCACATGACCGTGTTCAAGTTCAATCACACGCCTGCGCATCTGGTCAACGATCTGAGCATCATGGGTGGACATGACCACCGTTGTTCCCAACCTGTTAATGCGATCCAGGAGCTTCATGATCCCGACAGATGTCCCGGGATCGAGGTTTCCCGTTGGTTCATCAGCGATCAACAATTTCGGGCGGTTAACAAACGCTCGGGCAATAGCGACACGCTGCTGCTCGCCACCCGAGAGTTCATCTGGTCTGCGATCTTCTTTGCCCTCAAGACCGACGACCTCGAGCACCTCAGGCACGACCTTACGAATATGGGACTTGGGCTTGCCAATCACCTCGAGGGCGAAAGCGACATTCTCAAAAACTGTTTTATTGGGGAGCAAACGGAAATCCTGGAAGACGGTTCCAATCTCACGGCGCAGTGCTGGGATCTTCCAATTCGAAAGGCGCATGAGGTCTTTGCCCAGCACCCAGACATTGCCTGATGTTGGTCGCTCTTCACGCAATACCAAGCGCAGGAACGTGGACTTGCCTGAACCTGAGGGACCAACAAGGAAAACGAATTCGCCCTTTTCAATCTCAAGGGATGCATCTTCGAGGGCAGGGCGGGCCTGGTTGGGATACAACTTGGTCACCGAATCGAACAGGATCACTTAATGGCACTCCGTTCCTGAGGGAAGTCTTTCGCTCGAACTAGTTCAGTCTATGCCGAGGGCAGATTTACGGGTGGTTACGGCGCGGCCGAAATCGTCTTTCTCCACCGAATTCCCGACTGCACAAAGTCATCGATTTCACCATCAAGCACCGCTGAGGTGTTTCCAGTTTCGTGCTCCGTTCGGAGGTCTTTCACCATTTGATAGGGGTGCAGGACATAAGAACGCATCTGATTTCCCCATGAACCACCCGAGGAATCCTTGAGGGCGTCCATTTTGGCCCGATCCTCTTGCCGTTTTGTTTCCAGCAACTTTGCCTGCAATACGGCCATGGCCGTAGCGCGGTTTTGGAGTTGTGAGCGCTCGTTTTGGCAAGACACCACTATCCCCGTTGGAATATGTGTGATTCGGACCGCGGAATCCGTGGTGTTCACACCCTGTCCACCCGGTCCACTGGATCGATACACATCTATGCGGAGATCATCCTCCGGAATATCGACACTCTCTGACTGCTCGAGAACGGGAATGACCTCGACGTCAGCGAACGAGGTTTGACGTCGGTTTTGATTGTCAAATGGTGAAATGCGCACCAGACGGTGCGTGCCCTGTTCGACGGACAACGTGCCATAGGCGTACGGCGCTTTGACAGCAAAGGTGGCCGACTTAATGCCTGCTTCTTCCGCATATGAGGTGTCGTACACCTCGTAGCTCCAACCGTGCCGCTCGCAGTAGCGGGTATACATGCGCAACAACATTTCGGCCCAGTCGGCGGCATCGACTCCGCCTGCACCGGAACGTATTGTGACAAGCGCTTCGCGTTCGTCGTACTCACCCGACAACAGAGTGCGAATTTCAAGTTCGCCCACTACCGCTTCCATGGATTCAAGTTCTTTAACTGCCTCGGCTAACGAGTCAGGGTCACCTTCATCCTCGGCCAATTCAAATAACACCGGCAGATCACCCATACGACTTTGAACCGACTCAAATTTGCGCAACTCACCCTGAACGGATGAAAGCTTCGAGGTCACTCGCTGAGCGTTTGCTTGATCGTCCCACAAATTGGGCACCGAAGCTTCAGCCTCAAGTTCTGCAATATTTTTCTTCATGTTCTCAACATCAAGAACAATCCCGATGCTGTCCACTTTGGTCGCAAGATCAGATAGGCGCTCTTGAATCTCGAGGGACGGCACGGGACAACATTACGACCTTGGCTCACGCAGGTTCGCGGTAGTCCAATCGAGCCGTTGCGCTGACAACAACTGGGTCAAAGGGCAGCGTGTCAAAAAATGTGAGTCGAAGCGGCGCTTTCACGACAACGGAAACGGCTGTTCCATTGGAACTAAATTCCACCTGAGGCTGATTCGGCACATCAAATGCGCGAATCTGACCTTCAATGGTGGACCTAACCACCTGTGGATCTAACCTCGTGGACTCGGTTGCACCCCTTCGGTAGTACTCAGCTCGGTCGATTCCCTGAGCACCAGCCAATGCAATTGAATCTGCATATGACTGCAGGTTTCTCTGCTGAATGAATGCCGACGATGCATCTGTGACAACTGCGAGAGCCAGCAAACATACTCCGATGAATCCAATACCAAGAAGCACGATGCTTCCCCGCTCCGATGAATAATCCATGGCCTAGCCCGCCTGTCTAAATTCATCCACCAATACGGTCACCTCTGCGCTCACCGGCATCGCGATAACGGAACCGTCACTCCAGCGAGGGATGAGCGGCAATGCCACGTAGCTCTCCACCTCAATCGTGAGCAGTGAACCGGGGGAAAGACAAGGACCGTTCGTGCACACAACGCTGACCGTGGGGGCTGCTCCAGAAACATCGTGATCAACATATGCCTGCTGCACCGAACGAATCGCACTTCTGTTTCCCTGCGCAACACTGTCACTCGTCATGAACGCGCGTGCCGCCTCCCATGCGGCCGAGTTGGCGGCGAAGGATGCGGAATGCAGGGTGAGAACAGCCAGTGCGATGTAGACCAATGGTGCGATAATTCCAATACCCACAACAATGAATTCGATCGTGGCACTGCCCTGATCACGAGAGAATTTACTCAACAAATGCATGTCCACTCAATTTCATGGTTGTTGGTCCATATATGCCAAGAAGCGGCAGGTCAGCTTCGATGTTCATCTCAACAACCTCCACGTCATCGACCACCTCTCGGCGTGCGGAAATCTTGGTCACCGCAGTTCCCGCAATATTGCTCTCGAGAATTTCCCTGGTTCTCGATTCGCCATCAGCGAGGTGTGATCCAGTGAGTGCAGCCACTCGAGCACCATCGCGTGCGGCACTGACAAGCACAGAGCGCACATGGACTGCCAGCATCAGTTGGATTACCGCCAAAGCAATGAGCATCAACAGCGGCGCAATCAGAGCGAATTCAACGCTTGCATTGCCACGATCATCGCGCCAACCGCGACATTTAGTTCCCGTTCGGCTAGGCCGAAACACTCGAAATAGCGCGATCAAGAATGCTGGTGAGTTGGTCGTCGGCGATCAGCCAAATAGCAGTAACGAGTCCTGCCGTCATGACGGCGACTAGGACCCAGCCTGGAACATCGCCCCGGTCGTTGCCTAAACGCTGAAATAGTTTGTGGAGCATCGATTCGATTTTCATAGCATTACCTTTCAAGTGTTGATTTCTTCTACTACTTCTTACTTATGGGACTAAAACCTGCAAACCTCGCATGGCTGGAAAAAGCGCAATGACAATCACCGTCGGAAGGACGAAAAAAACAACTGGTACGAGCATTGCGACATCCTTTTTGCCCGCAAGTTCAATGAGATGCTGTCGCTGTTGATTGCGTGCATCCGATGCTTGAGCCCGCAGGACTTCACTGAGTGGGGTTCCCCGCTCCAAAGCGATGACCAGCCCGTCAGTGAATCGCTCGACGTTTCGGGAACCTGTTCGTTGCGCCATTGCTCGCAGTGCGGAAGCCAATGAATCGCCCGAACGAATGTCCCGCACGCAACTGTTGAGTTCACCGGAGAGAACCCCACTACTCATCCCCGCCACACGAGCAAGCGCCGCTAGCGGGGTTTCACCAGCGGTAACCGAGAACGCAAGCAGTTCGGCTATGTCCGGGAATTGCTGGTCCATCGAAGCTACTCGTTTCCGAGCCAGGTGCGAGACATATTTGTCATGCACGAGTGCGGCTATGACCACCCCCAGCACTATCGTGATCAGAATCGTGACCGGTGAAGACCCGCGCAGAACATTCCACAATCCAAAAAGCGCTCCCGCAATGAGCCCCGCGCCAATCCACGTCATCTGCTCGATTCGAAACCTGGTGAGATCTGATGAGTCATCTCC